>DASZJO010000198.1:0-8442 GCA_035948015.1 Puia sp.
CGTTCGCCGGCTCCACCCCTCCGTCCTTCAACTGCTCACCTCGATCCACACCGGCCCATGATCGCTGGACTTCTCCCACCCCCGCACTTCCCGGTTCACGCCCGCGGCCTTCAACCGGCCTGCCAGCATCGGGCTCAGCAGGAAATGATCGATCCGCAACCCCGCATTCCTGCTATAGGCATTGCGGAAATAGTCCCAGAACGTATAGATCCTCTCTTCCGGATGCACCTTCCGGACCGCATCCGTCCAGCCCTGGGCCACCAGCGCATGGAACGCCGCCCGGACCTCCGGCCGGAACAATGCATCATCAACCCAGTTCTCCGGTTTATAGACATCCATCTCGGTCGGCATGACATTGTAATCCCCCGCCAGCACTACCGGCTTTCCGGAAGCCAACAGCTCGGCCGCATGCGCGGTCAGCCGCTTGAACCAACTTAATTTATAATCGAATTTGGGACCCGGAGCAGGGTTCCCGTTGGGAAGATACAGACAGCCGACTACCAGCCCGCCCACCGCCGCTTCGATATAGCGGCTATGACTATCCTCAGCGTCCCCCGGCAGCACCCGCCGTAATTCCTGCGGCTGTTCGTGCCTCGACAGGATCGCCACCCCGTTCCAACTCTTTTGTCCGTGCCAGATGGCTTTATATCCCGCGTCCAGCAAGGCCGTCTCGGGGAATTTTTCCTGGGGAGCTTTCAATTCCTGCAGGCAAGCTATATCCGGCGCTGTCTCTTTAAGCCACCGGAGTAATACCGGCAGCCGGCCATTGACGCCATTGACATTATAGGTGGCGATTTTCATATTATAAAGATAGATGGATTTATTATATTAGCTCAACCAACCCGTTTGTTCGATGAAACCCTTTGCCATTCTATACCTGCTTCTTGCTCTGACCACGCCCGCAGCTGGTCAGCCAGACAGCGTGGGGGAGCGGCTCATCCAAAAAAAATGCGGCGTCGAACGGGTGGCACTCCCCCTCGGTAAGTATGGTCACGATTTTCCGGATCTGTTCCAGCAGATTAGTATGATCGATGCCCGGCCGGATACTTCGCGCATCGGGATAGTGCGCACCGGTCGAAGGGGGCAGAACGAAGTTATGTTCATCTTACCGGTAAGCCAGCAGTTGACGGGATATCTCAATGCCACCTATTCCAGACCAGCAGGCCGTTATCAACTTCTTATCGTCCTGAAAGACCTCTGGATAGCTGTTCCCGACAGCTTCGACATCCGGGCCCGTCTTGAATGGAATGTCCGCTTCCGGGTGGAGGTCTATGTGAAAGCAAACGATCGCTACGCCCCGTTGATGAGATTCGACAGCACGGTAACTGGACTACGGGGGGAAGTAGCTTCATCCATCGCGACGGACCAGGTGAGAGAGCTTTTTGACTTTTTTATGCGTCAGGTTGCCGCAACCGACCTTGATAAGGATAGAAGATTAGTCTCTTATCAGCAAATCGATTCCTTCAACCGCGCGCAGTTTGCCTATCCCATGGACAACGCGACCCGGTTGGTTAAAGGTGTATATGTCACCTTCGATGAATTTCGGGATAACGCACCTTCTATCTTGAACTATACCATTGATAAAGATCCGTTGGGCAAGCCTCAGCTGAACGTCCCGGGCGAAAACGGGAGAATGACGTTCAACCACACTGCCTGGGGCTATTGCGACGGCCACCAGGTATATGTTATGATGGACGGCGACCTGTTTACAGTTTTTGCCGTCGGTCACCAATTTTACGTGTTGGGATCAAGGGAATACAGTCATAAAGCGACGTCGACAGGAATAGGCCCCGGTGCTCCGGGCGGGGTCATTATAGGCACGGCTGCCGCCCTCTCCGCCCCCGCAGGAGACGTTGTCGGTAAGACGACCCGAACCCTGAGAATATTCAGGTTGGACCCTGTTACCGGTAGGGTAACGGAGTGATGGACGTCTGCGCCTAATTGCCCAGCAATTCATTGGACGTCTGTAACGACTTTGCCGACTCCATCATCAGCCGCATGAACTTGTCATCGTCCGATTCAACAGCAGGCGACGTCGCCCGGATAGCAACGCTGACCAGCTGTACATCCGGTTTGGACCGCTGACTTGCCTTCTCAGCGCCTTCAAAATAAAAAGCGGTAGCAATGAATTTCTTTACATGCCCCCTGGATTCCGCCGGCAGATATTTCTGGATTGCCCAGAAGGATCGGCTATGCGCCTTATTAATGGCCCGGTAGACAGGACGCGGTCCGCCGTTATAAGCGGCCAGCACCAGCAACCAATCGCCAAACTCCCGATGCAGGTCCCGCAGATATTTTGCCGCAGCAACCGTGCTTTTATAATAATTTGTTCGATCGTCCGACCGGCGACTGACCTTCAGCCCCAGTTCATGCGCCGTCCCCGGCATCAGCTGCCACGGGCCCCGCGCGCCGACCCGGCTGAGGGCCGAAGTCTTCAGCTCGGACTCGATGACCGCCAGGTATTTCAGTTCCAACGGAAGCCCATAATGCCCCAATACGGAATCAATGATGGTAAAGGGACCTTCACTCCGCTTCCGGACGACATTCAGATCTTCATCATTATGGCGGATATAATTATCGACGAATTTCTTCCCCTGTTCATTCGAAAGGGCAACTGTCATATCCTGCTTTTTGGCAATAACCGAAGAGACGGGAGAAGTGGAATGAACAGACTTGGCCGCGTAGTTGATCTTCTTACCGGACACAGTCGACTGCTTACCAAAATCGGCCGCCGAAGGGATCGTCGGCACCGCCATGATAAGGGCAATACTACAGAATCTTAAGGGTACGCGTGTCAACATCGTTTTAATGTTTGGATAAAACAATGCCGGCCCCAGGTATGGATTTAATTTACTGCGCTTGTCATAGGGATATTGGTGAGATTTCGGGCCTTCCGCGGGTACGGACGTTTAGGGTTTTTCATTTTACAGAAGGCACCTGTATCGCCACAAAGATAGTTCACAAAACCCGGTCATCATAGGTAATTCTACGAAGTAAAACTACGATGTGAATAAATCGATCCGTCTACAACTCGTTGTTTTACAAGCTACCCGATGACTTGATCATCCGAGCCGACAGATCGGGATCTTTCATCTCCCGGTCGAACGGGAACATCGGCCGCCCGATCCGCTTATAGGTCAAATGCTCGATATCCTGATCCACCCCACCCGGCGTCAACGCCATGATCCAATCCGCCCGCATCGCATACAGCTCCGGCTCCAGGTAGCCGATCTTCACCACCACAATATCCGTCTTCCGCGGCTGAAGCCCCAGCCGCGTAAAATCCACCTCCTTATGATAAGGCTTACGCTTCTGCGTGACGATCACATGAAGACTTCCGATCCGGACCACTACCTCGACCTCCGCATCCCGGTCACCCGTAACAATCGATTCCACCGTCCCGGCAAGATGGGCCGGCGGCGAATACCGGGAATCGACAACCGCACCGGCATGCCCGTCGACATGCCCGCCGACGCCCGCCGCTATCGCCTTTCGGACCAGATCGGGCCCCGGGATCGACGCATAGATCAGCGAAGGCCCGTCAGGCCTCCGGAACTCCGGCCGGGCGAGCAGCTGATTCAACGTCCAGGTCACATCCCCCGCACCGCCCGCCGTGGGGTTATCCCCCATATCGCTGATAAAAAATGGATGCTTGTGACTGGCCAGGGCACTATCCAGACATTCTGTCCATGGCTTCGTCAGCGCCACGAACGCATAGCCCAGCCGTGCATCCCAGAAGCGGCGCGCCAACCGCTCAGCCGCCTGCGATACCCGGGACCGGTCATCGCCCGTGACCATCACTACCGCATGATTCCTCGGCTCGTCCGCCCAGGGATACCCTACCCAGATCCCGCCGTCAAGAACCCCATCTTCCGCCAGCGTCGTATCTATACTCCCAAAAACACTCCTTGCCGGCTCTATCCTCGTACTCGTCTTCTCTCCCGGCAACAGGACGGGGATCGGGACCCAGGCCTTATAGGCTGGCTTGCCCTTCCCGCTCTCCAATCGCTCCAGCAAGTCCCTTACCGCCCGCTCCTTCGTCTGCATCGCATCCTCATGCGGCGCCAATCGGTAAACAGTGATGAGATCGGTATTTTGCGCCAGCCGCTGCGAGACATTCCCATGCAAGTCCATTGACGTCGAAATGATCGTTGCCTTTCCCACCACCGCCCGGATCCGCGAGATCATATCCCCCTCGGGATCATCCAGCCCCACTACGCTCATCGCACCATGAATATCGAAATACAGCCCGTCATAAGGCCCATTCTTCTTGAGCGAATCCAGCATTTTGCCCATCAGCGACTCATACGCTTCCCGCATGACCGCTCCTCCCGGTAACGAATGACCGACAATCGTCGGGATCCAGACCGCCCGCTTCCGAAGCGGCGAATCTGCCGACATGAAAGGGTAATTACCGAACACATCGCTGCCGTACCGGGCATGAAATGCCGCCTCGTCCGTCAAAGCCGGGGAGAACGTACTCGATTCGATGCCGAGACCCGCAATCGCGATCCGGGGCAACGGCTTCTCAGCCGGATGACAACCCGCAACCCCGGCCCAACCGAGGCAACACAGGATCAGTTTCCTTCCTGACATGGTCGTTATTTTTTACTTTGAATGGAATTGGATGAAGCGTATCCCGCCAGACACGGCCTCCTTGCCCGGATACAGGATGTATACCGTATGAATCTCTCCATCCGTCACTGCGCTCATCGGGATCGAAGCCACCCCGGATGTCGAACCCTTTTCAACGACCGGCGGGACCGACCCCTTACCCAACAGCTTCCCGTCCGGGCTGTCCAGCCTGATTTCAAATTCCAGGCTCCCCTTCGGCGGTGACTGCCAGCCGCAGACCAGGTTGATCCGCCGCACCCCGGTCAGATCGACAGCGTCCGCAGCAATCCACCCCTCTCGGCCAGGGAAGATCATGACCTGCTGATTATTGTACTTATACGGTGTAAAACCTTTCACCTTCTCCAACCCGGTGAAATAAACGCTGCTGCTTCGCAGCGAGACTGTCGTTTTACCCGTCAGCGCCTTGACGTTATTGCCGCCCTTATCCGTATAGCTGGCCGATATCACCATCGCCGTATTCGGCGGTTCATCCGCCGGCGGAACGATTGTGCCTGTTTGCGGCAGGGATTTCTTCACCGCCGCCTTATCGCCAAGCGAAAGGATCCACGTGACGATCTGGTTGACGTCGTCAGCCGACAAACTGGGATGCGCGGACATCGCCACATCTCCCCACACGCCGCTCCCGCCTTTGACAATCTTTTGCGTCAGGTAATTCGCCGCTTTCGGATCGTTCTGATACTTCTGGGCCACCAGCAGGAACGCCGGCCCGATCGACTTGTCCGCTTCCTTATGACAACTCTTGCAATCCAGTGTCTGCGTTAGTTGCCGGCCGCTCACCGCCGCCTGGCCTTGCTGATGACCCATAGGCACGGCTGTCTTGTCGTGACCCTGCAGATAGTCGACCGCGACATACAGATTGGCAGGATCGATAGCAGTCGTATCATTGTCTTTCACTTCCACCTGGTACCCTACCGGCACTCCCGGCAGATAGAAGGATTTGTTGCCGCTTTTCAATGCTATCGAGACCACCGGTTCCGAATTGCCCGCATAGACCGGAACACCATCGCTCTTCGCCGTAGCCCCCTGATCGTCCTTTACTACTACCGCTATCGTATAATCACCGACGCTTGTATATGTATAGTCCAGTTCTGGCTCCGCTGTCTCCTTCTTCACACCGTTCCCCAGATCCCATTCATAGGTCAACTTGCCCTTCTCCGGATCGCCGGCCTCCGCTCTGACCTTTATCGTGAACGGCAACAGGCCGGATGATTTGTCCACGCTGATCCCGCTGACCACCGGCGGCCGGTTCCCGGCGATATAGTCGATCCGCGCAAGTCCCGCATCAGGATTTTTGGTGAACCAGCCCGTGCCATATTCCAGTAAATAGAGCTGCCCATCGGGCCCAACCTCCATGTCGATCACCGAATTCATCCTGACGCCGGGGGCAAACGGCTCCATCTTGTCGAAATCCCCGTTCGGTAACATCGTCACCGCCTTCATCCATCCCCGCATCCATTCATAGATGATGAGCTTGCCGTTGTAATACTCCGGCAACTTCGACGAATCGGGATACAGGTCCGTATAATACACCGGTCCCGCCATTGCATTGCGGCCTCCAGTCCCGACCTCGGGGAAATCGTGCGAAGGCCCGTAGGGATACCAGATGAACGCCGGCTGCGCCGGCGGCAATTCCCGCAGCCCCGTATTGTTGCGCGAATCATTGATCGGTTTCGCCGGATCGAAGGCAGCACCGCTCTTTCCTGTTGCATAGTCATATTCGCGGTAGGCATAGTTATCGCCGACGAATAACGGCCAGCCAAAGAAGCCGGCCTTCCGCGCCTGGTTGACCTCATCATAGCCGCGGGGGCCACGCGTTGCAAAACTATCATCGTTCGCATCCGGCCCCACCTCGCCCCAATATAGATAGCCGGTCTTTTGATCGATGGAAATTCGATAAGGATTGCGGTCTCCCATGACGTAGATCTCCGGCCTCGTCTTCGCTTCTCCTGCCGGGAATAGATTGCCCTCCGGGATCTCATAGCTGCCATCTGCCTTTACCCGGATCCGGATGATCTTGCCTCGCAGATCGTTACTGTTGCCCGCCGACCGCCGCGCATCGAACTGCTGATGCCCGGGAAGGTCATTCAACGGCGCAAACCCGCTGTTGACATACTTCGCGCCTTTCTCGTCGAATGGCGTGGAATTGTCCCCCGTCGAAAAATACAGGAGCTTGTCCGGGCCAAAGGCAATGCTTCCGCCGGTATGACAACATATTTCCCGCTGGGCCTTCACCTCCAGGATCGTCTTCTCCGTCGCCCGGTCGATCGTATCATTTTTGAAAATAAACCTCGACAACCGGTTCACCGAACTGTCCGCCGGGCTGTAATAGATATAGATATAGTTATTCTGTGTAAAACCCGGGTCCTTCGCGAGCCCCAGCATTCCCTCCTCCGCATTGACACCCGGCACATGCGCCTTGTAATACGCATTCAAAAAGCCGACCTGCTTCACTTGCTTCGTATCGTGTTTGTATAGCATGATCTCCCCCCGCCGCTGCAGGACCAGGATATCCAGGTTGGGAAGGATCGTCATCTCCGTCGGCTCGTAGAACTGGCCCAGCGAAAGCTGCGTCTTCACGAAGCGATCCTCGTCCGGCGGGATCTGGCTTTTCGCCTTCGAATAGTTCGCGACGTTATTATCGCCGATCGCATACCGGATACCCGCCAGCAAATGCTTCAGATAGTTGTCTTCATGGAAGCTTTCTTTTGTGTGACCCAGTTCCGTATAAAAAGCCCGGCCGCCGTCATATTCATGATACCACGCCATCGGATGATCCCCCATCTTATGACCGCCCTTATAACTTGACTCATCTATCTTCAGCAGGACATGTATGTCCGGATTAAGTTCCTTGTAGCTATAGTACTCATCCGTCCGCTTCCACGGCCGCGGCAGGAATTTCGTCGCGTCATTCGCCGTATCCACCACCTGCAGCACACCCTGCTGAATATTCGGAAAACTGTCATGGATTCCAGGGTGATCGAAGAAATACCCGCCCACCAGCCGGCCATACCAGTGCCAGTCATACTCGCAATCCGCAGCAGCATGGATGCCCACGAATCCACCTCCCGCCTGGATATACCGTTCCAACGCCACGCGCTGCCGGTAGTCCAGCACATTGCCCGTCGTGCTTAGGAAAACCACTGCGGCATAATGCTTTAAACTGTCATCCAGAAACCAGCCGGCATCCGTCGTCGTATCCACATCGAACTGGTTCTCTTTTCCCAATTGCCGGATAGCAATATTCCCGTCGGCGATCGACTCGTGATGATACCCGGTCGTTTTGCTGAAGACAAGGATCCGGGGCTTATTGGGGCGGTGATGCGAACACGCAGGGATCAGCAGGACAATGAGCGCCATCAGCAACAGCTGCTTTGGCGGAAGGCAATAATCGTTCATGATGGAAATTTAGGATTTCTTTTTTTATTAATATTATCCCATCGTAATTTTCCTACCTTTAGTAAGAAAGGCAACACTTCTACTCCCGCATGAATTTCCTAAACCAAAAATATAAACAAATGACCACTACATTGAATCGCAGAAAATTCCTTCAAAATAGTATGCTGGTCGCAACCGGAGCAGGCGCTTTAAGCCTATTCCCGCTCCCGGGCCGGGGCAATCGGTTCGCTGACGATAACCTCAACCTGATCGGACCAAGAGAAGGATATTCTCCGCAAATAGGCATCCTGGTGTCCATGCTTAACTGGAATCGGGCATCGGTGATCAGAGCTACTCAGGGTCTTACCCAGCCGGAACTGGATTTTTTGGTGGATGCCCAGTCCAATACCATTGGGGCGCTGCTGCTTCATC
>DASZJO010000199.1:0-14484 GCA_035948015.1 Puia sp.
ATCACAATTTCAATATTCAGCCGGTGGGCAGTTGGCTGGTGGTAACGTATGCAAAGGTGGGAGCGAACGGGCGGCAGGCTGTCGGTGCGGGAGAAGGGTTTGTCGATATTTATACTACGGCAGGAGTGTGGGTCAAGCGGCTGGCCTCACGCGGGTGGTTGAATTCCCCCTGGGGTGTGGTGATGCCGCCGGCAGGCTTCCTGCACCCGGAAGATATGCAGAAGGGCGAGGGAGGTGATTCGAACGATTCGAGTAAATTCGATATTTCGAAGTCGGTGATCATGATCGGGAATTTTGGGGATGGGCGTATCAATGTGTATACGATCGACGGTCAATGGCTCGGGCAGTTGCAGACACATAACCGGGTGATCACGATACCGGGGCTATGGGCGTTGGGTTTTGCGCCGACGACGGCGACGGCGATCAATCCGCAGTGGTTGTTCTTTACCGCCGGGCCGAATATGGAGATGGATGGGGTTTGGGGGTATTTAGTCAAGCAATAGGGAATAGGGGGTTACCGGAAGGGCTGGAGGAACGTGCTTTTCACTTGTTGGGAGCGCATGACATAGGTCACCCAGAGCGCGGCGTAAACGCTGGTGCGGACGACAGCCCAGGGCAGGTCCGCGCGGTAGGCGCTCATTGCAGCGGGGATGTGGGTAGTAAAGAACAGGGCTACCAGGGCAAGCCGGCCGGCGAGGACAATACCGACGTACCAAACGAACATGCGGGGAAAGATGTCGCGTCTTTTAATGAACCAATAGAGCACGGCGCAGGCGCCGGCAATAAAGTTCAGCTGGATCACCAGTTGCCCAAGATAGACGTATTGCATCGGGGCGCCACCGGCATTGGTCCAGGCGGTCCAGTTGTCGCGGCTATAATAGTTGGCGCTCGAGAACTGGTAGACGTCCAGGGCGAGACCAGCGCCGATGCAGAGACCGAGAAGCAGCACCCAGCCACCTATCGGGTAGCCGGAGCCGGGAGTATAGCGAGTTTTCGAACTGCGGGTGTTTAGATAGATGAACAACCGGGAAGCGAGGAGGGCATAGAAGAAGCTCAGCCAGACCGCAGGCCAGCATGGCAGGAAGGGGTGGCTCTCCGTTGAAGTGGCGTGGTCGGGTCTCGCGGGTGCGGGGTCGAGGGTAAGCGAGGGGGAAAGATCGTTCCCTTCCTGATAAAGCGAGAAGGACACGCGCTCATCCATTTCCTTGTAGTCTTCCTTGTATTGCCGGATGTCCGCGGCGTCGATATGATCGGTGAAGGTGGTCAGCGTGTACTGAAGGGTCATTTCCTTTCCACTCAGCTCCGGTGTAAAGTCGAATTGGTAGGCGCTATTCCGGATATGGAGCGGACCGGAGTTGAAGGGCCATTCTTCCGGAAGGTTGAGGTGGAGGGTGTAGTGGACCTGCAGCGGGTAGGCCAGGGCGAGTGGTCTTGCGGACTGGCCTGCAGGAAGATCGGGAAGGTTGTCCCGGATCATTTTGACGATGAAGTCGAAGGACCGTTTACCTCTCTTATCGACAGTCCAAAGGTTCGGGATGGCAAAGGATTTTTTGATGGTCAGTTCATTCTTCAGGCTGTCGTCGGAATAAACGATGGGGCGGTCCCTTTGTATGCCTGTCAACCAATATCCATAATATTTGAGGTAGCTGTTTTCGATGTCTTTCCGGCTTTCTTCTTCGTACAGGCTTCTGACCTTGTCTGCGGCGCCGCCCGTGTATGTAGTAGTGACGTCAAACCGGGACGTGTCGTAGAACGGCGCATTCAGGTCTTCGCTGATATAATAGTTGTAATTTTTCGATGCTGTTACGCTACGCAGGCTATCCTCTCCATCACGGAGGACAAGCGTATAACCATAGTCGGGGATATAGAGGTCGGACAACTCGCCCCGCTGGCCGGACATGGTCGGATCGATATAGAGCCACCCGCCGCCTGTGCGCTGGATGGCTACAATGGTATGGTCGAAGAGACGGGGTGAGGGCGCCACGTTGGGGAGATTCCGGCCTTCCGCGGTATTGATGAGCGTTGCGTATGCAGGAATCCCTTCGTGTTGGAGAATGACGGCAAGCAGCAGGGCTTTATCCTTGCAGTCACCGAAGCGGCCGCTAAAGATTTCTGCGGGTGGGTGTGGCCGGTGGGTGTTCTCGCCGATCTCCAGGCCGAGGTACCGGATATCATTTTGTACGAATCGGGTGGCGAGGTTAGCAAAGATGTCCTTGTTGCCGGCGGCGGTCTTTTGCCATTCCGAAATCTTCTTCAAGAGTGCAGGAGGCAGGGTAAACTGGTAGTGATTAAAGGTATTGAGGCCCCAGTCGACCACTTCATGCCAATCCTTATATTCCGTGATACAGACGAATGGCAGCGTACTGTACCAGGAAGGGACGTCAGTGCCTTCGTCACCCGCTACCAGCGGAGGGTTGATCCAGCGGTAGATCAGGGTATTCCGGTCGCGCTGTTTCTCCGGCGCGGGGGCTTCGTTGCGGGTTATAATATATAGTGGCCGGTCGGCGCTGCTGATAAGGGTCCGAAAATAATTACAGACTGCGGTCGAGCGGGTGAAATAGCGCTGTGTCGCAAACTTCTTTCCAAAAACGGGATTGAAGCCGACGATCGAGTAAGCTACTTCGATCCTGTCGCCCTTGCGGACGTCGGCGAGGGTGAGAAAGGCGCGTTGGAGACCATTGTATTGAAAGTCGCCGGCGTCGGTTTCTTCCTGGACGACCTTGATCCTCGAAGGTTGGAGCTGGTCGAGTGTTGCGCCGTCGCGCAGGATACAGATGCGGTGGAAGACGACCTGTTGGAATTGGGGGGAGAAGGTAACGGAGACTTCGGATTCGCCCTGGACGCCCGACGCATTCATAATATGTTTAATAAAGTGGGTGTATTCGGTGCTCCGCAGCAAGTTGGTCTGTTGGTCCTGCAGTTCGTAATAGTATCCGTCACTGATCTCTTCAGGCGAGGGTTGGCGATCGAGGCTCCAATGGTTGGTTATCAGCCAGTCCGGGAAAGCACCGATGTGGACGTTGGGATGGGGAAAGGCGGTTAGGGTAGTGAACAGCAATAGGATAATGGGGAATGCGATTCGCATGCAGGGAGGTTATTGGGATTCAAAACAAAGTTAAAAAAAAAGGGCCAGGATAGAAATCCAGCCCCGTTTTTAAATCCAATATCCTATGAAAAACCGAAGTGTATAAGGCAAGGTACGTGCCGGAAGGTCCCGGCAGTGAATGGGAAATCGAAATGATTTTGCAAGTTATTGATTTATAAATGATTGTGGTTTTTGTTCCGGCGGTTGGTTTCGAGTGGCTGGGGGGTCGGGAACTGATTTTCGTCCCATGACCGGAAACTTTTTCCCAGGCATGGAAAGGTGTGAGAAGACCCATGGGGAATTGTGGAAAATAGTACCCGCACTTTTATCTTATAAATAATCGTAACTTAAACAAGGGCGGCAAACTGATGATTGGTAATCGACGTTAATTCTTTTCTAAAGCTAACAAATAAAAAGGCTGTTATATGGGACCAAGGATGATGGCATGCTTGGGTGTCCTTATGTTTGCGACTGGGTATCGGCTTATTGCCCAGGAGGTCACCTTCTGTGAACCTTATAATGACCGGTTCACGATTCGGGAAGAGATGTTGGGGAAGATCGGCGACTATTATTGGGTCTCCATGGTCCGACGACAGCGGCCAATGAAACATATCATCGAACCGGTCGAGGAGAGATCATTTGTCATTTATGATTTCAGGATGAAGGCGGTGAATGAGGTCAGCCATTTTTCCTGTCCGGGGGCGGAGCTAAAGGAATATCTCATCCAGAACCCGGATCATTTCGATCAGCTATATATATCGGAGAACGACAACCGGCAGGTAGATTTTTGGGTGCAGCGGTATTCTCCGGACGGCGAGCCGACGGGAAGCGGCCGCAAGGTAGGGTCGATGCCATTCTTCGAGCCGGGGAACAGCTTCCTGCTGGTGCGATCGGAGGACAGGAGCCTGACATTACTGCTGGGGTTCCAATTTGTTGCAGGCGGAGCGCCGAAGATCCATGCGATTCTTTTTAATGCGGATTGGGGGATCGTGTCCTCCCGGGTATATAATCATCCGTTTCTTACCCAGCCCATGATCCAGGATGATTATATCGGTTATCCGTTGGAAGATTTTGATCAGGGGACGGTGAAGTTGGCCAATAATGGGGAGTGGCTGATGGTGTCGCCCTCCAGGACAAATAACAACTATTTACTGTCGCATTTTAATGGCTCGGATACGGGGTTCAGGTATGAGGAGATCTGGCTGCCGACGATTGCGGTGACGGAGGATATCGGTTTGTCGATCGACAATGTTCATGGTGTGGCGGTGGCGGGGGTGTTATCGGATTTCCATTACACTCCGCTGAAGAATGTGCGGATCGTGCATTATTCGATGGGGCTCCGGCAATTTGACTTTGATACGACGTTCCGGCTGACTACTTTGGGTGGTGGGAAGGTGCGGAACAATAATATGGTGAAGGAGAGTTTCATGGCGATGCCCGGCGGTGGCTTCCTGTTGTTGAAGGAGTATGGGCGGTTATTCGAAGAGCCGATAGATGATATGACCTTTGATGAGGGGTGGGATCCGATGATCGTGTTTGCGGAGAACAATATCCCTTATCCGGATTCCGGGCCGTCTTCCAATCGGGTGAAGGTCCCGCCGCCACATTATGGGTATGCGCGGTATCCGGCCCCGATCAATATCCCGTATCATGACCGGGGTGATCTGAGTATGTATTATTTTCCCTCCATGAGGGGAGATAGTACCTGGAGCGGGATGATCAGCGAGGAGCAGATCACGGAGCTGAATTCGCCCAATCTTTCGTATACGATCATACCACTTCAGGATAAGCTGTTCTGCCTGTATAATAGTTTTGTCAAGAACGATCAGCTGTATGCCGCGTCGACGGTGCTCAACCGCAAGGGGCAGCTGGTAACGGAGCAGGGGGTGTTATTTTGGGGCTTGAAGGCGCCGTTGGATTTTCAGCGATGCCGGCAGGTGGCCAGGGACCAGGTTGTCATCCCGTATCAGCGGTATAACAGGCCGGGGTTTGCGGTGGTGGAGCTCAATGGGCCGGGGAACTGATTGTTAGCAGTTCCTTGAGGTAGTCGCCCCAGACTGTGGGGTTGGAGTGGGTACCGTGGCCGGAGGTCTTTTCGGACCAGGGCAATAGGATATATTTTCCTTTCGCTACTTTTTTTATTTCTGTTTCCATGATGCCCAGTTCGGGCGGGTTGACTTCGTCGTCGGCAGAATTGATCGCGAAGAGGGGAGCCTTAATTTTACCGAGATTGGGTGAGGGGTCGTAGTTCCGGGAGGCGTCGAAGGCATAGATGAAGTCGTTTGGGTCCGAGTTTTTCAGGAAGGCGGTGACGCCGTTATCCAGCAGTTTCTCTGCTGCTTCGCGGGTAGGGGCGCGTTCTTGCAGGTGCCAGGGGCTGCTGGTCATGAAGAAGAGAGAGGCATAGGCGCCGCGCATGCCTGTTTCAGGGATGCCGGTGTACTCGCCGTTCCTCCACGCGGGGTCGGATTCGATGGCTTCGATGGCCATTTTGCGCATGATGCGATTGCGGCCGGCGATGGCTACGGGCAGGCTCGCCAGAGGCATCAGCGCGTCCATAAAGTCAGGGTAGGTGTAGCCCCAGACCCAGGTGTGCATAGCGCCCATCGAGGTGCCCATGCAAAGGCGCAGGTGGTTCACGCCCAGGTGGTCGGTGAGAAGGCGGTAGTCGGCCAGGACCATGTCATCATAGGTATATTTGGGGAATCGCATATGCAGGCCGTCGCTGGGTTTGCCCGAGTGGCCGTGGCCGATGCCGTCGGGCAGGATGATAAAATATTTGGAGGCGTCGAGGAGTTGACCGGGGCCAAAGAGGTTGCCGGCGAAGAGTTTGGACAGGAAATTGGCGCCGCTCCCGGTTGTACCGTGCATGATGAGGACGGCGTTGGTGACTTTACCGCTGTTATCTTTGACGGGTTGGCCGAGGGTGATATAGTGGATGTTGAGTTCGGGCAGGCTAGTCTCACCGCTTTGGAAGGGGAAATTTTTGATTTTATAGTCGCCCTCTGTTTGGTTAGGGTAGGTTGTTGCGGGGTTTTGTTGTGCCGTTGCGCAGGTGGCGCAAGTGATGAGGAGGACGAGGAGGTATTTCATGACGCCGGTTTTGTTTTCAGTGAATGTATCCAAAGTCTGATTCTTTGGGAAACACTACGCAAAAAGTGAGTGATCGAAGTGGGGAAGGAGGCGTAACTTAAACAACAAATTGATGCTTATGAGATTGCTACTTGTTTTATTCATCCTGGGGATGTGCGTGGGTTGTGACCAGCCGGCGGGTACGGGCCCCACGCTGGCCGATTATTTTGTCAGGCAGGATTCCGGTGTGCAGACCGGGAATATCAAGTTGGTCGAGATCACTACTCCAAAGGGGAAGTTCCATGTTTGGACCAAGCGGTTTGGGGATAATCCGAAGATCAAGGTCTTATTGCTGCATGGGGGACCGGGCGGTACGCATGAGTTCTTCGAGTGTTTTGAGAATTTTTTGCCTGCGGCAGGGATTGAGTTCATTTACTATGACCAACTGGAGTCTTTTTACAGCGATCAGCCGAACGACAGCAGTCTTTGGACACCGGAGCATTTTGTAGAGGAGGTCGAGCAGGTGCGGCAGGCGTTGGGGTTGAATAAGGATAATTTTTATTTGCTGGGGCATTCCTGGGGTGGGATCCTGGCGATGGAATATGCGTTCAAGTATCAGGACAATCTTAAGGGGCTCATCATTTCGAATATGATGGCGAGTATGCCCGAGTATGAAAAATACAATGGAGTGTTGCGGTCGAAGATGCGCAAGACGCTGGTGGACTCGCTGCAGGCTTATGAGGCTAAGGGGCAGTATGACGATCCTGTTTACGGGTCACTGATGATCAGTGAGTATTATAATCAGCATCTATGTCGGGTGGTACCGTGGCCTGATCCGGTGGTGCGGGGGTTCAGACATCTCAGCAAGGGGATTTATGTGAGCATGCAGGGGCCGAGTGAGTTCAAGACCGGCGGAAGGTTGATCAAATGGGACCGGTCGAAGGATTTGGGGCAGATCAAGGTGCCCACGCTGACGATCGGGGGTGAGTTCGATACGATGGATCCGAAATATATGGAATGGATGAGCAAGCAGGTGCAGCATGGGACGTACGTGTATTGCCCGGCGGGGAGTCATTGTGATATGTGGGATGATCAGGAGCATTATTTTCCAGGACTAATAAAATTTTTGCAAGATGTGGATAGCGGTAAATAAAAAAATAATTGCGGCGGCTTTGCTTACGGCCGCGAGCTTTTCGAGTTTGGTGGCGCAGCGCACGGAAAAGCCGCCTTTGCATGGCAATCATTGGATGGCGGTCACCGGCAGGCCCCTGGCTGCGGAAGCCGGCGCGCAGATCTTTCAGAAAGGGGGCAATGCCATCGATGCTGCCTGTGCGATGCTGGGGGCGGTTTGTACGATGCATATTGTCTTAACCTGGGGTGGGGAGACGCAGGCGCTTATCTACAATCCGCATACGGGGAAAGTAATTGCGATCAATGCGCTTGGCTGGGCGCCATCGGGGGCAACGCCGGCCTTTTTCAAAAGCAAAGGCTATGATTTTCCGCCGGAATATGGGCCGTTGGCGGCGGTGACCCCTGGCACGCCGGGTGGCCTTTGTTATATGCTGGCCGAATACGGGACCATGAGTCTCAAGGAGGTGCTGGCTCCGGCGATGGAGATGGCGAAGGGTTTTGCTATTGACGCGCAGGTCGCCAATATGTTTGAAACCAACAAGCGGCGGATAAAGGAATGGCCATATAGCAAGGCGCTTTTCTTAACGCATCCCGGTGAGAAACGGGAGGCGCCGGAGCCAGGGGAGATATTTGCTCAAAAGGACCTGCTGGAGACGCTGACCAAGATGGTGGAGGCGGAGCAAGATGCTTTGAAGCATAAGAAGACCCGGAAGGAGGCGATCTATGCGGCGATGGATAGGTTCTACAAGGGCGATATTGCGCAGGAGTTCGTTCGGGGCTGCCAGGAGCAGGGCGGGTTGATCACCATGGAGGATATGGCCGCCTGGAAGCCTGTTGAAGAAGAGCCGCTGCATGTGAATTATCGCGGTGTGGAGGTTTACAAGCTCCAGCAATGGACACAGGGCCCGGCGATGCTGCAGGCGCTCAACATCCTCGAGAATTTCGATCTTAAGGCGATGGGGTATAACAGCGCCCACTATATCAATACGGTATATCAGGCGATGAGTTTGTCGTTTGCGGACCGGGATTTCTATTACGGAGATCCGTATGTGAATACAGGGCAACCTATGAAGGGGTTGTTGAGCAAAGATTATGCGAAGGCAAGGGCTGCGTTGATCCAGCCGGACCATAATGATCCGACGATCGGGCCGGGTGATCCGTATCCGTATGAGGGGCGGACGAATCCTTTCGCGGATTTGCTGCGTCGGCGGGCGGCGATGGCAGCGGGTGGTGGGGCGCCGGTGGCGATGAATGAGGATGTTTATCATGACCGGTTGTGGCGGGGGACGACGAGTATCGAGGCAGCGGATAAGGATGGATGGGTGGTCTCGGTAACGCCAAGCGGCGGGTGGCCGCCGTCGGTGATCGCGGGGCATACGGGTGTAGGGATGAGTCAGCGGATGCAGAGCTTTGTGTTGGATTCGGTGATTGACCCTTTCAATGTGGTGGCCCCGCATAAGCGGCCGCGGGTGACGCTAACGCCGACGTTGGCGTTGAAGGATAACAAACCGTACCTGTGTTTCAGCGTACAGGGCGGGGATACGCAAGACCAGAACCTGCTGCAATTTTTCCTCAATATGGTCGATTTCGGGATGACGGTGCAAGAGGCGACGGAGGCGCCGAATATCAATACCGATCAGCTGTGGTTGTCGCTGGGTGGGGAGAAGCTGCAAGACCGGCGGCCGAGACCGGGGCATATTTTGCTTAATGATGTCACGCCACCTTATGTGCGGCGAGATTTGTTGCGGATGGGGTATATTCCCACTTATTTGGAAAGGACCAGCGGGCCGCTGAATGCGATTTTTCTGGATGACAAGCATGGGACCTTCTGGGGTGGGAGTAGTAACTATGGGTTGGATTATGGGATTGGGTGGTAGTTATAAATTTGGTTTAAAGGGCCCTTTGAAAGTTTTGCGGAATTCGATGTAGTCGGGGATAGAGACGTTTTGGACGTAACCGTTTGAAGGGTGGTTTTTGATATATTCCTGGTGATAGTCTTCGGCGGTGTAGAAGGTGGTGAAGGGTTTGACCTCAGTGACAATTTTACCGGAGAATTTATGGGTAGTGGTCAGCATGGCGATCTCGTCGTCGATGATCTTCTTTTCTTCGGCGTTACGATAGAAGATGATGTTTCGATATTGGGTGCCGACGTCATTTCCCTGGCGGTTGAGTTGGGTTGGGTCGACGCTGGCGAAGAAGGCTTCGACGAGGGTTTTGAAGGAGATCCTGGCAGGGTCGTAGAGAACTTTCACGGTTTCTGCATGACCGGTGCCGCCGGTGCAGACATCTTCGTAGCTCGGGGACGGGGTAGAGCCGCCGGAGAACCCGGATATGGCGTCGCGGACGCCGAGGAGGCTTTGGAAAACAATCTCGGCATGCCAGAAGCAGCCTTCGGCGAAGTAGGCGGTTTGCTCATTTGGGGAGGGATGGCCGGGGTCTTTGGTGGGGATGGGCGTTTGGGTTTGGCCGCAGGCAACCATGAAAAAAATGGCGGAGAAGGTGAAGAGAAAATGTTTCATATTGAAAGAATGTGAAGATGAATGATTATTTATTGATTTCCTGTTTTCGGGTCGGTGGGAGGCGCGCCGCCTTCGGGGACGAAGATGAGGGCGGCTGAGTTCATGCAATAGCGTTTACCGGTGGGGGCGGGGCCGTCATCGAACACGTGGCCGAGGTGCGAGCCGGTCTTGCTGTCTACCACTTCCCAGCGGGTCATGCCGTCGCTATGATCGAGGACGAGGCGGACGGCGTCGGGGTTGATGGGGGCGTAGAAACTAGGCCAGCCGGTGTGGCTGTCAAATTTTGTTTCAGAGCTAAAGACGGGTTGCAGCGATGCTGCGGAATAGTAGGTGCCTTTTTGGTAGAAATGGTCGTATTTGCCGGTGCCTGCTCTTTCGGTGCCTGCTTCCCGCAGGATATAGTACTGGGCGGGTGTCAGGCGCGCCTTCCATTGCGCGTCGGTGAGGGACATCGGGTATTTGGCATTCGACGAAGCCTGGGGCGGGTCGGGGTATTTGTTAGATTGAGCTGCTGCGGGCAGGGTGCAAAGCAGCAGGAAAGAGGCTGATAACAGGACCGTATATTTCATAGCAGAGATATTTTACTGTAAATAAACGAAGGAAAGGGTTCGGAGGTTTGGTGCGAACTGTTAAGAAGATGAATCCGGATATATAAGAAAAAGGCGAATGCATTTATAGTTACTTGATTATTATTTTGTTGTGGTCCGAATCCGGGCCACTGCATCAGGAAACTGTTATACAATTGTGATAAAGTTAGGCGCCTAATGAGTGCTATTGTTACTTTATAGGATGAAAATCGGTTTTTATTTTCTTTTGTTATTCTGGGCGGGTCGGCTGACAGCGCAGGAGCGTGGAGCGCGGGTACCGTATATCCGTTATGGATCGGAGGCAGGCCGGGTGGGGGGCGCGAGGTTGGTAGCAGATCCCGAGGCGACCGGGCGGAGTTACAGGTGTCTGGAGGCCCAGGGTGCGTATATTGAGTGGACGGTCCGGGCGGCAGCGCAGGGCTTCAATCTGCGTTTCACCTTGCCGGACAATGCGGCAGGGACGGGGGTGCAGGGAGTTTTGGGGTTGTATGTCAACGGGAGGAAAATGGAGGATGTGGCAGTTTCGTCTTACTGGGCTTATCAGTATTTCCAGACGGGCGTATCGGACCCGTTTCCCACACGGCAGGAAAAAACGTTTATGCGTTTTGACGAGGTTCATTTTCGACTTCGGGCGCCGGTGCGGGCCGGAGACACGATCAGGCTGCAAAAGGATGAGAAGGATACGATCGGGTATGGCGTTGACCTTATTGAGCTCGAGCCGTTGCCGGCCGTCATCGGGCCGCCTGCGGGGGCCCTGAGCGTTACCAGTTATGGCGCGGTCCCCGATGATCAGGGGGACGATTGGGCAGCGTTCGACGCCTGTATCCGCGCGGCCATGGCCGGCGGTAAGAGTGTGTATATACCGCCGGGGCGATATCTGCTTAGTGATCGTTTGGAACTGGAGGGAGGGGGTTTAAAGATCCGGGGTGCGGGGGTATGGTATACGCAGCTATATTTTTTAACTAACCGGCAGGCTTATGGCGGCATTGTCGCGCGGGTCAGCGGGGTGGAGGTGGCGGGCTTTTCGTTGAATACGGCCAATAATAGCCGCATGCAATATGGGGAGCAAAAGGCGAGGATGCCGCGCAGCAAATACAAGCAGTATAAGGGCTTTTCGGGAACGTTTGGTATGGGATCCTATCTTCATGATCTTTGGGTGGAGCATTTTGAATGTGGCTTTTGGATAGCGGGGTATGATCCGCCGGGTGCGGTGCCGGTCACAGAGGCGTTGGTGATTGCCAACTGCCGGATCAGAAACAATTATGCGGATGGGGTCAATTTCAGTCAGGCTACTTCGCATTCGGTCGTAGAGAATTGCAGTATCCGCAACAATGGGGATGATGGGATGGCTGTCTGGCCGAATAATGCGGCGGGGGTGCGGCAGCCTTGTGTCGACGATACTTTTCGCAATAATACGGTCGAGGACAATTGGCGGGCTGCCGGCGCTGCCCTCTTTGGGGGCTGGGGGCACCGGATCGATCATAATCTTTTTCTCGGGGGGGTGGGTGGGTCGGCGATCAGGATGACCAATGATTTTTCCGGGTTTGGTTTTGATAGTACGCAAGAGGAGATCACGGTTGTCGACAATACGATTGTCGGGAGCGGCACGACCGCGGATATCTGGGACCGGCCAAAGGGCGCGGTGGAGATCGATGCTTCCAAAGGAGTTTATCAGGTACGGTTTGACGGCACGGTCATCGACAGTTCGCAGTGGCAGCCGGTGCATATCGCGGGGCGGCTGGCAGGTGTTGTATTTTCGGGAACGGTGATTGATGGCCGGGCGGCGAAGGTGAAGGAATAAAGGATACGTTTAAGTGGATGGTGCGGTTGGTCAGCTGCGGTTGATCAGCTGCGGCTGGACCATTTGAACCATTTGATGCCGAGGTAGGCGAATACGGCGGTGTAACCGAGGGTAATGGCGAGGGCCAGGCTGGTGTCGCTCGTCCAGGAGGAGGGTGTCAATGCGCCGGAGACGATGGACTTGACGGTACCGTAGGGGGTGTATTTGACGGCTTTGTTGATGATATCGCCGAGCATCCCGAGCTCGCCGAACATCCCGATCATTATAAATGCGATATAGATCAGGCGGCTGGTGGCGTTGACGGTCTCGGGGTTTTTGATGCGTCCGACGATGGCCTGGCCAAGGGCGAGGTAGACCGCGCCGCCGACAATTGCGGTGAGGACGCCGGCGAGGTAGCCAAGTGCGGACAGGGTGATGTGATCGTATTGATAGCCGACGATCAAGACGATGACGGTCATCAGGATGATCATTACGAGTTGGACGGCGAGGCGGCTGCCCATGATGGTCCAATTGGGAGCGGGCGCTACGCGTAATCGTTGAAAGATTTCTTTTTCGCGGTCGCGGGCGATGGAATTGGAATAACCCATGAGCCCGATGGCGTTGAGGCCAAGTGTGATGGCGTTGGAGAGTACGAAGGCCCCGCCTGTTCTGACGATCAGCGCTTTCCAGGACATACAGATGACGACCGGCAGCAGGATGACCATAACGGAGGCCCGGCGGTTGCGCCATTGAGTGGTGAGGTCGGCTTTAAAGAGGGACATGAAGACTTCCCTGGAGCTGGGCAGGACGCGGGGCGCCGTTTCGGTTGCGGGTTGGTTTATGATCAGGGCGGGTGAAGTTGTTGACATGGCGAATTATTTTTTAAGATGCGTTAATTTCCTTTAGGCGCGGACGTCGGCGCCGGTCAGGCCGATGAAGACGTCTTCAAGGGTGATCTTTCCATGGCGTGAGGCAGCGATGACTTCGGGACGGTCGCGGTTGTTGTCGATGATTGCCTGAGGGGCGTCGGTGGTGATGATGCGGCCGTGGTCGATGATCGCGATCCGGTCGCAGACGGCTTCGGCTTCTTCCATCGAGTGGGTGGTCAGGAGGATACCGTGGCCTTTGTCGCGCATCGCTTCGATCCTTGCCCAAAGCTGACGACGGGATTGCGGGTCGAGGCCGGTGGTGGGTTCGTCCATCAGGACAAGCTTCGGGTTATGAATGGTAGCGATTACCAGGGAGATACGTTGCTGCTGGCCGCCGGAAAGCTGGCCGAAGCGTTTGCCGAACTGGTCCTGCAATTTTATTTCGGTGAGGATCGTCATCACTTGATCTGCGTCGAGTTTGATGCCATAGAGTCCGCCGTATAGGGTAATGATCTCGCTGACGGTCAGCTCCGGCTGGAAGCTCGTGGCTTGAAGTTGGACGCCCATGGAGGCGCGGGCGTAGAGGGGTTGACGTCGGATGTCGTAGCCGGCGACGAGAATTGTTCCGGCGGATGCCTTGATCAGGCCTTCAGCTGCGCTGAGGGTGCTGGTTTTACCCGCGCCGTTGGGGCCGAGCAGGCCGAAGATCTCGCCGGGGCGGACTTCGAAGGAGACATTCCGGACGGCCTGGAAGTTGCCGTAGAAGATGTCCAGGTTTTCGACCTGGAGGACGGGTTGGTCGGTTGCCGTATTCATGATGCTAAGGTAGGCGGTAAAGGTTGGCGGAGCAAGAGGGGGGCGGTTATATTAGCCGGGAGGTCGGTGAGTGGGGGGAGGGAGGCGGTGAATGGGGTAGCGGATTGGAATGGCGGTGAGTGGGTAAATTAAAAAGGCCGCGCGAAGCGCGGCCTATGTTGTGTTAATTTTACCGAGGAAGTTATTAGAGACCCGTTACGACGGTCGTTTCAGTGATGATCTTGTTGACCTGGAACTGACGAACGATGTCGTTGCTGTTGGCGCGGATGACGAAGGTCGGATTGATCTCCGTATCGGTGTTCTGGAGGAAGATGGTCTTCGAGAAGTGAACGTCGCTAAATTGCTGGTGATAAATGATATCGCCGTTATCGTTCTTGATGATCAGCCAGAACTTCTCGCCGGAAACGTTGTCGTAATCTACTTTGAAAACAACGCTATTATCGGTGACACCCTGGTAGGTGATGGAAACCTGGGATTCGGTGATCGTTGAAGCCTTCTTAGAGCCACCGCCGTTTGCCTTCGAGGTCAGCGGGCTACCAAAGAGGAACATTACAGCGGTCAGAGCGATAGCGATTGCTTTAAATGCGTGGTTTTTCGTCTTCGTGTTCATAATATACTTTTTTAT
>DASZJO010000200.1:0-75880 GCA_035948015.1 Puia sp.
GTACCCTGAAGCAAGGAGGCGTCATAGGGGTTCAGGCCGAGGATCCAGTTCAGTTGGTCGAGGGCGAAGGTTTCCAGGGAATCGACGAAGCGGCGGTTGGCGGCGATGTCGATGGAGGAGCCGGTCTGTGCTGAGAGGCCGTCGGGCGAAGCGAAAAGCGGGATTGCGAGGCGGGCGGCGGCGGCTATGGAGGCGAGGCGGGCGTCCTCACCTTGCCACCAGGGAGAGGCTTCGCTGCCGTGGGGGAAGAAAAAACTACTCCGCCGGTTGCCGAGTGTATCCTGTACCAACTGGCGGCTATAACCGAAGGGGTTGTTGACCTCATGGGTGATGGCGAGTTCGTGTTCGAGGGATCTTCTGACGGCTGCTTTGATGGCGGTCCGGGTTTTTTCGGTGGCGTACGGACAATAATATATCAGACTGACGAGAGGGAGGCCGGCGTCCGAAGGATGGAAGAAGGGGCGGTCTGCGCTATCGGCGCGCCAATAATCGGTGTAGTCCCTCCAGGAGCAGAGGCGGTCGAGGAGCCGGCGGGCGTAGGTCTCGGCGGCGGCGCGGTAAATATCGTTGCGGGTTGCTTTGTAGAGCTCGGTGGCGGCGGCGAGGGCGCAATAATCATCGAGGATATTTGGTTTGCCATCGTTAGTCATGGTCGCGTTGTTTGCTTGCAGGAAGGCGAAGGCAGCTTCGGCGGCTTGCAGGTAGCGGGTATTGGGGAAGTCGCCGGGAACGCCGGTCATGGAGGCCATGGCGAGGGCGGCGATGGCCATTCCCCCACCCGACCGGAAGCTGGATTGATAGCTGCGCCAGTCGTTGACGGTGCGGTCGCCGCCGAAGGAGGCGTCTTTGGTCGTCCTGATCCGGTAGGATTGTTGCTCGGGCGAGATGACGCGGTCTTTGGCGAGCTTGCCGGGGCCGGGAGCACTTATGGAGCGGTAAAACGATCCTCCTGCTGCCTGCGCCCGGACGAGGTAGTCGGCGCCGTACATGGCTTCGTCGAGGATGCGGCGAATGAATTGACGGTAGTCGGTGCCGGGTCGGTGGGCGAGCAATTCGGATGTTTTCAGGAGGCTGTAGGCGACAAACGGGACTTGTTGGGGGTTGAAATAAGTGGAAAAAGATAGATGGGAAAGGTGGATGCCGTAGTCGCCGGTGGCGTCGTACCAGCCGCCGTGAAGGTCGAGGGTGTCGGGTCGCTGGTCGCCTGCGTCGGGGGCTATGGCGACCGAAGGCAGATGCCTGTCGGCCTGGTCGAGGAGGCCGGCGCTTCGCTGGCCTTTAAAATAATAAAGAATATCGGAGAGGGTGGCTTTTTCGAGAACGTTCGTGCCGATGACAAAGGGCTCGGAGTGGATGGCGCCCGCGCCGCGGATGACCAGCCGGTAAGTGCCGGGGGTGGTGAAGGGAGTGAAATCGATAGTGGAGAATTGCCAGTTCTTCCAATGATCTACCGGGCCGCTATAGTCGACCTTTCCATGATAGACTCCCTGGTCGGTGGCTTCGTCGATGAGCTCGAAGACAAGCGGGGGAAAGTGACGGGTGGCGATAAGTACGGCGCGCTTTGGCTTGTCGGATTCGTATCCTACCTGGTTGGTAAGGATCCTCGAGGAGGGAGATTGTGCCCGGAGGTTAGACGATAGAACAAGGAGACAGGTGGTCAGGATAATTAATGGCCTTTTCATGCTGGCGAATTTAATTATTTTGCTCAGCGGATAGGCCGGATATTTTTTAGAATAAGATCCAGTGGAGTAGCATACAGCAGAGGACGCCGGAGAGGAAGGCTGCCAGGACGGTCAGGGAGGGGGAGGATTCAGAATCCTCGAACGTTTCTCCGGTTAACTTTTGATATAATCGCTTCATTTTGATCGCTTGATTTCGCCCTAAAAAGGCAAGCTGTATGCCGGGCGTATTCCATTGATTTGCAGAGGGTAGCAAGTGAGAAGGTTTCCCAATATTGGACAGAGCCCTCAATTTGGGAGCGATCGGGGGCGATCGGCGGGGGCGGCCCCAAATTTTGGGTTCGGATGTTCGCCCATGTAAAAACGGAGGGTAGCACCGGATTTGATCAGATGGTAGTCAATATAGGATTTCCGGTAGGGCATGCCGTTTAGTGTGGCGCGCTGGATGTAGATATTGCGGGGGCCGAAATTGATGGTCTCCATCGTAAAGATGGTCCCCTTCCCTACTTTTAGCACCGCCTTCTTGACCAAGGGCGTTCCGAATACAAAAATGCCGTTGGCAGGGTTGACGGGATAGAAGCCGAGAGCCGACATGACATACCAGGCGGACATCTGCCCACAATCATCGTTACCGCATAGACCATCCGTCTTTGCCGTGTACATTTCGCGGGTGATCCGGGTGATCTTCTCCGCGGTCTTCCAGGGGTAGCCCGCAAAATCATACAGGTATGGGATATGATGATTGGGCTCATTGCCCTGCGCATACATGCCCACGAGGCCGGAGATATCGGGCGGGGCGTCGACGCCGAGGGAGCCTGTTACGGTAAAGAGCGAGTCGAGCTTAGTGACGAAGGGTTTGTCACCGCCCATAAGGGATATGAGTTTTTCCACATCCTGCGGTACCAGCCAGGTATATTGCCAGGCGTTGCCTTCGGTATAGTCGGTGGGTATAAAAGGGTTGAAGGGAGTGCGCCAGCTGTTATTGGCGAGAACGGGGCGCATAAACATCGTTGTGGTATCGAAGTAACGGGTGAAATATTCGCCGCGTTTGTCATAATAGGCTTCGTCAGCGGGCTTGTGCAGACTGGCTGCTACGCGAGCTATGCACCAGTCTTCGATGGCATATTCGAGGGCTTTGGATACCGACTCGCCTTCCTTGTCCGCCGGTATATAGCCTTCCTGTTTCAGATATTTCATCCCATAGTCGTCGCGGGTGGAGGATGCCTTCATGGCTTCGAATGCCAGGTTGGGATCGAAACCGCGGTAACCTTCGAGGTAGGCTTCGGCTACAACCGGGACGGCACTATAGCCGACCATACAATCTGTCTCGCGGCCCTGGAGGTGCCAGATGGGGAGCTTGCCTTGCTGCTGGTAAATCGCCAGCATGGCGTTGACGATATCGTTTATCCGTTCAGGTTGGATCAGGGTCATCAGCGGGTTCAGGGTGCGGTAGGTATCCCAGAGGGAGAAGATCGTATAATTGTTGAATTTTGCGTGAGGATAAACTTTGTTGTCGGCGCCACGGTAACTGCTGTCATGATCATTGTACAGTGAGGGCGCGATCATGGTGTGATAAAGGGCGGTATAGAAAACTTTTGCCTGCGTGGGGTTGGCGGCTTCGACGGTGATCTTGCTTAAGGCTGACTCCCATTTGGCGTTGCCCTGGCGGACGATCCTTTCGAAATTCCAGTCGGGGATCTCCGCGGCGATATTGACGAGAGCGGCTTCGCTGCTGACGTTGGAGACTCCGATCTTCAACATAATTGTAACTGGTACATTTCCCCACGAGACCAATCCTTTTACCGTATCCGCATCCAGCGTTAATTCTTTGACCGGCTTGTCGCCTTTGAAGAGGCCAAATCCTTTTAGCGAGACACTGCTCCGAATGGCAAAGTAAATCCGGCGATCCTGCGCCCATTGTGAAGAGTTACGCCATCCTATTAGAGTGGAGTCATCGAGTTTTTCCAAGTAGGCGGAGACCTTTGGATGTTGCCAGCCCGTGTCGAAATTGCCCTGAAAAAGATCCAGGATAAAGCCGCCCGCCGTACCCCGAGGAAAACTATAGCGATGAAAGGCCACTCTTTCGGTTGCTGTAAGTTCGACCTGTACGTCGCGATCTTTCAACCAAACGGAGTAATAAGCGGGTCGGGCGATCTCGTGCCGGTGGTCATAATGAGAGGCATAGCCCGAAGTCGGATTGTTCTGGGTTCCTGGCTCCAATCGGAAATTCCCGGTATACGGCATAAGGAGGATGTCGCAGAGGTCCGGGATGCCGGTGCCGCTGAGGTGATTTTGAGTAAACCCTATAACGATGCTGTCGGAATAGTTATAACCGGAGCACCAGTCCCAGCCTTTATTGATATTGGTGGGTCCGACTTGCACTGCGCCGAATGGTACGCTGGCCCCGAGAAAAGTATGGCCGTGGGCGGCGGTGCCGATATAAGGGTCGACTGCGGTGAGAAGGGGGCCTTCGGCCTCGATTTTTGCGGACGGCTGGGCGTGGAGGTTTATCAAGAAGAGGGAGGCGAGGATGGCGAAGATGGTCTTCATTAAGTAAAGATACGGATGTTGCAGTAAGAGTTTTTTGTGGGGTCGCGAATTGAAAATTGCAATTAGTTTAGCGGTCCTTTAAAACTTTTTTTCTATGGGAAATGCGAGGTGGTTGGGTGTGTGTCGGTGGGTGCATATCCTGCTTGTTGTCGGGTACGTATTTGTGACGATCATGATCGTGATTGTTTTGTTGGTAGTGTTTGGGGTGAGGATGGCGAATTGGGTGCGATGGATGATGATTGTGGGGTGGTTTGGGGTATGTTTTGGGGGGGTCGTTCTCGTGGAGTGGCTGGGATTATCTCCCGGCAAGGGTTGCAGGAGACCGATAAGCTCCGAGGAGGAGAGGTTATCGAAATTGCTGAAGGAAGTTTGGAGGCGGATTGGTTCTGAGGGGAAGAGGGAGATGCAATTTCTTATCCTGAGCGCTTCGGATAGACGGGATGGGTCTTTAGGATTACGAACAATCATGATCAGCAGCGGTACATTAATATTGGCTTCAGACGAGGAGCTGCGGGGTATTCTTGCGCATGAACTCGGTCATCTGCGCGACGGAGATCGGATATTGGAGGCAGCGTCTTTAGCTTCGGGGATGTTGGCGCTGGGGTTTCGGTTAGGTTGCCGCTTGATCCGGCGCGGGTTTCGATTAAACTGGACGGCAGGCCTTTTGCTATTGGCATTGTTGTCGCCGGTTTTGCTGTCCTTGTGGTTCTTCTTTTGTGTAGATTTAGTCTTTCGGGGTTTGGAATGGGTGCTGGTGAAGTTGGGTGACGTCCGGCAGGATTGTTTTGCCGCCCGAAGCGGTTGCGGGAAAGGATTACGGGACTGGCTTGAAAAATCGGGGCTTGCGGTCAATGTTTCGCGCATCCGGCGGCTGGAGAAAATGGTGTAGCTTGCAAGCCTAAATTTCTACTACTGGTATGCTAAAAAGATCATTGTTGTTTAGTGCGCTGTTATTCGCATGGGTGTTGACACGGGCGCAATGGGTTGGCAAGGTCGTTGATCCGGTCGATTATGTCAATCCGCTGATGGGCACCCAGTCTACGGTGGAGTTATCGAATGGCAACACCTATCCTGCGATCGCACTACCCTGGGGGATGAACTTCTGGACCCCTCAAACGGGGAAGATGGGTGACGGCTGGCAGTATACGTATACAGCGGATAAGATCAAAGGATTCAAACAAACCCATCAGCCTTCACCCTGGATGAATGACTACGGCGAATTCAGCATTATGCCGGAGACGGGGTTGCATTTAAGCGAGGATAGTCGTGCTTCGTGGTTCTCGCATAAGGCGGAGGTCGTGAAGCCTTATTATTATAGTGTGTATCTCGCCGACTATGATGTTACGACAGAGATCGTGCCGACGGAAAGGGCGGCCCGGTTCCGGTTCACATTCCCGCGGACGGACAGCGCCTATGTCGTTGTTGATGCCTATAACAGGGGGTCGTATGTAAAAATAATTCCGGCCGAAAACAAGATCATAGGGTATTCGACGCGGAACAGCGGTGGCGTGACCAGGAATTTCAGGAATTATTTTGTGATCGTGTTCGACCGGCCATTCAGCACAGTGAACACCTGGAAA
This sequence comes from Puia sp., assembly GCA_035948015.1. Classification (GTDB taxonomy): domain Bacteria; phylum Bacteroidota; class Bacteroidia; order Chitinophagales; family Chitinophagaceae; genus Puia. Next base: position 5,810 of record DASZJO010000200.1, read on the forward strand.
GATGACGGGCTTTCGGATTCTTCCGAGCTGACCAACAGGCATGTCGGTGCGGTGGCGGGTTTCACGGGGCTGAAACGCGGAGAGGTGATCAATGCGCGGGTGGCTTCTTCGTTTATCAGTATCGAACAGGCGGAGCAAAACCTGAAGGAGATCGGTTCGGATGACTTTGACGCGGTGGTGCGAAAGGACAGGGCGATCTGGAACAAGACACTTGGCCGGGTGGCGGTAGAAGGTGGGACGATCGATCAGGTAAGAACGTTTTATTCGTGTTTATATCGGATGCTTTGCTTTCCGATGCGATTATATGAAAAGGATGCCGGCGGGCGAGTCATCCACTACAGCCCGTATAACGGTCAGGTAGAGCCGGGGTATCTATTTGGCGGCACGGGGTTTTGGGATACCTTTCGCGCCTTATACCCCTTCCTGAACCTGGTGTATCCGGATATCAATAAAGAGATGCAGGAAGGATTGGTGAATGATTATAAAGAAGGGGGCTGGCTGCCGGAGTGGTCGAGCCCGGGCTATCGAAGCGTCATGGTCGGGAATAATTCGGCCAGCGTGGTGGCTGAAGCCTGGTTGAAAGGTCTCCGGGGCTATGCGATCGACACGCTGTATCAGGCATTGTTGAAAGATGCCAATCACCGGGGCCCGATCACGGCCGTGGGGCGTGACGGTGTCGATTACTACAATAAGCTGGGTTATGTGCCGTATGATGTGAAGATCAATGAGAGTGCGGCGAGAACGCTCGAGTATGCATACGATGACTTCAGTATCTATCAGCTTGGGAAGGCCCTCGGCCGGCCTGCCGAAGAGTTGCGCCTGTATGCTTCGAGAGCGATGAATTATAGGAACCTTTTCGATCCGTCGACCAAATTGATGCGGGGGAAGAACCAGGATGGGAGCTGGGAGACGCCGTTCAATCCTTTTAAATGGGGTGATGCGTTTACGGAGGGAAATAGTTGGCATTATACCTGGGGGGTATTTCATGACATCCAGGGGTTGATCGATCTGATGGGCGGGCGTCGGGTATTTGTGTCGATGCTGGATTCGATCTTTGTGATGCCGCCGACCTTTGACTCCAGCTATTATGGCGAGGTGATCCATGAGATCAGGGAGATGCAGATCGCAGGGATGGGTCAGTATGCACATGGCAATCAGCCGATCCAACATATGCTCTACCTGTATGACTATGCGGGCGAGCCGTGGAAGACGCAATATTGGGTGCGGGAGACGATGGATAAGATGTATAAAGCGACGCCGGATGGGTATTGCGGGGATGAGGACAACGGGCAGACGTCGGCATGGTATGTTTTTTCGGCGTTAGGGTTTTATTCGGTATGTCCGGCGTCGGATCAGTATGCGCTTGGGTCGCCGTTGTTTCGTCGGGTGACGTTGAGGCTGACGAACGGTCGGACGTTTGTGATCGATGCTCCGGGGAATGGGGCCGGGACGCGATATGTTCGATCTGTGACGCTAAATGGGTTGCCGTGGGACAAGAATTGGATTTCGCATTCGGTGATCCTTCGGGGCGGGGAGATGAGGATGATGATGGGGGCGGCGCCGAATAAGGCGAGGGGGGTTGGGGAGGCGGCGGCGCCATATTCGTTTTCGAGGGATGAGCGTGTACCGCGGTAAAGTTGGTAAGTTCACCGGCGGCGAGTTTGGCGGGTCACGGGCTGCTCTTCGTCATTGTCTGTTTCGTCGTATTGCCAAACGCCCTTGGTAAAATAGAACGTATCGGGGGCCGCCAATTCGCGATCGGGGTAAAAAGGCAGGCTTTGCAATTTTATGATGGGCGTCCTTTTCTTTTGACTAAAGAAAACGTATGCGTTAGGATCGAATGACAAGGTGTCCAGATGATGGTCGGAATAGATATACTGCCCCGAAAGTGTGCTTTTTTCCGCAGAAAAGTCGAGTGCGAGCCGAAAGTTCTTCGGATTGTCGCCAATTATTGTCGGTTTGATATTGTATGAAAAACATTCTATGTCAGAGCAATCGTATTCGTTGCTCATATATGCCGATTCAATGAGCCGATGATCTTTGACGGACAGCAAAATATAATTCTCACGCCCCTGCCCTGATCCTACGCGATGAGCATAGAACACTTCCAGAAACTGCCTTTTTACAACTCTAACGGAATCGAGACTCCAGAAATCATTGACAAAAAGCGTGTCTTTCCCGCTATAAATGAAATCTGGCACGCTATCCACTTCCCTGGAACCACGCAAGGCAAGCGTGATTTTCGCGGAAATTCCATCAAAGGACTGAACAGTATAGATTTGGCAGTTTGCGTGACCTCTAAAAAGGATTGCAGCGAAAAGGACGAGAGATTGGCGGAGCATGGCGGTGACCTTGGTATTGAAGGTACAAAAATAGGGGAATGGATGGGGTTGGCGGGGACCAAAAAAAGCCTTAAATTTGTCCTCCCTTTGCCCAATAGTATAAGGGTAGTACGAAAGATTCTGGATCTTTATGTCTTGGTTCGAATCCAGGTTGGGCAACCTTACGGGACAAGTCGAAAAAAATGTCGCTTGTCCCGTTTTTATTTTCCCGGAAAGCCTCGTCCAGGCTGTAGATCAGTTGTACCGCCTCGTTGAGCCGAGTGGTTCGATAAACTTCGCCGTCAAAAGTCAATTTTTCAGGAAAGATCGAACCGATCAATTGCCGTTTTTTTATAATCGGACCTTCCTGGTAGATTTTGTCAAGATTTCCCAGGTAGTCTACCGCTTGGTCAACCAGGGCTTTGATATCTGTTTTGTCTTCTTTTATCTCGTTCAACCTGGCCTCCAGGACAACGATCTGCTTTTCGCTTTCAGCTTTGATGGTTTTGAAGTCCAGGGCGTCGATATCGCCGGCCAGTAGCAGGGATCTGGCTTTAGTTATGCGCTCGCTTTCGGCGGTGACCTGGGCGATCAGGTTCTTCTTCTGTGACCGTTGGTCTTTCGCTTGCTCTTGGAGGGCTTCGGTGATCACTTGCTTATAGAGTTCGGTTGCGGCCGGATGAGGGACATACTTGCAAATCTCTCTGATCATTTCCCGATGGGCAGCTTCGATGGGGAATCTTGCGCCACATGCGGAATTGCAATGGTAATAAAAATACCGCTTCTTCCGGCCTTTCGAACCGCTTCCGCTAAGGGTACGGCCACAGCGGGGGCAAAGCAGGAAGCCGCGTAAAGGCATTTTCTCGTCAACGTACATCTTTGACCGACAATTCTTCTTTCTGCCGTCCAGAATGTCCTGGGCTTCATAGAACAATGCTTCGGAGATCAACGCCTCGTGCTGCCCCTGAACGAACCGCGCTTCTTCATCTTTTAACTTCGGGATGAATATCTTCCCGCAGTACACCGGATTCCGGATGGAGAACCAGAAGTTGTTTTTTCCGCATTTCAGGCCTTTGGATCGTGCAGCCTTCCAGATTTGCTCCGTATTGACCTCTCCTTTGGCGATCTGCTGGAACACCCATTGCATCAAAATCGATTCTGGTGGATTTGGAGCTATGTATTTTCGGCCATCTTCCCGGATTCGATTTAGGTACCCTATTGGCGCTTGCCCCATCCAGCGGCCTTCTTTTTTCGCCCTGCGCATACCGTGGATGACGTTGAGAGCCCGGCGATCATTTTCCACCTCCGGGGCTGCGAGGTAAAAAGCCAGCATCATCTTATTTTCGGGGATGGATAGGTCAAGGGGTTGTTCGATCGCCTGCGGCTCGATACCAAGCCGCCGGAGTGTGTTGATCATCTGGTAGGCGTCCGCCGCGTTGCGGCTGAATCTGTCCCATTTGGTGAATAATACCAAGTCAGTCTGACCCTTCAGGCGATATAGACCTTTTAGAAAACTCGTCCAGGCGGGCCGGTTGAAGGTTTTTGCGGAATGATCCTCAAATATGACTTTTCGAACCGTTATGGAATTGGATTCGCAATAGCGGCGGAGGACTTCTTCCTGGTTGCGTTGGCTGTATCCGGTATCGGCTTGTTCGTCGGTGGATACCCGGATGTACAAATCGGCGACTTTCATAAGAATGTGTTTGATTTGATCGTTATTTATGCTTATTTAGATTGTATGAAAGCAAAATATGCCATTAGCCTCCTTGTCTTCGGTTATTGCCTCGACTTCATCGGCGGACTTTTCAAGATCCTGCATACCGCTGAAGCCGACTTTACGCTGACTATCGCTGCAATTTTGAAAGTTCTGGGCGGCTTACTCTTTCTTTATAAACTGACCAACTACCCCAAGATCAAGGAATTTTTTGATCGTTAGCCTGGTGCTTGGTGTAGCTGTCGCTTATTTGTGTTTGGTGGAAGCAAGAAAGATCAAAGCCAGACGTCGCAGGAATGATAGGATCGCCGCCGCCTGATCCTGCCTAACGGTCAACCCATGCTCCTGCAAAATGGTCCGGGCTCGTTCCGGGGTGATTTTCGATGTAGTATTGTCTTGTTCGAAGAATTCTGCACCATGAAGCTCCTCTCCATTCCGTTCCATACTCCTCATTTCATGTTCACATAAGTCCGCCTGAATTGCGGGTAAGCTCAAACCCGCTTTACAAATGTAAGAACCGTTCTTTTCATTCGGCTATTTTTACTTATACAGAATACGGCTAAGAAGGCTATTCTTCATCCCATAATTGTTCTGCCACTCTGACGCCCTATTTTTCACTTTTCACGCACCGACGGCCTACAACAATTTAGCTCTAAGAATTACCGCCCGATTTTCCTGTGCCTTGAAGGACGGCAAGATGTGTAAACGTGACACAAAACTAAAAAATTGATATATATAGTAATTCTTGAAAGATCAAACAAATTTGATCATCAGAAATACACAGATGCTATTCTGTCAGAAATTGTTTCAAGGGTGTGCAAGCTATCGCAGCCGATCAACGGCAGTGTAACGCCCAGCGATAGAAACGGCTTTGATAATTCGCAAGGGCCTCATGATTGCTGGAAGCAACATTTAAAGCGAAAGCCAAGTGAGCAATCATAAGCCCCTTACGAATGAATGCTCTAAGCGCGATATGGAAAGTTTCCCATGGCTATTTTTCGGAGGCCATATCGAGCCAGGCTATCATCCTTACGCTACCGGGTAAAAAGGTCTCTCTCCGGCGCCCTCGGCAATAACTTCGCCAGGCCTGCGCGTTCAAGGCAAGGATCATATTTGTCCGTCAAGGTAGCCTTGCCTTCAACTGCTCGCCCTTCGCTCGCAGAGCTCACTCCGTTCGCGCTTGCTCGCTCGGTAAGCCTGTCATAGTTCTTGCAGCTCGGGACGCCTACGTTCGGGCAGCTCCTGCGTCCTTACGTACATGGGACGTCAATCCCGCCTAACTTCGCGCCACTCCGCTCCCTACTCCCTCGTTCGCTTCGCTCACTCCGGTCGTCCTGGTCGCTCCGTTCTGCTCAGCGTCGGTCTTTTCCTTACCCATCTACTCAGTCCGCCCGCTGCCCCATTTTGTCCGCCACCCGCCTGCGCCCGGCGGCTTGAATATTTGATTTTGCCTCCGCTCCGCTCCGGCACTACGACTAAGGTCGAGCCGCGGGTAGCTGCGCGGCGGCCTCCTATCGTCGGCCTTCCCCGCGCAGCACCGCCGGGCGCGTGGCGGAGGGTGGCGGAGGGTGGCGGGGTACAGACTATCGCCAGCGATCAGCAGCAGTATAACATTCAGCATCCGGCCAGCATAGGCGCCCTTTCAAGCCATGATCAAAGGACACCTTTATCCTAACTTTTGTATTGATTATTAATCAAATGTGCTACTTTTAAGATTGCAAAATTTATCTAAATGGATAATTTGACGGTAACTTCACTTGGCCCAATAAAAAAAGCGGATATTAATTTTAAAGACTTGACCCTTTTAGTGGGCCCTCAAGCCAGCGGCAAGAGCATCTTCTTGCAATTATTAAAACTAATTATTGATAAAAAGCATATCCGAAGAACACTCCAACAATACGGATTTATTTGGGGAAACGACACCAATCAAATACTTGATCGCTACTTTGGAGAAGGAATGCATGATATTTGGACTGGAAAGACCAAGGTCCTATTTGATGGCGACGAGTTTCCAATAAATTTTCTACTTCCCAAAAAGGCCGAATCAATAAAAAATGCCATTGAAACTCTTTTTTATATCCCCGCTCAAAGAATCGTCTGCTTGCAGAATGGCTGGCCGAGGTTCTTTACCGAATATGAAGATTCGGTACCTTATATTTTACGGCATTTCAGCGAAACCCTCAGACAATTCCTTGAACGCGGAGTTGACAAAGAAGCTGAAGTCATTTTTCCTCAAAATAATAGGTTAAAAGCTCCTCTTAGAAATTCATTCAATGAAAGTATTTTCCACGACGGCAAAATCATAATAGACAAATCGAACAAAAAAAGATTCAAACTAAGCTTTGGAAAATCAACAATTCCCTTTATGACTTGGAGCGCGGGTCAAAAGGAATTTATGCCGTTATTACTAAGCTTCTACTGGCTAAGCCCATCGGCCAAAGTAAGTCGAAAAGATGAGATAAAATACGTTGTGATTGAAGAACCAGAAATGGGATTACATCCCCAAGCAATAAAATCAGTATTGCTGCAGATTATTGACCTTATTTCACGAGACTACAAAGTAATTGTTTCGACACATTCGCCAGTTTTGTTGGAGTTTGCTTGGGCTTTTAACTCGCTTAAAGTAAACAAAGCCAGCTCGGATGAATTTTATGACCTGTTCTCTTTAAAGAAAACAACGGCCACCATCCGACTTTTTGAGGATCTTTTGGAGCAAAAGGAAGTTAATACCTATTATTTTGACCGCCAAGATCACGAAGTTGTAGTAAAAGATATTTCGAGCCTTGATGCTGGAAGCACTGATACTTCGATATCGGAATGGGGCGGGTTGTCGTCATTTAGCGCGAAAGCTGCTGAAATCATAGCTAATTCTGTTGCCCAAAATGAAAAGTAAAAAAAAGAAAAAGCTTACCTTCAGGCAGGCTGTAGAGGCTACTGACGACATAAGCGAATGTTTCAGAAATGGCTTGCAAGGCTTGGGTAATCACAGTGGAAAAATCATCCTGGGAAATACAACTCAGTGCTCAGGAAGTGTGAACTTGGATGCATGCACTCTCCAAAAATACCCTCAAGCTAATCGTTGGGATTACATATTTTGTTATAAAGGTGAGGCCTTCTTTGTTGAAGTTCACAGTGCTAATACTGGCGAGGTAAGCACTGTTATCAGGAAATTGCAGTGGCTGAGGGACTGGTTAAATGGGAGCGCAAATGAGATAAATAGCCTTAAAGCCAAAAGTTCGGGGCCATTCTACTGGGTCCAATCTAGCGGATTTCATATTCCCCAAAATTCTCCACAATTTCGCTTAGCTGCACAAAGTGGAATCAAACCCGTCGCCCTAGTTAAGCTACCATGAAACAATCTTGGTTACAGAGTTTAAGTTTCTAAAGAATATCATTTGCGTCAACTAAGTAGCCCGCCGCCTTTAACTCTTTTCCAACTGCAAACTTCCAAGTATCTGCCTTGTCTCATTTATTTTTAGCGACCCTTTTATCCAAAACATCTTTCCATTATCTGTAATGACTAATGGCTCGCTAAAATTTAAATCATTAACGCTAGCTTCTAAGATATTGACAATTATCAATAATATTGATTGTTAATATTTTGTGCGAATCAAGTCTCCAATTTTTTTAGTTAAATCCCTAACCAAATAGTTTATATTATATATAACCACGATAACATGTATTTACAATTGCTTCGAAAATCTAAAAATATCGTAACCGTCGTATTTGTGCAACTCGTAACGAGCTTATCATGCATAGGCCAAATATCAGGATACTCAGCAGACTTCACCAATGGCACATTGGCAATCTATAAGACTAGAAATGATACAATAATTCCTCACGGAACGGGGTTTTTAATTTATAACTATAAGGACCATGATGCCCTGATCGTCACTTGCAGTCATTTGCTAAAAAATGATAATGTACTAATAAATCTTCCCGTAACTGATGCGTTTATTTCTGCTTTAAGGAACCCAAATAGCGCTGCGGACATTAAAGCGACTCTTCAAAAACAATTCAATGGCGATTGGATCTTTAATGGCAGAAATTTCTTACAAAAAGTTCCACTTATTAGGAATAAGACGTTTTATTCCAATGACTCCTTAGATATTGCAATGATCAAATGGCCCTTAATTTCAGGGGCCATAATCATTGCGGGTGATACCATCCCCATAAATAAACTCTTGAACGTGGGGGTATCATTTACCAAATCCGTCACCGATTTACCTTCCGGAGTTAGCGTCTATTTCATTGGGTTCCCTTTTGGAATCGGTACCTATTCAGGGTACGAGAACTCTGGTTCCTTCTCTGATGCTGTATCCAACCCAGTAGTTCGGTCTGGAATCTTATCCTGGCATTCAAGTAACTACCCTAATTTTCTCATTGATGCATTCTCTTTTGGCGGAAATAGTGGCAGCCCGATCGTGACGCAGGTATCTGCATTCGCTCCAAAACCTTTTTTAATCGGAATGGTTTTGGGCCATTTAGATGATCCTGGTTGTGTTAATTGCAACAGTGGGTTAGCACGCTGCATAGACATAAAGTCTATTTTGCAATTACGCGATTCAATTAAGTAAATCACTATAACATTTGATCATCAGGAATTTAGGTTGCCTAACGCTTTAAGAAATCCAATCAAATCGTGGTTCGAATTCTGTACAGTAAGGGCAACAAGCGTCTCTTGGCGATATCGAGGGGCGTTTTTCTTTGGAACCAAATGGCGGATATGGCGGGTAAATGGCGGTTACTCCCTGAAGATTTCAACGGCTCAAACTACTGATTTTCTTCAATCAACCTATTCTGGATTGCTTTTAATTCTTTTGTAAGACCCGGCAGATCATTTTTTATTGTGTTCCAAACCAACGGCAGATCGGTTCCGAAATATTCATGAATCAATCTATTTCGCATACCCTTAATAAGCGTCCAAGGAATCTGTGGGTTTGCGATTTTGATGTCATCAGCAAGGTGATTGACGGCTTCACCAACTATTTGGATGTTATATAAGCAAGCCTCAATAGCCATGAAATTATTGGAAAAGTCCTCAAAAGATAGCTTTGCTGTATAAATCTCAACGTGCTCGATACAACGCAAAATATCACCTATAACAACCGAGGGGATTCGCTTAGACATATAAAATGTCTTTTTCAACAGACGCCAAATAAGAAGGTTTGATCGACCTCTTGGGAACAACATCAACCTTAACCCCAAATAAATCCTCAATCTCGTTGGCCATCGCTACAAAATTAAGACCCATAGGACCGTTGAGCTCTACGGCCACGTCAATATCACTATCTTCTCCGGCTTCACCCCGAGCATAAGATCCAAATACTCCTATCCTGGATACAGGGTATTTCTTCTGGAGGATCGGCATATATGCCCGAAGTTTTTCCAATATGGTCTCTAACGTGTACATTTCCTGCAAGTTACTTCTTATTTTTTGTCTGTGAAAGGAGCAGAAAGCAACCGCTCCTTGTTTTACGCTTTGTTTTACACTTCCTTTATAACAATTTGAATATCAATAGTTGTAAATGCCCAGATTTGGCAACACGATAATAAACCCCTTGTATACCAAGGGGTTCTTTATTTCCGCCTACTTCTTATTTTTAGAATCCTATTCTTTGGCGGTCGTCCCATTTCCTTTGAGCTACCTTTTCGTCCAACAGGTTTTCCATAGCATCGTAAATATGGTTTAACTGGGTATCGTGTTCACCCAACCTGGCTTTTATTTCTCTTAGTTGTTCTTTTAGATCATTCTGCCGGAATAGAATCATTTTGCAACCTTAAAGGATTTTGGTTTTCTAAGGTTTCAATTTGAAACCTTAGAGCTTCAAATTCTTCTTTAGTGAGTCGAAACATAAAATCCTTCGGAAAGCGCTTGGTGTTTCGTTTTACCGCCAGATTCAGGGCCTTAGTTTCAGACTCATACAAGTCTGCCAGATCCCTGTCCAGCATGACCCGCTCACCTCTTACTTCATATATCCGGTTTTGGATGCTTCGTATTATTTGCATAGGACTAAATCATTTAGTGCAAATTTAGCGGTTACTCCAGCCTTCATGCCGAAGTCAATGCTACAATAATGGTTAAAAATGTCGGAAATTTGGGCAACGAGGTAATTCACCATGAGACGACTGATCCTTTTAGCCACCTGTATGGCCGGTTGTGTGGCCGTGCTAATACAAGACCTGTATGCGCAGGACGACTCTGTGGTCCGGCGGTTTATCGGCAGACGGTTCGACGGGCCGGCGCCACCCAATACAGGCCCCGCGCCTGATTATTCCAATCTATATTACTGGGCGGCTTCGCCATATAAACATGATCCGGCGGACAGTTTGCCGGCTTTTTTGAGCGGAGAAAAGCGGGACAGCCTGGCTGATGTATTCTATATTCATCCCACCACCTTTATCGGGCCGGGCGATCGGACGAGTTTCCTGGATCCTTCTTCGATGGATTGGGGCCGGATCGTAGCCGAGATGGTGGGGGCGCCCTGGAATGCCGACCTCGATGACAGCATGCTGAATGGCCGTACTGACCGGCAGCCGGTCCTCTATCAGGCGAGCGTCTTTAACGGCAGCTGCCGGGTGTTTGCACCGCGATACCGGCAGGCCAACCTGAAGGCCTTTGTCAGCATCAATCAGGCGCTGGTGCAGCAGTCGTTCGATCTGGCGTATGGGGACCTGAGGAATGCTTTTCTTTACTACCTGGATCACAACAACCATGGGAGGCCGATCATTATTGCCGGGCATAGCCAGGGTAGTCTGCATGCCATCCGTTTGTTGCAGGAATTTTTTGACGGGAAGCCGCTTGCGAGACAGCTGGTAGCGGCCTATATCGTCGGGTACCAGGTCGACACGAATGCCTTTCGGACCATCCCGGTATGTACCAGCCCGACAGCTACCGGTTGTGTGGTCAGCTGGCGAAGTTATGCGAAAGGAGAGGCGCCGCCGTCTGCCCGGGCCGCCAAGGGCCGGTATATTTGTGTCAACCCGCTGACCTGGACGACGGATACCAGTTGGGCGCCACCGGAGAAGGATCTGGGGACGATGCTGACCTTTAATCAAAGCCGGCCCGGGCTTGTGAGCGCGGGGATCGAGCCGGAGTCGAAGTTGCTGTGGGTATCGTATGTCGGGGATATGCCGGAGCGCTTTAAAAGAATGGCCAATCTGCACATTTTCGACTACAATCTATTCTGGATGAATATCCGGGCGAATGTGGCGGCGCGGGTAGCGGCTTTTGAGCGGGCGAAATAAGACCTCTTACGGTCAGTTATGATCGCCATGATGCATATCCCGTTGGTGTTGGTCGTCGAAATGATTATGACGAGCCCTGTATTCAACGGTACATGCACCGAATAGAAACATCGCAGCGATCAACGTGCAAATCATTCTGATAGTAAGATATATTTTCATTTTGTCAGTTTTAAACTTTTTATAAATGTGCGCCAAAGGTACCTGCCTTTCAGATGGCGAGTCTTACACAGTTAGAGGAATGTGTTACATCATTCGCATATTCCCTGGTCACATTTGGGTCGGGGTCGTTGGGTAATGCGGCGGGTTAATCCACAATGGTGGGGAACTAAATTGCAGCAGAAAGACAAACTATGAATATTTTTAGGGACTTCAAACCTTAAAACAGTAGAACATGCCAGTTATTTCGATTGCAATTCAAAAAGGGGGGTCGGGAAAAACGACAACCGCGCTCAACCTGGGAGCAGCCTTATCTCAGCAAGGAAAAAAAGTATTATTGATCGACGCCGATCCTCAGGCCAATCTTTCTCAGTCGCTCGGCATCGAAGATGAGCCTCGATTCAATCTGTATTCTGAATTAAAGAAGGAGATCCTGGCGGAAAGGGGGCAATTAAGGGACGCTGTCGTCTCTACGGCTACGGGGATCGACGTGATCCCGGCCTCGATCGATCTGGCCATCGTCGAGCTGGAGATGGCGGGCCTTATAGGCAGGGAATACCTGATAAACGATCTACTGAAACCACTGACCGAAACCTATGATTACATTTTTATCGATTGTCCCCATGCAATCAGCCTGCTTACCGTGAATGCGTTGGGAACGTAAGCAAATGAATGTCGGCGTAAAACGGCAGTTGGAGGAGAAGTTCGAGGGCAAGGTATTTCAGACGGTGATCCGTACCAATATCCAATTGGCCAAGGCACAGGAAGCAGGTAAGGATATCTTCAGCTACGACCGGAGTTCGAACGGCGCCAAGGATTATCGGCAGCTTGCGGCGGAATTGATGAGGAGGTCGTATAGTGCACCGGTCGAAATCGGACAGGAGATGGAAGCTGCCATTGCCTGAGGCTGAGAAAGGCCAATCGGGTTAGATAAAATACCGCATTTGCGTTATTGCAAAGCCGGGGCTGTCGGGTCACCTTTGCTGACGTCGATTAATTCATATGAAGATACCGGTTGGCATAGTTGATGACAAGTCGCAGAACCTCCATCTGTTCGCCGAAAGGCTCAACTATTCGGATGATATTGCCATTGTGCTAACGGCAGGCGGGGGGGCCGACTTCCTCGACCAGATGAAGAAATTGCCGCTTGCATCACATCCCATCGTTATCCTTATGGACATCGGAATGCCTGATTTGGATGGGATCGAAACGGTGCAGGTTGGAAAGCTACTCTATCCGCATATTCATTTCCTGATGCTGACGGTCTTCGATGACGACGACAAGCTATTTGAAGCGATCAAGGCGGGCGCGGACGGCTATTTGCTAAAGAACGACAAGCTGGCTTCCATCATTGATTGCATCGTTCAGCTTTCCGAAACCGGCAGCGCGCCGATGAGCCCGCGAATTGCCCGAAAGACGCTCGATCTGCTGATGAAGGCGTCCTTCCCGGAAGCGGATAATGAAACTCCGGAAAAAAAAGAGCATGCGTTGTCGGAACGGGAAACCCAGATCCTGAAACTTACCGTCGATGGGTATGCATATAAGGCCATAGCGGAAAAGTTGTTCCTAAGCAGCCATACGGTTCGCAAACATCTCGCCAACATTTATAATAAACTTCACGTCAGCTCGAAGGCCCAGGCTATTAAGATCGCGACCAGGAATAAGCTGATCTAGCGATAAAAAATGACGGTTACTTAAAGACGGAAACCCTGGTTCCTCTTCCCGGCTGGGATTCAATTGTCATTATGACACCGGCTTCCGATGCCCGTTGGGTCATGTTCTCGAGTCCGTAATGTCCGCGGTAATGGTCTTGCCGGACGAAGCCTTTACCGTTGTCTTCAATTACGAAAGAAAAGTCCCTGCCGGCGCCGGAATGAATGGTCATCCAGATTGTTTTGGCTTGAGAATGACGCACGGCATTTGCAATGGCCTCCTGGCAGATCCGGAAGATATTCAATGCTTCAGTGGGTGAAAAGTTGTAGCGATCGTCTATTTGTTCCGAGATCACCGTTTCTAAATTAGGCTGCAGTATGGCCTGAGCCTGCAGATAAAGCTTCAGTTTATCCGCAAATTCATCGAGCATGATGGATTCCTTCCTCATCGCCCAGATGGTTTCGCGAAGGTCGACCACGAGGTTCCTCGCGGTTTCATTGACAACAGAGAGTCTGGTCTTCTCTTCTTCCTTACCAAAGGCGCCCCGGGTTTCGAGGATCCAGTCGATACTGTTACTGATATAGCTAAGTTGCGTGCCTATATTGTCGTGCAGTTCCCGGGAGATCCTTTCCCGTTGGTCCACCAACTGCCGGTCGATCCCCAACTGCCGCATTTTTAAATGATAGCGCTGCCGGTTAATAAACCACGTGATCCCGAAGATGACCAGGATGGCTATGGCGATGGCCGCGGTAGTGAACCACCAGGTCCTCCACCAGGGCGGGCTGATGACGATCATGATCTGCTTGTGAAGCGACCGCGTAGAATAGAGGATAGGGCTGCAAGTGATATCGAGCCAATAGCTGCCTGGTTCAAGGATATAGCGGATGCCGGTCGGCTGGGAGGTGGTTTGCCACGATCTGTCGAATCCCTGCAACCGGTATCTGTACAGGTATTCATTGGGATTCAGCAACCCGGTCGCAGCCAGATCGAATTGGAGGTGGTCGTGGTCATAAGGGAGGCGAATCGTATCCTCCTGCCAGGTGCCGGCAAAAGAGTTGTAGGTGGAGTCGTTCACGGCAAAACGCACAACCGTAATTTGCGAAGAGTCTCCCGGGCTGGAAAGTTCAGCCGGGTAGAACGCTGTGATCCCATTAATACCGCCAAAGAACAGCTTCCCGTCAGCCGACCGGGCACAGGAAAGGGTGTTGAATTCGTTCTCCTGCAGGCCTAATTCCCGCGGGTAGTTCTTTACGGCGCCCTGCGCGGAGATAAACGAGAGGCCGAAATTGGTGCTTGCGAAGAAGCTTTTCCGGCTATTGTCAGCGGGAAGCAGCGCATAGATGATGTCGTTCAGCAGCCCCGATTGCCGGGTGAGGTGGCGAATCAGCTTACCTGTCCCATCGTAAACAAATATGCCGCTCTCCGATCCCACCCAGATCTGGTGCTGACCATCCTCTACCATCGTTCGGGTATAATTCTCAGGGATGGCAATCCGATGCAGGACGCCTTTCCGATCAAGACGCAGGATCACTCCTGACTGGGTCGCTGCCCACAGGTCCTTTTCAGAAGAGCGGAGGAAACAAGTAAAGGTTAGACCTTTGATAGCGCTATCGGGGAAGAGAGCCGCTTGAACCCGGATCAAGTCCTTTCGGACGCGACAGGAAAATATATTGGATCTTGTGCTGACCCACAGGGTGCTATCGTCGATGCGTTGCAGGTTATTGAAATAAGAACTATTGAAAATCCCGGGAGCATATCCCGGATCTATGGGCCGGAGCCGGCGAGTAGCCGAATTCAGGAGGAACCAACCATTGCCGGCGGTGATAATCAGATACCGGTCGTCGGCAACTTTATCGATGGCCACCGGCGCGCTGCACCTTTTGTCGGTCAGCGGCTCCGACCATACCCGGTTACCGGTTGAATCATAGAGCTCGAGCGGACCGAGAAATGCCGCCGCAAGGAGGGTTCTGTTGGCGTCATCGTAATATAGGCTGCGGATAAAATGGCTTTGCGCATTGGGATAGATCAGATAGGAGAAGGGGGTCTCTGCGTCCTCGATCCTTTTGATATCTCCATTTGTCAACAACCAGATGCGGCGAAAAGGGTCTTCATAAACAATCTGGATATAGCCTGTGCGGAGCAGCGGTTCTCTGTTCAGGGAGATGATCTCCTTAACATATTTGCCGGAGGTGTCGAATTCAAATAGCCGGCTCTCTTCGCTGACCAGCAGGTGACCGCCGGAAGAAAGTTCGACGCTGCTACGGGTCACGTTCGGGTCATCGCTGATCCACTTGACGAGGGTCCGTTTAGTTACAAGCCCGGTACTGATGCTTCGAACAGATACGGCCTGCGCAGAAGAAACGAATAACTTGTCGTTGTTGCAATCAAGACCGGTGATCAGCGAGTCCGGATAATCGAGCCGCCCGGACCGACGCGTACGCATATCGATCTCCAATACGCTATTGAGCGACTGGCGGATAAAGATCTGGTTCTCGTTACAGGCCACGAGCTTGCGGGTAATAAAATATTCTTCCGGCCGGATAAGGTTGGCGATGGTCGCGTTGACGACCAGCGGCCTCTGGTTATAGGTTCCATTGGCCCTTCGGTAAAGTATCACACCCATTGTCTCGTCGAAGCACCAGATCCCTTCGTCCGTTTCCTTCAACGGCATCAACGAATGAAGGCGGCCAACGCCGGAAAAGGCCCTCGCGATGACTTTGCTAAATGAATTCGTAGCAGTGGAGTATTTCAAGATCCCTTCTCTGTAACCGATCAGAAGGTCGTTGTCCTTTCCTGTTATAAAAAATACCGGATAGTCGATGGGAATCGTATCTCCGGCCAGAACGGGCGTAACTTGTTGCAGGCTATAACCATTATATCGCTGGATACCACCGGAGGCCGATACCCAGGTAAATCCTCCGGCATCGGTGATCACACCGGTGATCGAATTGTCCGAGAGTCCCTGTTCGTAGCTGATCGTCTTTACGGGACAGCGTTTGATAACTACGCGGATCTTATCCTGCGCATGGGCGCCCAGCCAAAGGAGGATCAGCATCGGGGTCAATATGCGTGAGTATCCGGGCATAGATGAATGTACAAAATAAAATAATACAAATGTGTTATTGGTTACCGCTAAATGAAGCGGTACTCTTGCATCATATTCCAATACATCATTCACAACTAAACTCAGACAAGTATGAAAAAGAAAATGATCTTTTTTCTTCTGGCATCTTTTTGCTTATTGGCAGCGAAAGCTCAAAAGGAAACAAAAAAGTTCAGTGTAGGTTTTGGCTTTGAGGCCGGCATACCCAACGGAAATCTGGGCAATTTATATTCCAGCGCTATCGGGATGACTGTCCGCTTCTCCTGGTTGGCCGGGCCGGGTTTTGTTACGTTGACTGGCGGGGCGATCGCCTATCCGCCGAAGAAAATTGTCGGCGTACCTGCGAAGGCGGGGCTGCAAATTCCGGTGCGTGCAGGTTACAAATTTATTATTCAGCATCACTTCTTCCTGATGGGCGAGGCGGGCTATTCGGATTTCAACACGTATTTCGGCAGCAAAGGCAATATCGTCTCCAAGTCAAGCGGGGCTGTACTTGTGGCGCCTTCTATCGGGTTCCAGGCGAATGCATTTGAGATCGGCGTCCGGTACGATATCTTCTCGAATAGCACCGGAGGCGTGGCGGGTGTCAGGATTGGGTTCAATTTTTAAGGAAAGGAGGCTGCTATCCGCCAATCAATGGTGTCAGCTTGACGAAACTGATATCGGTTTGATCGGTTATCACCACCATCTGATCCAGCGATTCGGCCTGGATATTGTCGATCAGGACAAAATAGCCATTCTTACTGAAGGCATCGAGGGCTACGGTGCACTGCTGCTCTGAATCGATCTTCCGCCTGTTCCTTAACCGGTATCCGTTCAGGGTGTATTCGGCATCGGAAGGTTGCACCAATCCCTGATAGTATTCCGGAAGCCGATTGTTGTAAGCGTCCACCTCAGCACCGACCCTTGCTGTGATAATAGCCCTTACGGTTGTCAGCTCGCTGTCGAAGGAAATGGGGGTTTCGTTGAAGATGCGACCGCTTGTCGTCGCGTCCTTGATCGTAATGGTGATAGGCATAATGCAGGGAGTTCGACAATAAATTTAGGGAAAAGATTTTGCGAAAAAGTAAAAACCCTGCAATTGTTGGAATTGCAGGGTCGAAGGCTATGATGTCGAATGATTTCCCGTTATGCGTCCAGCCATTCTTCGAGGTTGTTCAACCCCATGGTAAAGCCGCCTTCGAAGCCCATTTGGACGATGGCCTGGAGATCGGCCTCCTTGTCGAAGGTTATCGTTACATCGATCGTGGTACCGGTTGCGGTTGGCAAGAACCGGGTATGCCAGTGCATGAGGGGAAGCGTATTGTTGGGGGTCCCGTGCTCGTCGCAGAATCCGCTGGTGGCGGTGAAACTTTTGCCGGGTACAACCGCTTCGAAGGCTACGCGGCACCAGTGGCGTTCGCCGTTCGGGCCGACCATACAGTAATGCCAGAGGCCGCCGGGTCTGAATTCCATGGATTTGGTCTCTGCCTTAAAAGGTCTGGGCGCCCACCATTGGTCGAGGATATCGTTTTGGGTCCAGGCGCGCCAGACTTTTTCGATCGGGGCATCATAGGCCCGGCTGACGTGGAGTTTGTTGCCCGGCAGGTCTTTTGTGAATTTGGCTTCGTGTTTCATGATCGCTTGTTTCATGTTGGTTAATTTTTATAGGTCCTTTAATAGTTTGTCCAGTTGGTCGAGGCGGTCCTCCCATTGTTTGCGGAAGGGGTCGAGCCATTGATCGATCTCTTTCATTTTTTTTGGATTGAAGTGATAATAGATCTCTCTGCCGGTGCGATGCTGGTCGATCGCCTCGCATTCGGCGAGAATTTGGATATGTTTCGATACCGCCTGGCGCGTGGTGTCGAAGTGTTCGGCGATGGAGTTTGGGGTCATAGCTTTTGTGGCGAGCAGGCTGAGGATGTTCCTGCGGGTGGGGTCTGCTATGGCTTGAAAGATGTCGCGGCGCATGAGATGCAACTGTTTGGTTGCAAATATAAGTGCAACTGATCGATTGCGCAAATTTTTTTTGAGATTTTTTTGGCGGCCAGGGCATGAGGGGCGGCGGCCGGGGCGTGGGGGGCTAGCCATTAGCGCCGGGCGAAGACCATCTCCGTACTCTGGACGGGCTGGCCGTCAATCAAAAGCGTACAGATATAAATGCCGGACGCATCGAATCCGTGGTTGAAGACGACCTGGTTTACCCCTTTTTGCAGGGGGACAGGGATGCGACTGATCACTCTGCCGTCGATGCCTGAGATCAGCAGGCAGGTGCGGTTAGCGAAAAGGTCGGTACCGGAATTAATGGTGATCAGGGTTGACTCATCGAATGGGTTAGGGCGGTTCGGCATCAATTGAATACCATAGTAGGCGGAAACGGGGGGAGTTGTGGGCTGGGTGGTATCGGATGTCAGATCCAGGACCACCATGCCGGTGGAAAGGGTCCATTCGGTGGAAAACTGACTTTCGGTGCCGTTGGCGTCGACGGCGGCGGCGCTGATATAGAATGTATTATTGGCGCCATAAGGTACGGTGATGATCCCCGACGATGCTCCAGTGATGGTATAGACCGAGTCCCAGTCATTTGTGGTAGACCGGATGGCCACCCGGTAGGCGGGGGCGCCTGCGGGTGAGAATTTAACCTGCACGGTGTTGGATGTCCATAGCGTTGCGTTCAGGGTCACCGTGTCGGGGCCTAATGCCACCATAGCCAGGGAGTTGCCGTTCACAACGGTATTCCGGGCGAGGTAGTTGGGGTTGACATAAATGGAATCATAGACCCCGCCGGTGAAGCGGCCAAGGCTGTCGCGGACATTATGCTGGCGGTCGGAGTAGCCGGGGCCGTTGCTGGCGTCGCCGTCTTCGTAGGCCTGGGTAAAGCGCACTGCGGTGTAACCGACATCTGTAAACGCCTGGTGGTCCCCTCCCCTGCCGATACGGTCATCGTTCTCCATGATCTGGAGATCGGTGGGAATGGTTACGAGCGAACTGAGTTGTTCCTTGTACTCTAGTTTCACATACCTGGCCCATTGTTTATTGGGTGAGTTAACATCCCCGAGGGAGAAGATACGGAGGTCGATGCTGTCAAGCGCGCCGTAAAAGGGGCAGCCAGGGCTCGAGGCCGTATGGCCGCAGAAAATTCCGCCTGAAACGTCGTTATTGTTCACGGCTTTAATGAGAACGCCCTGGCTATTCAGGTATTGCGCAAGCGCGTGGGCGCCGATCAGACCTTGTTCTTCCCCGGTATTAATGGCAAACACGATAGTATGCTTAAACGTATACTGGCTCATTACCCGGGCCAGTTCAAGGACCATAGCGGTCCCGGTCGCGTTATCGCCGATGCCGGGAGCGCTGCCGCTCACGTCGCAGTTATTGCTATTACGGGAATCCATGTGCGCTTCAACGACAATTAGTGATTTATCCGCAGTCTGGCTGCCGGGCAGGACGGCGAGGACGTCATAGTGGGTTTTGATGGCCGGGCTTTCGGAGCAGCCGGCATTAGAAGGGTTGTAATTGAATTGCAGATATCCCAGTTGGAGGCGGCTGCCATTCGCCTGGCTGTATTGCAGGAATTTATTGTAAACCCAGCGGCGGCTGGCGCCGATGCCAAAGGTCGAAGAGGTCGTATCGGAAAACGTGTTGCGATTCTGAAAGCTGTTCAAAGCGAACAGATCTACGGTCAGGGAATCGGCCGAGATATTGCTCAGCAAGCCCTTCGAGATCGTATTCGGATCGGTAATGACGGTGGCCGCCTGGTAGTTGGAAGGCGTATAGTTACCCAACAGGATATTTTTGACTACGGCAGAGGTAACCGTCTCGCTGGTTTGAGCAAAGGCGGTGGCCCCTGTGCCGAGGCAAAGGATTATGACAGTGACTGCGCGCATAGGATAGTTGGTTTAGCGGTTGTTGAATGCTTTCTTTACGAATACGCGGTCAGGCAAAATAACCTGGATGAAATAAACCGACACCGGTAACCCGGAGAGGCCGGTAACGTCGATGGAGTTGGCTCCTTTGACGCCCTCCGCCTGAATTTGCCGCAACACCGCACCTTTACTATCGAGGATGCGGATAGCGACGGGTTCTGTCCGGGACAAGTTCATCCGGACCGTGACCTGGTCCCGGAATGGGTTGGGGGTTATGGCTACTACCGTACTGTTGGCGGTGGCGGCAAGCGTGACAACGTTGCTGAAGGCAAGATTGCCATTGTCATCCGTCCACATCAGGCGGTAGCTATTCGGTACGTCGGGGATGGGGTCGACGTCAGTGTAGGAATGATTGACGGTAGTATTGTTCCCGGTGCCGGCGACCGTTCCGATTGTCGTAAAGTTCACGCCGTCGGTTGACCGCTGAACAGTAAAGTTGGTTGCCGTGGTCTCATCGTAGGACGTCCAGGTCAGGATATTGCCCTGATCGCCCGACCGGCCGGTGAAAGAGCCCAATGTGCTGGCCAGCACCACAGACACATTGATCGTATAGGTAGCCGGGCTCGGTTCTTGCCGTCCGGCGGCATCGACAAAAGCGAAGGTGAAGGAGGTGCTGAGGACCGTGGGATTGATCCACTTCACCTGAAGCAAAGCCGGATTATAATTGAGAATCTTTTCGTTATTGGTGATCAGGGTCCCTGAGTAGTAAAGCTGTTCATTGGATGGCACGGACGTGATCACGACAGTGCTATTGTTTCCGAGGGCGCCGTCTTCGGGGTCCGTACCATTCAGCGGGCCGGGGCTTGCGATACTGCCGGTGCCATTGAGGGTTTCCATCGAATTGAGTCCGGGCGTACCGATGGTATAGTTCTGGTTCGGGGCGCCTGGTAGTTGTTCGATACCGAAGTCGATGCCGGTCACGTTACCCGTACCTGCATTAAAGGTATGGATCAGCGGGCTGGTATTGACCCAGTTCGAAGGCAGGTTGTTCGCCGGGGGCAAGCTGCCGACCACGCCCTGGAGCGTGGACAAATAGATCTCCATGCCCAGCGAGTTCACCGGCACGTTATTGAAACTATAAGTACCGTTTGCAGCGATGGGCGTGGAAGCCACGACGGCGCCACTGACCGGGTCGACAAGGCTGGCATAGATTGTCCCGCCGGCGTTGGTACCGACCTCACTATTGGTACGGATATTATTGAAGGTATTATTGGCGCTGCCGTCGGCATCATCCCATACAGTACCTGATACGGAGACGCAGGTGAGGGTCAGTTGCTGGATCGAGTTCAGCACGACACCCCAGGCCCAGGTGTTGATCAGCCGGGCGTTACCCCAGTCATTACACTGAAGCTGGTCGCTGTCGTTAGCGACCCCGCCATAGTAGACAGCGGGAGCCGGGATGACATTGGTAGGATTCCCGTTACCGCTCCAGGCGCGGCCGATAGTAGCGGTAGGGGTGACCCCAACGATCGAGTTGTCGTAACCAGTTCCGGCAATATTGTTATTGTACTGCGTGTTCGTACAAGTGGTTCCGTTATTGGTGATAAGGGTGTCGTTCCAGTAGAGCGTCGGATTGGCGGATATTGCGCCGGCGGGCGAGACACCGGAGACGTTGAAACCGTAGACATTCAGCTCATCGTCATAGATCGGGATGTTGATCCGGCCTTTTCGAAAAGAGAAGGTGATCGGGAATGTCGTATTGGCGGGCACCTGATTACCCAGGCCGTCTTTTCCGTTCCAGCTATAAGTGATGACACCGGGCTTTTGGTTGTCAAGCTCGACCCAGAAGTCGGAGCTATTTGCCTGATAGCCGGCGATACCGTTGAGGTCGAATAGCAGCCAGTAGTCCCCGGGCTGCGGCGCCTGAAAGCGGATATTGAATGGTCCCGGCGGACAGCCCGAGATTACCGGATCAAGTAAGACCGGCGCGACCGGGATAGTAGAAATCGGATAGATGGTTGAGTCCGGATTAGTGAGGAACACGAGATAACCACCAGTCAGATAAGGCGGCACCAGGTTGGTCAACACGATCGAGCGCCGGTCGTTTTGCCAGTTACCGGTATTCTGACAGCCAAAGCTGTTAAACGCGACAATATAAGACAGCGGTTCGAAACCGGTAGCAGGAAAGGAGACTTTCAGCGTAACCGAGTCTGGAGTATAGCCATAGAACGACGCGTTGGTTGGCGCGAGCGGGTCCTGGATATCGCCCTTGGCGGGGTTGTATACTGAAAAAGCCCATTCGTTACAGTGTACGCGGCCTGTCAGCCGGGTAGTGCCCTGGGCAACGGTGATATCGAAATATTTGGAGAGCATGGATTCACCGCCGGCCATATGTGTCTTACCGCCGTCGGAACTGCGGTAGAAGGTGACGAAGTAGTCGCCGTTCATGGTCGGGGTGTAGCTCACAGGGAGATAACCGGCGAGCGGCGCGCCGGCGATCTGAGGACCATTGATCGCTGCTGCGTAGCTGCTGATGAAACCGGCCGATCCGGCGGTGCTGGCCAGATTGATCGGGTAGCCTGCTACCAGGGCGCCCGTCGGGTCGTATAAGTTCATATACACGTCGGAGTAGGTTGTGATCGGCGTCGCCGGGGAAAGTGTCTCCCAGTTAAATCCGTAGTAGAGCGTCTCCGTAGTGAAGTTTTTGACATGCATATAGATGCGGTCGTCGACCGGAGAATTCAGATAAGGACCGACATTACCGAGGGGAAAGGTGGCTGTGGTGGAAACGATCAGGCCTGTACCGTTGTTGGGGTTTGGCATGATCTGTCTTGTTCCTTCGGCATTGATGCCGGAGGGGCTCAGGGAGCCAATGGCGGATAGGATAAAGAGGGCACGTCGAACCCTGCGCGTGTAAACAGGTTTCATAAGTATGGATTAAAGTAGCAATCTATGCATATTCGGGTTGTTTGTCAATGGGGGTTTCGCGGGGTTTTTACGCCCGATAGGACAAATTGTGGTAACAAAACGGCCGTGCTATTGGGGAGAGGGGGCTTACGAATCATAGAAAATTATAATAATATAAGACGAATGCGCGCAGAAAGTTATCCACAGTAAGTGCTTTGTTTATCAATCAACTAGGAGGGATTCCTGATGCAAAACCGGAATGATCCTGGAGAAAGAATCGGATGATCCTGAAGAGAGGTTGGAGGGATTTAGCCGATTGTAAAGCCAAGATTCCGGAGGCAGGCTAGCAAGCTGAAGTGCCATTCGGGGATCGGGAGGTCATAAATCTCGCGGATGCGGGTCTTGTCAAGAAGGGAGTAGTGCGGGCGTTTGGCGGGAGTGGGATATTGGGTGGTGGGGATGGGATTGACAGTACAGGAGCTGCGAATCGCATCGCGAATGGTGGTGGCGAAGTCGTACCAGCTTATTTTACCTTCATTACTATAGTGGAAAAGGCCGGGGGTGAATTTTTGGTAATTGATGATGTGCAAGATCGCTGCTGCGAGGTCGGCGGCATAGGTCGGTGATCCGATCTGGTCGTTGACGACGTTGATGGCGGGCCGCTCTTTCATCAGCCGGATCATGGTCTTGACAAAGTTGTTACCGAATTCGGAATAGACCCAGGAGGTACGGATAATCAGGGTGCCTTCGGGATATTTTTGCAAGGCCTGCTGTTCGCCTTCGAGTTTGGAGGCGCCGTAAGTATTGGCAGGGCCGGTCGGGTCGGTCTCTTTGAGCGGGATGGCTGAGGTGCCTGCGAATACATAGTCTGTGGAGATATGGATGAGGCGGGTATGGTGGTCGCGGCAGGCGGCGGCGAGATAGCCCGGGGCATCACCATTAATTTCGAATGCCGTCTCTTTCTCCGACTCGGCCTTGTCCACGGCAGTATAGGCTGCGCAATTGATGAGCCATTGGGGTTTTTCGCGGGTCAGGAAGGTCTGTGAGGCATCGGGGTCTTCTATCGGGAGGGTGGCGCGGTCAAAGAAGAAGAAGTTGAATTGAGGGAAATCAGCTTCACGTGCTTGCAGTTCGCGGCCGAGTTGGCCATTGGCTCCGGTGACGAATATTTTTGTCCTGGGCGACTGCATTGACGAAGGTTATTAAAAGTTATTCCTGCATTCTGCGAACAAAGGTAAGTCGAGATCCTTTGCCGAAACGATCGCTTTTCCGGGCGGGATCTGCCAGTCGATGCCGAGTTGGGGATCGTCGTAACGAATGCCGCCTTCGCTTTCCTTGTGGTAGAGACCGTCGCACTTATAGGATACTTCCGCCGTGTCACTTAGTACCGAGAATCCGTGGGCGAAGCCGCGTGGAACCAGTAACTGGCGTTTGTTATCTGCGGATAGTTCGGCCGCAACCCATTTGCCGAATGTTAATGAAGACCGACGTAGGTCGACGGCAATGTCGAGGATCCGGCCCTGGAGGACACGGACGAGCTTGGTTTGGGCGTGCGGGTCGAGCTGATAGTGCAAGCCGCGGATCACCCCATAGGTTGAATAGGACTGGTTGTCCTGAACAAAATGGTAATCGACCCCTTCCTTATTAAATGTCTGTTCGTTGTAAGATTCGAAAAAGTATCCCCGGTTATCCTTGTAGACAATGGGTTCGAAGATCAGGAGGTCGGGGATATCGGTCTGAAAGAAGGGCATAGTTATCGTTTGACGGTCGCGCGATTATCGTTTAACATATTGCTCGGTATAATAGTTTTGGTACTCTCCGGATGTCACATCCTTTACCCAATCTTGGTTGGCGAGATACCAATCGACCGTCTTTTCGAGACCTTCTTCGAACTGGAGCGAAGGCTTCCATCCCAACTCCCTGTTGAGCTTCGTGGCGTCGATAGCATAGCGAAGATCATGGCCGGGGCGGTCTTTGACGAAGGTAATCAGTTTGGCGGATTCACCCGGGGTACGGCCGAGCTTGCGGTCCATTACAGAGCAAAGCAGGTTGACGATGTCGAGATTCTTCCATTCATTGAACCCGCCGATATTGTATTTCTCCCCTACCCTGCCGCGGTGAAAGATAGTGTCGATCGCGTGGGCATGGTCTTCGACGAAGAGCCAGTCGCGGACGTTCTCTCCTTTTCCGTAGACCGGCAGCGGCCTATAGTGGAGGATATTGTTGATCATCAGCGGGATCAGTTTCTCCGGAAAGTGGTTGGAGCCATAGTTATTGGAACAGTTGGAGAGGATGACGGGCAGGCCGTAGGTATGATGCCAGGCCATAACGAAGTGGTCGGAGGCGGCTTTGGAGGCGGAATAGGGAGAGCGGGGGTCGTACGCAGTTTCTTCGGTGAAGAAGCCTTCCGCGCCCAGCGATCCGTAAACTTCGTCGGTGGATACGTGGTAGAACAGTCGCCCAGCCGGGTCTTTTCTCCAGGAGGCGTGTGCGGCGTGGAGAAGGGTCGCGGTGCCGAGGACGTTCGTGCGAACAAAGGCCAGCGGGTCCATAATGGACCGGTCGACATGGCTTTCGGCGGCGAGGTGGATCACCGAATCGAATTGGTATTTTGTGAATAGCTCCTGGATGCGGGCTTCGTTAGTGATATCGGCTTTTTCGAAGTGGTAGTTGGGGGCGTGCTCGATGTCCTTAAGGTTGGCGAGGTTACCGGCATAGGTGAGGGCGTCGCCGTTGACGATGCGGTATTGCGGATATTTTGTGACAAAGAGCCGGACGACGTGGGATCCGATAAAGCCGGCGCCACCGGTGATCAAGACGGTCTTTGTGTATGTAGACATTACAGGCTCCAATATTTTCGGTTTACAATTTTGTTCCTATATGTTCCCTTCAAGTCTGCGATCAGGGCGCCTTCGCGGGTAATGGAGGCGAACCATGCGTCGTCGAGGTCTAAGTATTGAGCATGGGGCACGGTGATGATTACGGCGTCATAGTCTTTTCGCATTTGGCGGGTCAGGTGCAGGCCATATTCTTCGTGCACTTCCTCTTCCATGGCGTAGGGATCTTCCACGTCAACGTGGATATTGAAGGCCAGCAGTTCTTTCACCGCGTCGACGATACGCGAGTTGCGGATATCACTGACATTTTCTTTAAAGGTAACCCCTTTCACCAGCACCTTTGGTTCATTGGAGATGCGGAGGACGTGGGTGATGATCTTGCGGGCGACGTATTTGGCCATATCGTCGTTGATATACCGGGAAGACGCAATGACTTTAGATTCGTATCCAAGAGCGGCAGCCTTGTAAGTCAGGTAGTAGGGATCGATCCCAATGCAATGTCCGCCTACGAGGCCTGGCTGGAATTTCAGGAAATTCCATTTGGTGCCGGCGGCTTCGATGACATCGTAGGTGTTGATGGACATGCGGTCGAAGATAAGCGACAGTTCGTTCATCAGCGCAATATTGAGGTCGCGCTGGGTATTCTCGATGATCTTGCTGGCTTCGGCCACTTTAATCGAAGGGGCGCGATGGACGCCGGCGTCTACGACAAGGGAGTAAGTCTTTGCCACCTCATCGAGGGCGGTCGGGGTATTGCCCGAGACGACTTTCACGACGGTGCGCAGTGTATGCTTCCGGTCCCCCGGGTTGATGCGTTCGGGTGAATAGCCGAGGCTGAAGTCACCGTTAGGAAGGCTCAGACCGGACGTCTTTTCGAGGATCGGCAGGCAGTCTTCTTCGGTGCAGCCCGGGTAGGTAGTAGATTCGTAGACCACGTAGTCGCCTTTCTTGAGGGCCTTGCCGACGATGGTGGAAGCGCCGATCAGCGGCTTCAGGTCGGGGACATTATATTTATCTACCGGAGTGGGGACGGCTATGATAAAGAATCGGGCTTGTTTGAGCACTTCCACGTCGTCGGTGAATACGATATCGCGACCGTCGAATTCTTCAGCGTCCATCTCTTTACTGGGGTCGATGCGGTTGCGCATCATGTCGATGCGGCGGCCGTTGATGTCGAAACCGATCACGGAGATCCTGCGGGCGAATTCGAGGGCAATGGGCAGCCCGACGTAGCCAAGGCCGATGACGGCCAGTTTCGAGCGTCGTTCGATCAGGTCATCGTAAATTTTTGCGTGGTGCATATTGGATTTAACTTCTGCTGATAAATTCTTTCGGTTGCCTTGCCCATTCTTCGGGGGGCAGGGACTTGAAGTATTCATAGGTGATCTTGAGGCCTTCCTTCCGTTCCACCCTGGGTTCCCAGCCGAGGATCGCTTTAGCGCGGGTGATGTCGGGCCGGCGTTGTTTGGGGTCGTCTTCAGGCAGGGGGCGGTAAACGATCTTTTGTTTTGTGCCGGTAAGAGCGATCACCTCTTCTGCGAACTGTTTCAATGTGATCTCGGAGGGGTTACCGATATTGACCGGAAGGTGGTAGTCGCTGAGCAGGAGGCGATAGATGCCTTCCACAAGGTCGTCTACATAGCAGAATGAGCGGGTCTGTGAGCCGTCGCCGAATACGGTCAGGTCTTCCCCGCGCAGGGCCTGGCCGATAAAGGCAGGGAGCGCGCGACCATCGTTGAGGCGCATCCGCGGGCCATAGGTGTTGAAGATGCGGACAATGCGGGTCTCGAGACTATGAAAATTGTGATAGGCCATGGTCATAGCTTCCTGAAATCTCTTGGCTTCGTCGTAGACCCCGCGGGGCCCGACCGGGTTAACGTTACCCCAGTATTCTTCGGTTTGCGGGTGGACGAGGGGGTCGCCATAGATCTCCGATGTGGAGGCGACGAGGATCCGGGCGCGTTTGGATTTGGCGAGACCGAGGCAATTGTGGGTTCCCAATGATCCGACCTTGAGGGTTTGGATCGGGATTTTGAGGTAATCGATCGGGCTGGCAGGGGAGGCGAAATGGAGGATGTATCTTAAGTCGCCCGGGACATGGATGAATTTGCTGACGTCGTGATGATAGAATTCAAAATGTTCCAGCCGGAAAAGGTGTTCGATATTCCGGAGATCGCCGGTGATAAGGTTATCCATGCCGATGACGTGATAACCTTCGCGGATGAAACGGTCACAGAGATGGGACCCAAGGAACCCTGCTGCACCGGTGATCAATACGCGCTCTTTGCTCATGATATCGAAGTGTTAATTAATTGGCTTTAGTTGGGTGGCAGGGGCGCGACCGACGCTTTCATAATAGAACCCCAACTCACGGATGGCGGCAATATCGAAGAGATTTCGGCCGTCGAAGATTACTTTATTCTTCAGTGAGGTAACGATCTTGAGGAAGTTTGGCGTCCGGAATTCGTTCCATTCGGTAGCGATGATGAGGGCGTCGGCGCCTTCGAGAGCATCGTACTGGCTCTCCGCGAAGGCGACTTTGTCACCGAGGAGGTTGCGGACATTGTTCATGGCCTCCGGGTCGAAGACGGTGAGGGTCGCCCCTTCTTTAAGGAGGGCTTCGATCATGTACAGGGCAGGGGCTTCGCGAATGTCATCGGTATTGGGTTTGAAGGCCAGGCCCCAGAGGGCGAAGTGGCGGCCCTTAAGGTTTCCGGAAAAGTACCTCCTGATCTTTGGCAGGAGATGGAGCTTTTGCCGCTCGTTCACATCCATGACGGCGTTGAGGATCTTAAAGTCGTATTTAACTTCCTCAGAGGATTTCACCAGGGCCTGCACGTCTTTGGGAAAGCAACTTCCGCCATAGCCAATGCCCGGGAAAAGGAAGCGTTTTCCGATGCGTTCATCGCTGCCGATACCTCTTCTGACCATGTCTACGTCGGCCCCGAGGCGTTCGCAGAGCAGGGCGATCTCGTTCATGAAGGTGATCTTCGTAGCCAGGAAGGAGTTGGCCGCGTATTTGGTAAGTTCGGCGGAGCGTTCGTCCATATAGATAATGGGGTTGCCCTGGCGGACGAAGGGGGAGTAGAGATCGCCCATCACCTTGCGGGCCCGATCGGAGGAGGCGCCGATGACGACGCGGTCGGGTTTCATGAAGTCGTCTACGGCTACGCCTTCCCGGAGGAATTCCGGATTGGAGACGACGTCGAATTCCACCTTACAGTTCTTCGCGACGGCGGCATGGACTTTTTCGGCGGTACCAACGGGTACGGTACTTTTATCGACGATGACCTTATAATCTTTTAGCATTCGGCCAAGTTGGTCGGCGACGCCCAGGACGTATTTCAGGTCGGCGGAGCCATCTTCGCCGGGAGGTGTAGGCAGGGCCAGGAAAATGATCTGCGCTTCTCTTATGCCTTCTTCAAGGTCTGTCGTGAATTTCAGTCTTTCTTCTTTCAGGTTGCGGAGGAAAAGCTTCTCCAGGCCAGGTTCGTAGATGGTGATCTGGGCGTTCTTGAGGCTTTCCACTTTTTTCTGGTCGATGTCTACGCAACAAACATCGTTGCCGGTTTCGGCAAAACAAGTACCTGTTACAAGGCCAACGTATCCGGTCCCGATAACTGCAATTTTCATAATGATGCTTTCTTTAGGTTTAACTCACTTTTTATCGACGAATTCCAAGACGGCGGTACTGATGGCATGCAATTGTTCATTGTCCAGTTCTGTGTGCATAGGAAGCGAGATGACCCTTTCCGTCAGCCAGTCGGTGGTCGGCAGGTTGTAGTTGCTGCCGCCGAAAGCCGCGAACATCTTCTGTCGGTGGGCGGGCACGGGATAGTAGATCATCGACGGGATGCCTTTGGAGGCGAGGTATTCATTCAGCCCGTTGCGGTCGACGCCGTCGAGGATCAGGGTATATTGATGAAAAACGTGGTGGCTGTAGGGCGCCCGGAAGGGCGTAGTAATCTTCTGGTGACCGGCGAACGCTTTGTCATAATAGTCGGCGGCAGCGCGTCTGGCTTCGATGTAATCGTCCAGGCGTTTCAGTTTAACAATGAGGACGGCAGCCTGCAGGGTGTCCAGGCGGCTGTTACAACCGACCATTTCATGATAATAGCGCTTATTCTGTCCGTGATTAGCGATCATTTTCAACCGCGTAGCTAACGCGTCATTGTCGGTAAATATTGCTCCGCCGTCGCCGTAACAGCCCAAATTTTTGGAAGGGAAAAAAGAGGTGCAGCCGATGGTACCGATGGCGCCGGTCTTTTTGCGGGTACCGTCAGGCCAGGTATAGGCACCACCGATAGCCTGGGCGTTGTCCTCGATGACAGGCAGGTTATGGCGTTTTGCGATGGCCATGATCTCATTCATCGGCGCTGCGTGGCCGTAGAGGTGGACGGGTACTATGGCCTTCGTATGCGGGGTTATGGCGGCTTCGAGGGCAACCGGGTCCATGCAGAATGTCTTTCGGTCGACGTCGACAAAGACGGGGGTGAGCCTCAGCAGGGCCACGACTTCGGTGGTGGCGATGTAGGTGAAAGAGGGAGTAATGACCTCGTCGCCGGGTTGGAGGTCGAGGGCCATCATGGCTATCTGAAGGGCGTCGGTACCGTTAGCGCAGGGGATGACGTGTCTGGAGCCGTTATAGGCGGCGAGGCCGGTGGCAAATTCGGTTACGGCCGGGCCATTGATAAATGCTGCGCTCTCTATAACTGTGGCAATGGCGGAATCGACTTCACTCTTTATTTTTGTATATTGCTGTTTCAGGTCTACCATTTGAATGGGCCGCATATTCTCTCCTCTTTTTTAGGAGGCACAAACCTACTGCAAAATTGTGGTTTAACCATGTGTCGGGGAGGGTCCGTGCGGGTGCGGTTATTTTTAATTAATTATTAAAAGTGCGAAGTTGAGTATTTTCTTTTATCATGTCTTTTTGTGGTTGTATAAGATCGGGATCAGGCTGGTGGCGCCGTGGAATGTGAAGGCCCGGGCGTGGCTGGATGGAAGGAGAGGGATTTTCGAGCGGATTGGGGCAGAGATGGGCGGCCCCGCCGTCGCCAAACCTACGCCGGGCGAGGCAGTCGTGTGGATGCATTGCAGTTCATTGGGGGAGTTCGAGCAGGGGCGGCCGGTGATCGAGGAACTGCGCCGGGTAGCGCCGGGGGTGCGGATCGTGCTGACCTTCTTCTCGCCTTCGGGTTATATCGCAAAGAAGGGATATGCGGGGGCCGACCACATTTTCTATTTACCGCTTGACAGTCCGCGTAATGCCCGGCGGTTTATCGACCTGGTAAGTCCAAGCCTCGTGTTGTGGGTGAAATATGATTACTGGTATTATTTTTTAGTAGAACTGAAGAAGCGAAATATTCCGACGCTGCTGGTATCAGGGGTATTTCGATCTGACCAACCATTCTTCCACTGGTATGGAAGGCTGCATCGGTATATGCTGGAATGTTTCAGTCATTTGTTTGTACAAACGGAGGTGTCGAAGTTGCTTTTAAAGCGGGTACACGTGACGGAGAACGTAAGCGTGAGCGGCGATACAAGGTTTGACAGGGTGATCGAGATTTCGGAGGAGGCTAGGCCGCTGCCGGAAGTGGAGGCGTTCTGCGGCGACTTGCCCGTGATCGTTGCCGGAAGCACCTGGGAAGAGGATGAGGAGGAGATGGATCACTATGCCAATACGCATCCCGAGATCCGGTTCATCCTGGCGCCGCATGAGATCAGCGAGGATAGATTGGCAGTGGTGGAGCGGCTTTTCAGGAATTGCATCCGGTATTCCAGTTGGGTAGCAAATGGCGGCGGGCGGAAAGCGGCGGGCGGCGCGGGCGTGGTTGGCGGTGCGGGCAAGGCTGCGAGACCGGGGTGGCCGGAACCGAATGTGCTCCTGATCGACAATATCGGGATGTTATCGAAGCTTTACCGGTATGCGAGCATCGCCTATGTCGGGGGCGGGTTTGGCGATGACGGCGTTCATAATGTTTTGGAAGCGGCAGTATATGGCAAGCCGGTGGTATATGGACCGGTGATTGAAAAATATGTTGAGGCGGTCGAACTGACGGAAAGCGGCGGAGGGATAGTGATTGACAGTGCGCTGGAGGTGGAAAAGGTGTTCGATCGGTTGATCGCCGATAAGCAGGAGCGGGAGGAAACAGGCAGGGCCTCCCGGGAGTATGTTCATTCGAGGAAAGGGGCGACAAGGCGGATCATAACGTTTATTCAGGAAAACCGTCTTTTGACCAGCTGGTAGAAATAGCGGGTGACGTCGCGATTCTCATCCCAGCCGAGCTTGACCTTCAGTTCCCGTTCCATCCAGTATTCGGCTTCAGGGAGGATGCGGAAGCTATTGATAGTCTTGATGCTCCGCTCGTACATGGCTTCATCTCCCCTAAACAACTGATTCACAAATACATACCTATCGTTTATCCCGATGGCCTTCTTAAGGTCGCGAACGGGCGTGTCGTTGAGGGCAGAGCGAAGGTCAACGATATCCGATTTGAGTTTCTCGTTGAGGGAGGAACCTGAGCCGCCGCCGATGATATCGTTGATCTCCCGGCTTTTTTGGGAGAGAGTGAAGCGGTCGGTAGGCTTCTCGGCAAGGGGGTCGAAGGGCCAAACGCCTCTTTCCGGCTCTTTGGTGCGGGCTGCCTTCGACGAAGGTTCGACCACCGATGCGGGGGTGGCGGCTGCGACGGCCGTGCCGTTGGTGGCAGGCGTGCCATTGGTGGCCGCGATGGAGGGGGTGCCGTTGGCTGGCGCGAGTGCGGGGACATTGTTGGGCACCGGGGGAACGGAGGGTTGAGCGCCTGTTGCAGGGGCACCGTTGGTGGGGCTGACATTTGAAGGCGCGCTGATGGTGGGCGTGCCGTTTGAAGGTGCACCGTTCGACGGGGCGAATTTTGCTGCGGATGGCATCATAACCGCTATCTTCGTCGGCATTACCCGGCCAGGGGCCGGTTGGGTGGCGAGGAATCGGAGTTCGGCTTCCAATAGCTGCGTGGTCTGGAGCAATTGAGATGGCTCGGCCTTACGGTCGAACTGCTCCATCAGCTGGGATATCAGTTCTTTTAGTCGTTCCATTCTAGGTACTTAAGCGTGGTATGGGTTAGTAAAGTGTAGCCCCTATAAAGTTATAACAAATTCCGAACCTAATTTATATGTATCTATGTTCATTGAGCCGCATTTAACAAGTGGAAAACGAGGTTGGATCGAAGTCATTTGCGGATCCATGTTCTCCGGGAAAACGGAGGAACTGATCAGAAGGCTAAAACGCGCTAAAATCGCCAATTTAAAAGTTGAGATCTTTAAGCCGGCCGTTGATACGCGGTATCATGAGCAAAAGATCGTTTCCCATGACGAAAATGCCATCCAATCAACTCCTGTCGAGACTTCCACATCCATCCTCCTGATGGCGGGCGAAGTCGATGTCATAGGCATAGACGAGGCCCAGTTCTTTGACGATCAACTCCCTGGAGTCTGCGACCAACTTGCGGTCCGCGGGGTCCGGGTGATCGTCGCAGGTTTAGATATGGACTATCGCGCCAAACCCTTCGGGCAGATGCCTAATCTGCTCGCCAAAGCAGAATACATCACCAAGTTGCATGCCATTTGTGTCAAATGTGGAAATATCGCCAATTATTCGTACCGGAAAAGACCGGCCGACGGGCAGGTGGTATTGGGGGAGAAAGACCTGTACGAGCCCCGGTGCAGGCATTGCTATTATGCGCTACCGTAGTTCTAATTGCTTGATTATCAAAATTTAGCATGTATTAATTGGGGGTTGGGTGATCCTGTATTAGCTTTGCGGCAAATTTTAACAATATCCGCTCGTTTTCCCAAATACTTACGCTATTCAAAAAGGACCTGCTGCTGGAAGTAAGGCAGCAATATAGTTTGTACGGCGTGCTGCTCTACGTGGCGTCGACCATTTTCGTGCTCTATCTGGCAATGGGCCAGCCGGAGGGGGATGTCTGGAAGGGGTTATTCTGGATGATCCAGCTGTTCGTGTGCGTCAATGCGGTAGCGAAGAGTTTTCTGCAGGAAGGAAGAGGCCGGCTTTTGTATTTCTATTCGATTACGGGCCCGGCGAATTTCATTTTGTCGAAGCTGCTGTTCAACGCGTTGCTCATGCTGTCGATGAGTTTACTTAGCCTCGGATTATTCGTGCTGATGTTGGGTGATCCGATGCCGGAGCCGGTGCAGTTCGTACTGATCAGTTGTCTTGGCGGGATGAGCCTGAGCCTCGTCTTTACCTTTCTGGCGGCGATCGCGGCGCGGGCGCAGCAGAGTGCCGCGCTGATGGCGATATTGGGGTTCCCGTTGGTGATACCGCAACTGCTTTTACTAAGTAAGATCTCAAATATCGCGTTTGCTGATGTGTTACAAGGGGGGTTAGGTTGGATGATAGCGGTGCTGGCGGCATTGGATGTGCTGATCATAGCGCTATCGCTGATCCTTTTTCCTTTTCTTTGGAAAGACTGAATTCCTTTATTTTTGCGTCCTATATGATTCGTCAGAACTGGTGGAAAATACTTTGCGTCGTTCTCCTGATCTACACGATCACGGCCGGATTCCTGGGCGCTGTTCCCGCGAAGGACATTTTAAACGAAACGATCCGGAATCTCTATTTTCATGTGGCGATGTGGTTTACCATGATGGTGCTGTTTACCGTGTCGGTCGTCTATTCCGTGCTTTATTTGCGGACGGGCAAACCGATCCATGATATCTATGCGTTGGAATATGCGAAGGGTGGTATCCTGTTCGGGTGTCTGGGGTTGGTGACGGGGTCAATCTGGGCGCGGTTTACCTGGGGTGCATTCTGGAGCAATGATCCGAAGCAGTTGTGTGCGGCGATCGCGCTCCTGATCTATTTTGCCTATCTGGTCCTACGGAATTCGATGACGGACATGGATAAGCGGGCGCGGATCGGTGCGGTATATAATATTTTTGCTTATGCGATGCTGTTCCCGACGATCTTTATTATTCCGCGGATGGTAGATAGTCTTCACCCCGGGGGAATGGGTAATCCGGCGATGGATACCAAGGATATCGACCCGCGGATGGAGATGATATTCTGGCCGGGTGCGGTTCCGGGCTGGGCGCTGCTTGGCGTATGGATAACCACGCTTCGCATCCGCCTGCAGTTGCTGGCTGAAAAAAAACTCTCGCATGCATAAGAAAGTTCAGTTGTGGTTCCTTCTGTCGTTGTTTGGGTTCATCGGGCTGGTTGGCCGGGCGCAGGATCCGGCGACCGGTAAACCGGTGGAAATGGCCGACCGGCTCAGGGCAAATGGGAAAATATATGTGGTCGTCGCGGTACTGCTTACAATATTCGCCGGGTTAATTGCGTATGTTATCCGGCTGGACAGAAAGATCGGCCGGCTGGAAAAAGGCGGTAAATAAGACACCGTAAACGCGGCCTCAATATATATAAAATCAATGTTATGCCAGATAATGTCAACGTTTTGCCAAGCCAGGTGGAATACAAATTTTTCGCAGCAGTAGAAAAAAGTTTTGATAAAGCTGCTGCCTTTACGAGCTGGGATCCGGGTATCCTTGAGCAGATCAAACAATGCAACGCTGTTTATCGCATGTTCTTCCCCGTTAAGATCGGAGATAAGATCGAGGTGATAAAAGCTTATCGTGTTCAGCACTCCCAACACAAAACACCCTGTAAGGGCGGGATCCGGTTTGCCTTGTCGGTGAACCTGGATGAGGTTGCGGCGCTGGCGGCGCTGATGACGTTCAAGTGCGCGATCGTTAACGTGCCATTTGGGGGCGCCAAGGGTGGGATCACCATCGATCCAAAAAAATACACACCTTATGAGCTGGAAAAGATCACCCGGCGGTATACGTCGGAGCTGATCAAAAAGAACTTCATCGGGCCGGGTACGGATGTTCCTGCACCCGACTATGGTACGGGTGAGCGGGAGATGGCCTGGATACTGGACACGTATATGAGCATGCGCCCCGGCGAAGTCGATGCGCTGGCCTGTGTCACTGGAAAGCCGGTTTCGCAGGGCGGGGTAAGAGGCCGCCGCGAGGCTACGGGGTTGGGGGTCTTCTATGGCATCCGGGAGGTTTGCAACATGGAGGAAATTATGAAGCGGCTCAAGTTAAAGCAGGGGGTAGAGGGGAAGACGGTAGTCGTGCAGGGTTTGGGTAATGTGGGGTATCACGCGGCGAAATTCTTCCGCGAAGGCGGTGCGAAGGTGATCGCGCTGGCGGAGTATGAGGGGGCGATCACGAACCCGGCGGGACTGAATGAAGAGGAAGTCTTTCAGCACCGGAAGAAAACAGGGAGTATTCTTAACTTTCCGGGAGCAACCAATATCAGCAAATCAGGTGAGGCGTTGGAGTTGGATTGTGATATCCTGATCCCCGCGGCCCTTGAGAATGTGATCAATGGCGAGAATGCGCCGCGAATAAAGGCAAAGATCATCGGGGAAGCGGCGAATGGACCGCTGACGCCCGAAGCGGATGAGGTCTTTATTAAAAAGGGAACGCTGGTCGTGCCGGATATGTATCTGAATGCCGGCGGGGTGACGGTCTCTTATTTCGAGTGGTTGAAGAACCTGAGCCATGTGCGGTATGGGCGGATGGAAAAACGGTTCACGGAGAATATGAACACGCATATCCTAACTCAGATCGAGGGGTTGACCGGGAAGAAGGTAAGTCAGAAAGAGAAAGAGTTCATCATGCATGGAGCTGACGAAGTCGACCTGGTGTATAGCGGGTTGGAGGAGACAATGACTGCGGCGACGCGGGAGATCATGGATGCGTGGAAGGCGAATCCGGGCATTCCGGATATGCGGACTGCGGCGTACGTGGTGGCGATCAATAAGGTGGGGACTTCGTATGCGGAGCTGGGGATATTTCCTTAAATTGACGCGTTATGGCGTCCAACAGTACTACTCGCTTTAGCGACCGGGTCGAAGACTATGTAAAATACCGGCCACATTATCCGGAGATTATCCTTTCTTATTTGCGGGACCTCTATACTTTCGGCCCGGGGTGGGTGGTGGCCGATATCGGGTCGGGAACGGGGATCTCGACGGAGCTGTTCCTGCACTTCGGCAATAAAGTGTTTGCGGTGGAGCCTAACCGGGAGATGCGGTCGAAGGCTGAAGAATTGCTGGCGGGGTATCCGGGTTTTGTAAGCGTGGACGGAACGGCGGAGGCGACGGGGTTGGATGCTGCGTCTGTCGACCTGATCGTGGCGGGTCAGGCATTTCATTGGTTCGACCCGGTGGGGACGCGGGCGGAATTTGCGCGGATCGCGCGGCCGGGTGCGGTAGTGGCGTTGATCTGGAATGAGCGGCTCATCCTATCAGACTTCGAGCGGGAATATGAGGAGCTGATCCTGCGGTTTGCCGGCGATTATAAGACGATCAATCATAAGAACATTACGAATTTTCAGATTGGGGAGTTCTTCTATCCGCAGTCTTTTGCGTCGCGTTCCTTCGAGAATGAACAGCGCTTTGACTTTGACGGGTTGAAGGGGCGGCTGTTGTCTTCTTCCTATATACCGAAGGAGGGACCGGAGTTTGCTGCGATGATTGGGGCGTTGAAGGATTTGTTTATGCGGCACGCGGCGGCCGGCCAGGTGCGCGTGGGCTATGAAACAAAAATATATACGGGCGTCCTCGATTAGCAAATTATTGACCATGAGAATATTGCTTGTCTTTTTGTTTTTTATCGGAGGGGCTGCGATCCCGGGGCATGCGCAGTGGCCATCGGGGAAGGTAATCGAACAACAGACGGTCCACAGTGCCGTATTGGGCAAAAATGTAAAGTACACTATCTATCTGCCAGCGGACTACAGCAGCTCGGAACGCTCCTACCCTGTCGTGTACCTGCTGCATGGGTATACGGATGACAATACGGGCTGGCTGCAGTTTGGGGAGGTCAACCGGCTGGCCGATAAAGCGATCGCCGAAGGAACGATCCCGCCGATGATCATCGTGATGCCGAACGGCGACAGTAGTTTTTATATCAATTCATACGACGGGAAGGAGAAGTATGAGGACTTTTTCGTCAGCGAGTTCATTCCTGCGATCGAAAAAACGTACCGGATCAAGGGTGAGAAACGCTTCCGGGGTGTGGCGGGGTTATCGATGGGCGGGTATGGGACGCTGATCTATACGCTCAAGCATCCGGAGCTTTTTGCAGCCGGTGCGGCCTTGAGTGCGGCGGTGTTTGACGACAGTACCATCATCAAGATGCCGGATGGCTTTTACGATCGGATCCTGGGGCCCCTGTTCGGCCGCGGCCTGAAAGGTGGCGACCGGGTGAATGCCGCGTTGAACGCCAATTCGCCGTTGAAGATCGTGGCTACGGAGTCTGCTTCAGATTTGAAGAAGGTACGGTACTGGATTGATTGCGGAGATGACGACGGGCTTAGCAAAGGCAACTGTCTGCTGCATATTGCGCTGGCCGATAAAGGAGTGCCACACGAGTTCCGGGTGCGGGATGGAGCTCATACCTGGACCTATTGGCGGGCGGGTATCATTGACGGGTTGCAATTCATCGGGCAAAGTTTTCATCAGCAATAGGGCGGCATGAAAAAATACATTTCTTTTCTAATCGGAGTACTCGCCTGTGCCTTAGCTATTGCGCAAGACAGCCAAGAGCGGTGGTATTCCGCCGACAACAAGAATTTCGAGTACATGGGGCGGATCGACTTTTCGAATCCCGGGCTGCCGCGGTTCTGGAATCCCGGGGTCGTGGTGCGGATCCATTTCGTGGGTAAGGAGTGCCGGATAGTGGTGCATGATGAGGTCCCAAATGAAAAGGCGCATAATTATGTTTTATTGCAGGTGGGTGACAACCTGGGGGTCTACCGGGTGAAGCTTAGCGGGCATTCGGATACATTAACGGTTAGGGGTAGTGGAAGGGCGTGGATAAACGGCGTGGCCCTACGGAGCCAGGTAAAGGCGAGCAATATGGACAACGGTCCGAATACTTATGGCGATCATTTGGTGACGTTGTGTAAGGCAACCGAGGGGATAGGCTGGATGGAATTTGAAGGGGTTTATACAAATATATTACTTCCGGCTCCTATGCTACCCGACCGGAAGATAGAGTGTATCGGCAATTCGATCACCTGCGGATTTGGGAACGATGTGTACGGCATTCCTTGCGGCAAGGGGGAGTGGTTCGACCAGAGTAATGCGTGGATGAGCTATGGCGCGGTTACGGCGCGGGCGTTGAAGGCGCAGTGGCATTTGACGGCGGTTTCGGGGATCGGGCTGATCCATAGTTGTTGTAATATGACGATCACGATGCCGCAGGTATTCGACCGGATGGATGTCCTGGGCAACCAGGGAGATTGGGACTTTTCGAACTACCAGCCCGATGTGGTGACTGTCTGTCTGGGACAGAATGACGGGATACAGGATTCGGTGACTTTTTGCGGAGCGTATTTACGGTTTGTCGGGCATTTGCGGCAAGTCTATCCGGCGGCACGGATAGTTTTGTTGACAAGCCCGATGGGGAATGCGGAGTTGACTGCGGTATTAGAACGATTTATTACCGGGGTCGTTAGCGCGTCGCGGGATGCCAGGGTTTCGAGTTTTTTCTTTTCGAAACAGTGGGGGCATGGATGCGCCGGGCATCCGGATATCGGGGATGATTTGGAGATCGCAAGGGAGCTTACGGGTTATTTGCGGGGGCTGATGGGGTGGTAGATCATTCACTGTAAGTGGGCAGTGCCAGAATGCCGTCGAAGTCAGTGAGCCCGCGGATGAAAGCATGGCATTCTTCACCGTTAGTGATCACAATATATTTTACGGGGATGGCCATATTATAGCGGAGGACCTGCCAGAGGACCCGGCTGTCGAGAGTTTCGTCCATGGCTTTACATTCGATCAGCATCCAGGGTTGGGCGGCGTTGTCGAAGACGAGCAGGTCAAAACGTTTGGTCAGCTCGCCGAGTTTCATTTTCCTTTCGACAGCGATATAGGAGGCGGGGTAGTTCTTTACCTGGAGCAGGTATTGAATAAAGTTTTGGCGCACCCATTCCTCTGGGGTGAGGCGCACCCACTGTCGTCGCAGTTCATCCCAGATCTCTTCCTTTTTTTTCTCCGGCTCGCGTAATTTAAAGGGGTGGGTAGGATAGTAGATTTTAATCATGACCGAAAACTATTTGCTAAATTTACGAATAATGAAGACAAAAGAAGAAATCGTTAGTAATTGGTTGCCAAGGTATACGGGAGAAAGCCTGGAAAATTTCGGGAAATACATCCTGCTGACCAATTTCGAGAATTATGTGACGCTCTTTGCCGGGTGGCACCAGGTACCGATCGTGGGCGAGCACAAACCGATGCAGTGTGCGACGGCGGGGGAAATTACCATTATAAATTTCGGGATGGGTAGTCCGGGGGCGGCCACTATCATGGATCTGCTGACGGCAATCCAGCCGAAGGCGGTCCTGTTCCTCGGGAAGTGCGGCGGGCTGAAGAAGCGGAATAAGCTGGGGGATCTGATCCTTCCCATCGCTGCGATCCGCGGGGAAGGGACGTCGACGGATTATTTTCCCCCCGAAGTGCCGGCGCTGCCGGCGTTTGCGCTACAGAAAGCGATCTCGACGACAATCCGGGACTACGGGGTTGACTATTGGACAGGTGTGGTATATACGACGAACAGGAGGGTTTGGGAACATGATGAAGTATTCAAGGAATATCTGCAAAAGGTCAGGGCGTATGCGATCGATATGGAGACGGCGACGATCTTTTCGGTGGGGTTCTATAATAAGATCCCGACGGGAGCGCTGTTATTGGTAAGTGATCAGCCGATGGTGCCGGAGGGGGTAAAGACGGCGGAGAGTGATGTGAAGGTGACCGGGGACTTTGTCGAGCGGCATATCCGGATCGGCATCGATTCGTTGAAACAGTTGATCAACAATGGGCTGACGGTGAGGCATCTGCGGTTTTAGGGATGCGCATGGCTTTTGGGGAATGGGGCGGGATGCAACGTCGAAGGCGGACTAGTTGTCAAGGGAGGAAATTGAATCTTATGAATCGGCGAAGTTGTCTCGTTGCCCTGCTGTTTATTTTGGTGGGAAGCGGTTTCCACTGTAAGAAGGTTACCGCCGATAATGCCTGGACTGGTAAGCTGGTGGTCTTTGCATCCTGCGCTGATTATGTAGTGCAGCTGCAATCCGGTCCGATAGCGGATTCCAGCATCCTGACAAAATCCTGGACCGATTCCGCTACGGACAGCAGTTATAAGAATGTGTTCAGGGTTAGCGACGTCTGTACTTTTGCGGCTGCCGAGCTGAAAGTGGGGGATGTATTTACTTTCACATTGAACGGACCGACGCCGGTTCAAACCTGTCTCATCTGTGATATAGTACCGTCCTTCCCCATGCCCGCGACGAGTAATGTGGTGACGAATATCAGGTTGGTGAAGAAGTGAGCGGTCGACGGATAATTCGCTATTTTTGAACCGCCCGGTATGGGGCGGATATGTCTTCACTTCTATCGATCCATAATCTTTCAATTGGTTTCGACACCGACAACGGGTTGGCGCCCGGTGTGGAGGGTATAGATTTTGATGTCCGGCGGGGCGAGATCGTCGCGCTGGTCGGCGAGTCGGGTTCGGGTAAATCCATTACGGCATTGTCGATCCTGCGGTTGTTGCCGGCGCCGCCGGCGCGGGTGTTGGGGGGAGAGATCATCTTTACACGGCGCGACGGGCGGGCTGTCGATCTGTTGACGCAGCCGTTTTCCATATTACAGCAAATCCGGGGCGGGGAGATCGCGATGATCTTCCAGGAGCCGATGACGTCGCTCAATCCCGTGTATACCTGTGGGGACCAGGTGATGGAGGCGATCCGCATCCATCGCAAGATAGGGACGCGTGACGCAAGAAGGGAAGCGATCGCGATGTTTGAAAAAGTGCAGTTGCCAGACCCGGAGCGGATATTCACCCGCTATCCGCATCAGCTAAGCGGGGGACAGAAACAGCGGGTAATGATCGCGATGGCGATGAGCGGCGGCCCTTCGCTGCTGATCTGCGATGAGCCGACTACCGCGCTGGATGTGACGGTGCAAAAAACGATCCTCGAGCTGATCAGGTCGTTGCAGCGGACGGAAGATCTCGGGGTAATTTTCATCACGCACGATCTGGGGGTGGTTGCGGAGATCGCGGACCGGGCGCTGGTGATGTATAAAGGGCGGATTGTGGAGCAGGGGTCGGTTTCGGATTTGTTCCAGCGGCCCCGGCATCCGTATACGAAGGGGTTACTGAATTGCCGGCCGGCGTTGCATGTGAAGGGGGAGCGGTTGCCGATGGTGAGCGATTATTTGGAGGGCGATGATTCGGCGGTTAGTCAGGTAATGGAACCTGTTCGTATTGACCGGCATGCTGAAGTGGTCCTGAAAGTGGAGGATCTGCGGGTTTGGTATCCTTCCAGGCGGACCTGGCTGGGGAAACCGGTCCAATATACGAAGGCTGTCGATGGAGTAAGCTTTGACGTGAGGAAGGGGGAGGTATTGGGGTTGGTGGGAGAGTCCGGATGCGGTAAAACGACACTGGGGAGGGCCATGTTGCGGCTGGTAGAGCCAACGGAGGGGAAGATCTTCTTTGAGGGTACTGATTGGACCGGGCTGACGCCCTCTGCGCTAAAGGAGCATCGAAGCCAGATCCAGTTGATATTCCAGGACCCCTACTCCTCCCTGAACCCGCGGTTGCGGATCGGTCCGGCGATCGCTGAGGCAATGACGGTGCATGGCATGGGTTCCGACGACAGGGATCGGCGGCGGCGGGTAGTCGAGTTATTGGAGAAGGTAAGCCTGCGGCCGGACCACTATACCCGGTATCCGCATGAGTTTTCGGGTGGCCAGCGGCAGCGGATCGTCATCGCGCGGGCGTTGTCGTTGCAGCCTTCTTTCCTGGTTTGTGACGAATCGGTGTCTGCCTTGGATGTCAGTGTGCAGGCGCAGGTATTAAATTTGTTGAATGACCTGCGGCGGGAGTTTGGGTTCACGGTCGTGTTTATTTCGCATGATCTGTCGGTGATCCGGTATATCAGTGACCGGATCATGGTCATGAATAAAGGGCGGATCGAGGAGATGGGAGAGGCGGAGGAGGTATATTTGAGGCCGCGGACGGATTATACGAAGAAGTTGCTGGCGGCGATCCCGCGGGTGAATTAGTTCGATTCGTCCTTTCGGCGGAATCCGACGCGGGGCCGGGGTTCTTCCGGTGGTGAGCAATTCGCGCATTTTGGTGAAAATCCGGACAATTTGAATGTTGACTTCTATTGCCCTGTCACTGTTGAGTACGCTGGCGAGCATTACGGCTCCGTGTTCCGTAAAGACGTTGGGAAGTTGAGATGAAAATTTTAGACTTTTGAGGTGGTCGCAAATTGCGACCAGGTCGTCTTTCTCCTTCTGTGTCAGTTGATACATGAAGTCAGTGGGGAAACGCTTTATATTTCGTTTGACTTGTTCATTCAATCTTTTGGTAGTGACGCCATACAATTCAGCAAGATCCCGATCTATCATGACTTTTCTTCCTCTGATTAATAATATTTTTGTCAGAATGACCTCATCGGGGATATTACTTTTTACTCCATTTTTTGGCATAAGATCAGGTTTGAGATAAAATTATTTATTCCAAAATTGACCGGGGGCAGAAGTTATTCACATTGCTATATTTGCTCAAATTTCATACTATGACAGGATTGCCTAAGTTGGTGGTTACCGATATCGATGGGGTTTGGACGGATGGGGGGATGTATTATACGGAAGCGGGGGATGAGTTCAAACGGTTCAATACATACGACAGTGCGGGAGTGGTGTTTTGCAGGCTATTGGGGATACCGGTAGCTATCATCACGGGAGAGCCGTCGATGGCGGTGAAGCGGCGGGCAGAAAAATTGAAGATCGGGCATTGCCATACCGGGGTAACGGATAAGTTGATTGTGTTGGAGGGGCTTTGCCGGGACTTGAATATCACCTTGGCGGATGTGGCGTATATCGGGGATGACCTGAATGATATGGGAGTGCTGTCTAGGGTGGGATATTCGGCGTGTCCGTCCTCTGCGCCGGATTATGTGAAACAAATGGTGATGAAAGTGCTGACAAAGAAAGGCGGGGAAGGAGTGTTCAGAGAATTTGTGGAGGGGATATTGGAGGAAAATGGGGTTTTGGAGGGATTGTTGAATCAATATTACAGGAAGTAGACGCCGGGGTGAGCGGGAGCAGGGCGGGGCGGAGTGGGTCAGGGGGGCAAAGAAGTGGTTAGAAGCAGAGAGTGGCGAACTAATCTTCGTCGCCGCCGCGGTCGAAGTAGTTTCGGTCGAGATAGAAATGCTCTGCGCTTTTGCGTTTGGAAAAGATGAGTTTCCGGAGCTGATCGTCCAGTTGAGCGTTGATGGGGAGGCTGGGCTTTAGCTTTTTGCCGGTTAGGGCGACGA
The DNA here is from genome assembly GCA_035948015.1 of Puia sp. GTDB lineage: Bacteria > Bacteroidota > Bacteroidia > Chitinophagales > Chitinophagaceae > Puia. Next base: position 50,015 of record DASZJO010000200.1, read on the forward strand.
ATTCATTGGCAGTATTGACAGCAGCCGGGTCGGCGGGCTGGATGCCGCTGATGCCGATCTGCCAGTCGTCATCATGAGCGGATTTATATTTGAAGAGATAGACGTAGCCGTTGGATTGCTTGAACTGGATCCTACGTTTTCCTATAAATTGCACATCCGCGAGGCCGGAGTTGCCGCGGCTGGATGCCAGCAGGCTGCGGGCCATATCGAGCTGGTTATGGTATTGTTTGGGGAAGCGGTCCGCCCGGTTAATGGCCGTCAACCGCTGCAATAGTTCGCTCCGGTAGGAATCGGAAGCGGCCAGATTGCGGATGATAGAGTCTGCCACCGGCCGGTCATGGCGCAGCAGAAGGATTGTCGTATTGAGGCGCAGCGAGGCGTCCCTGCTGCTCAGCATTTTGTCAAAGAACCTTGGGATATTGGGGTTCTTGTCGTAGAACGGAAGGAGAAGGATGGCGTAGTCATCGAGGTCATTCCCGTTGCCCTCTTCGATGTCGCCGTCGGAGCTATTGTCGTCGTTGTCGTCTTCTTTCTTCTGGAGCTTCTTTTCATCTTTCCCTTCCTGTTTTTTCCATTGGATCCTGGCGTCGAACCAGATCTGGCTTAGGTACGGCTCATAATCGGGTCCCTGCATATAGCCGCTGTCGACCAGGTTGGCCAGGAGGCTTTGGACATTGCCTTTATAATCGTCTACGGTGGCCAGTTGGAGCAGGTCAGGGAACAGTTTGCGGGCCAGGGCGAGGGAGTCCCCAAGGTCCTGGAAAAGGTAGGTATAGTCGGTGCCGTTTTCAAAGATAGGCGGGTCCTCGACCATGAGTCGTTTCAGGAGGTCATAGGCGGCGCGGGTCTTGTGATGGGCCAGCGCCTTGAATACGGCATTCTGTATGGTGCTGGTATCGCCTGCCCGCTGATAGATCTGGCCGAGTCCTTCCACGACAGCGTTTGCTGCGATCGAATCATTGATATAGCCGAGCTCATTGATCAGTCGGGTTTTGGTCTCGAAATAGTCCTTACCGTTATAGGGAAGGGTGTTGATCGCGCGGAGGAGGGCGGGGACGCCAACCGGGCCGAAATAGACATTGGGGATCGCATCCCGTGCGCGCTGCGCTGTCAGGGAGTCGCTGCTGTAGAAATCGTGGAAGAAGACGTCCAGCTTACTTTCGAAGACGGAGGGCCCGGCCAATGGGCCGTAGGGCCGCAATGTCGCGTAAAAGCGGCGGATGAAATCGCTGGTCGTATCAGTTGAGTCAACGAGCGAGAGTACCCTGAAGAGACGGTTATTCTTTAAAAATATCCAGGTTCGGATATTACGTGAGCTATTGGTATCGGACAAGACATACTGATATCCGATGGCTGGCGGAAATGAGGGATCGGCCCGGAGACGAATGGGCTGACGATTGCTGACGATCATGTCCTGCTTCAGGCGTTTTTCGTTCATTTCATCGGTCCAGAAGGTGGCGGTATCCTTTGGATAATAATATTTCGGGAAGGATTCTACCGAAACAAAAACGGCCTCACCGGTGGAGTCGTCCTGGAACAGAGCAGTGCGGGCGTGGGGCCAATAATTATTGTAGTCAGGCAGGGAGTTGAGAAATTCCTCGCTCGTGGATCTTTCGACGATCCGGCGCATACCCGCATCCACGTCCGGCACCATCGGAGTACGAACAGCGACATGCAGGAAAGTGTCGACATAGTCCCGGAACCCGGGGTACCGGTAGGGGGTGAACGCAAACGAGTCGAAGAAGCCGGCAAACGATCTGTCTTTGTTGTGACTGCGCGCGGCCAGCGCGTAACAGTCGGGCCCGTAGACGAGGAATTTCGCCCTGATCCATGAACCGTCCTTCGCCTGGTAGAGCGCGTCAAGGCAGGCATGTCCCTTAAAGAGGCCGGTCTTCCGGCTCAACGAACGGCTGATACAGTCCGACTGGCGAAAGCTTTCTTCCATAAGTGCCAGGTCGGCAGTGTCCTCCTCTAAAAATCGGTAATTCTGGACGGTTTTTTTCCAGATCAGAAAGGCGTCACCTGTGGCCGAATCGGTCGCTTGAAATTCCCACCGGCCCAATCCGTCCACTCCGGAGAGGTCCCTGTCCTCGCGGGGTTGTCTCGGCAGGCGGACGGAAAACCCGCCGCGCGCGGGGGCGAATAAGGTCCAGGCGGTAGAAGTATTGCTTCGGATCATGATGGAATTGAAGAACTGGTCCGCTTCGGATCCGTCAACATAGTTGTTGGTGCCGCTCATTTTGAACACCCAGATCTCATAGGGAGTAACGAGGATATTATAACGTTGCAGGTCGCCGCGGCGGGTCCGGCCGGTGACATCAAAGCCATGGTAGCCGCTTCGGGTGATCTCCGTCTTTTTCAGGATCTTGCCGGGGATATTTTCGTAGAGGAGGCTGTCGATCTTTTTGAGGATGTTCTCGTCCTTTTCGCCAAGAAAACAGCTATGGGTATTGACCCGGCCTATCATGTAATAAGCGCCGTTGCTCATGTCGGCGTATTGCCAGGAGTCGTCGATGCCATGGCTCTCGGGACGGCGGTGGAGAATGCCGGGTACACTGACGGAGAAGGCGCCGTCGTCTGCCGTAAAATTGGAAAAGGTGACAGGCACTTTTATTTTATCGATATCGTCGCGGCGCATGGCGTCGCGGTCGGGCATCACGACGGGGCGGAGGGTATAGCCTTTTTTCCGAAGCAGTTCGATGACACCGCGCCGGCCGGGAAGGTGGGCCGCGCCCACCCCAACGAAAAGAGAATGTCGCTGGACGATGCTGTCGATGGAGGCAGCCTGGATCTCGTTGCGCCGGTAGAGGAATTTTTCCATATAGGATTCGGACGGCTCCATCAGCTTTTCCAGGGAGTCAAGCAGGTCCAGATCGCCCTGGCGGTAGGCCTCCTGTGTTTTCCGTTCGATATCGTAAGCGGACTCACCGTCCATATCCGGCGCCTTCTTCTTGCGGTCCTTCATCATGTCCTGGGCTGCTTCCATGACCAGCCGTTCGGTCTGGAAATAGTTTTCGACCCCTGTGGCCTGCTTGCCCAGTTTCCTGCCCGTCTGATAAATATACAGGTCCAAATAGGTATCTTCTTCGAAATCCGCCCTTGTGCGGTAGGTGCGGTAGAGGAGGCCGTTTATGATGGTAGGCTCGTCGCTTAGTGCGGATTTGAGCCGGTCATCGTATCGTTCGAGTTGGAAGGACTTTACGTTGAGGAAGTCATTGGGCGAGCCCTGCGTGTAGTACCGAAGGTTGGATTCCATGTTCTCGAAGCTGAACAGCTGATCTTGCCAAAGCTGCGGGTCGAGTTCAAGCGCAACGACGTCGGAACTTTTGATGTCCAGGTAAAAGGAATCGCTGAGGTGAAAGACCAGCTTGCTGCTGACGTGCATGGTCCCGAACAGGTAGGAAGGTCTCGTGAGGCCGTTACCGGTGATCTCCCAAAGGAGGGCGGGATATTTTTTTTCGGGCTTCTCCTGGGCCTTCAGGGAAAATACAAGGAAGAGGCAAAAAATGGCTCCCGGCGCACAAAACCTAAATGGGGTTGATCTCATTATATGTGGACTATTGGCGAATCGATACAAGTTGCATAAAAGACGGGAATTCGGGAAAATTATTTTGTTAGTGCACAGTATTTATCGGTGACAGCGATGGGGGGTGAAGAAGAGAGCCAAGGAGGCGGCGCGGCTCGAAATTTATTTGGAAAAGGCTCTTTTTTATACTACCTTTGCCCGCTTGAAAAATGATATCAAATCGGGTGCCGTAAGACCTGGTTTGTACCGGAATCCATCCGTCTATCTTACCATCCCTCTCTGGTATCATGTGTTGAGTCGAAGTCACCGAGTCTATACGTCGTTGTTTGGGGTTTTGCTTAAAACACAAAAAATCATTATTCCACATGAAGCTTTCACAGTTCAAGTTTGATCTGCCTTTAAATCTTATTGCTCAGCACCCTGCGAAAAAAAGAGAGGACAGCCGGATGATGGTGGTCCACCGGAAGACCGGAATGATCGAGAACAAGCATTTCCGGGACATCCTGGAATATTTTGACGATAAGGATGTATTTGTTGTCAACAACACCAAAGTGTTCCCGGCGCGGATGTATGGCCGGAAGGAGAAGACGGGGGCAAAGATCGAAGTGTTCCTGCTGCGGGAGCTGAACAAGCCGAACAGGCTTTGGGACGTCATCGTGGATCCGGCGAGGAAGATCCGGGTCGGCAATAAGCTTTATTTCGGGGATAATGACGAACTGGTCGCGGAAGTGATCGATAATACGACCAGCCGGGGGCGGACGATCCGTTTCCTTTGGGATGGCAGCGACGAAGAGTTCCGGGAAATGCTGGAGGTACTGGGTGAGACGCCTTTGCCCAAATATATCAAGCGCAAACCCGACGAAGAGGACAAGGAGCGGTATCAGACTGTCTATGCGAAGCATGAAGGGGCCGTTGCCGCACCGACGGCGGGGCTGCATTTCAGCAAGGAGTTGATCAAGCGGCTCGAGATCAAGGGGGTCAGGTTTGCCGAGATCACCCTGCATACGGGGTTGGGCACGTTCCGGCCGATCGAGGTAGAGGACCTGAGCAAACACAAGATGGATGCCGAGTACTACCGGATCGAGGAGGATGCCTGCAAGATCGTCAACAAAGCCCGGCTGGGCGGTCACCGCATTTGTTCGATCGGGACGACGACGATGAGGGCGATCGAGTCTTCTTTTACCGCCGAGAAGCTTTTGAAGCCGTCGGAGGGCTGGACGAATACATTTGTGCATCCGCCGTATCAGTTCAACATCGCGGATGCGCTGGTCACGAATTTCCATCTGCCAAAGACGAGCCTGTTGATCATGGTATGCGCGTTTGCCGGGTATGACCTGGCGATGGAGGCATATAAGAAAGCGATCAAAGATAAATACAGGTTTTTCAGTTATGGGGATGCGATGCTGATCTTATGAGAAAACTAGTACTACTACTTCTTATACTTCCTTTTTTTATGGCCGATGCACAGCAGGAGTTGCCTTTATATGGCAACGAGCCCATCCCGAATCTCAAGCCGGGCCCTGACCGGGAGTCGGTCGATACAACTGTCAATCCTGTCCGTTATTCATTTAGTTTGGTGAGCCGGCCGATGCTGCAGGTCTTTCAACCACCTGCGGGTCACGGCACGGGTGCGGCCGTGGTGATATGTCCCGGCGGCGGGTATCTTCATCTGGCGTTCACTCACGAAGGGACGGATGTCGCGCGGATGTTGAACGAATGGGGAATTACCGCCTTTGTACTGAAATACCGGTTGCCGAATGACGAGTCGATGATCGACAAGACGATCGGGCCGTTGCAGGATGCGCAACGGGCGATCCAGCTGGTGCGGCAGCGGGCCGTTGCATGGGGGTTGGATCCGGCCAAAGTGGGCATCCTCGGGTTTTCGGCGGGCGGTCATCTGGCATCAACAGCGGGGACGCATTTCAATGAAGCGGTGATTGACAATCCGGGGAAGGTTTCGCTGCGGCCCGACTTTATGATCCTGCTTTATCCGGTAATCAGTTTCGAAGACAGCATCGCACATCGCGGATCGAGGGACAACCTGATCGGGCTGCATCCGGATGCGGCGCTGGTCCGGAAGTTTTCCAATGAACTACAGGTGACGGCGCAGACGCCGCCGACCTTCCTGGTGCATGCGGGCGACGATAAGGTGGTTCCCGTGGCCAATAGTCTTCACTTTTATGAGGCGTTGCAGGCGAACGGGGTTCCGGCGGAGATGCATATCTATCCAAAAGGAGGGCACGGGTTTGGGCTGAACAACCCGACGACAACGGACCGGTGGACGGACCGGTTAAGGGGTTGGCTGGTGGATGGCGGATGGATCCGGTAGCGGGGGATAATAGTCGCGGGGGACGAGGTTGGCGATCTTCTCCGTTTTGGCCCAATTACCTTTTGAAAGCAGGGTTTCCGGGGGGTAATAACTTCCATTTTCTTCCACTTCGATCTGTCTGGGATACATCAGCTCCATGGCCGACTCGGTATAGGCAATCCCCAGGTGTCCATTGCCGTAAATGACAGTAAAGTCGCCGGTAAAATAGAATGACCGGGTCTGGTCGGGATTGAGTGTTGCCAGGTTGTCATAACTTTTCACCTTTTGAACGAAGTAGTCCGGCTCCCGCATTATTTCCCAGTAGTGATGCAGGGTGTCGATGTTGATGCTATCGGTATTTGTGACATTAGGGATGTAGATCGCCTTGACGCGTTGTTTCTCGAGATTGGGCACCTGGATCTCGTGCTCGATGATAAAGCCTTCTTGTTGGAGCCGGCCTTGGTATAGGCTGCGCATAAAATGCATCATAGAGCCGAGGTAGGCACGCAGGCGGTTGTCGTCCCATTTAACCTGCCGGTCACTGTTATCGGCTGTCATCTCGCGGAAGAACGGGAAACCATAATAGGAGATGATATTGGTAGTGAAATCGTAGGTGAAGGACTCGAGGCGGTATTCCAGGTTATAGCCCAGCGCTTTGTTGACGATGATGAGCGGTTCGACCGCACTCACGGTGAGCTTCCTGCTTTTCAGGTAGTAGCGGAACCGCAGTGCATCTTTGTTCCTTATACTGCAGGACGACGCGTTGTCCGTGGTCCCGATAAAATTATCCCAGAACAATTTGCCCCATTTTTTCCATCCATTCTTCAGATAAGGCTCCACGGTTACGGCCGCCAGTTCGGATGCCTGGGTGTGGAGGGTGATCTTTAGGTTTGGCGGAAGGTGATGCGTACTTAGCTCGAGCTGCAAGGTGGCATAACCGATGGCTGAGATGATGAGCTCATATCTGCCGGGCGGGATATTCGCCAGGACGAAGCTGCCGTCATTATGGGTGATGGTTCCTTTGGAGGTGCTATTCAGGAAGACGCTTACTCCCGGGAGTGGTTTGCCGGTTGTTGAGTCGTGGACCGATCCAGACAATGTGGTGCCGGGTGATTGGGAAAGGAGGCGGGAGGAGGTCAGGAGGAGGAGGAAAAGACTGATGGCTATCTTATTCATGGAATACTTGCTTTCTGGACCTCTTCAGCCGTGAGGCCAAACATGGGAGGAGTTGTAACGCCGATCAGGTTCAGATAAATATATAATTCGCCGCGGTGGTGGATCTCATGTTCGATCAGGGAACGCAGCCATTTCCAGGCGGTGATCTCAACATTTCCGGGGGTCAGACATTTTCGGTGGAGTCCGGCGTCACCGAGTTGAACGATGATTTCCCGGGCCTGGCTGCGAAGCTCCCGATAATAGTTCATCACGTTGTCATATCCGTCGGCCAGTTCCTTGCCACAGCCGTGGTAAGCGGAGGGGCGGCCGGCGAGGGTCTCGGCGAACATCCAGCGTTCGATAGCCGCGATATGACGGATCTGGTCGCCGATGGTGAATTTACCGGGGAGGTAAGCGAAGTCGAGCTGGTCAGGACGAACGACTTTTAGCAGCCGGTCGGTCCGGGAGCGGACCTTATCCTGATAGTCTATAAAGGAGCGGATGGTCGTTATTTCCATGGCTTAGCGTTTTTCCTTTATAAAGGTAAGGAGGGCCGTGGCTACCTGTCGCAGGGTTTCGGTGTTTTCGATGAAACTATCGGTCTGTACGACAGTCAGGGTATTTCCGCCTTTAATGACTTTTGCGCGGGTGATCAGCCGATCACCTTTTGCGGGATTGAGAAAGTTGATCTTCAGCTCTACGGTCAGAAAGGAGACGTCGGTCTCGTAGAGGGTTCCGGCGGCGTAGCCTGCGGCGCTGTCGGCGAGTGCAGTGATAACTCCGCCGTGGAAAAGGCCGTTGGTACGCAATAGAAAATCCTGCGGCAAAAGGGATATCTCCACAAAGCCCCTGGCCATTGCGGTTATAGTAGCGCCGTAAGCGGTCATAAGCCGCTGGCGGGTAAAGCTGGCGAGTATCCTTTGTTCGATATGCGGGGCCAGCGGTTCCATTATTCCAGGCCGAACAGGCCTTTGTTGAGCAGCTGAAGCGTCTTTGTTTTATATGCGGACGGGATCAGCAACGATACGTTGTGCCGGCTGCCTCCGTAGCTAACCATCCGGATCGGTATAGTATCGAGCGATTCGAAGAGGCGGCTCAGCAGTTGCGGGGTTTGGGTGATCTCGTTGCCGACGATAGAGACTATGCTGTGGTTGTCTTCGACGTCGATGGTACCGAAGGGTTCCAGTTCGCGGACGATACTCTTCAGCTCGGCGACGTTTTCGATCGTCAGCGATACCGCAACTTCAGACGTCGTGATCATATCGATGGGGGTGCGGTATTTCTCGAAGATCTCGAAGATCTTCCGAAGGAAGCCGTAGGCCAGGAGCATCCGGCTGCTCCGGATATTGATGGCGATGATCCCGTCTTTCGCGGCGACGGCCTTCACGCCGGTGGAGCCTGCTTCTTCGGTGATCAGGGTGCCTTTGGCTTCAGGCTGCATGGTATTCAGCAGCCGGACCGGCACTTTATAGAAATGAGCGGGCCAGATGCTGGCGGGGTGGAGGATCTTGGCGCCGAAATACGCGAGCTCCGCTGCTTCTTCGAAGCTAAGCTGGTCGATGGCGACCGTCTTTCCCACCACGCGCGGGTCATTGTTGTGCATGCCGTCGATGTCGGTCCAGATCTCGCAGACCGAGGCGCCCGCCGCCGCGGCGATGAGCGAAGCGCTATAGTCGCTGCCGCCGCGTTTAAGGTTGTCGACCTCGCCGCGGGCGTTACGGCAGATATAGCCCTGGGTAATGAACAGGTTGGAATCCTTGTGTTGTTGCAGCAGATGGGCCAGCTTTGTCTTGATGCTATTGATCTGCGGTTCATCGTGGTCGTCGATGCTCATGAACTCGAGGGCCGGCAGCAGGAAATGAGAGATATTGTTCTCTTCGAGGAATACGGAAAACAATTTTGTCGAAAGGAGTTCCCCCTGGGCGAGGATGTCTTTGCTCAGCGCCTCACTGAAGGAGATGCGGAGGATGATATTGAGGAATTCAAAATGTTCTGCGACGATTGTTTTTGCCTTCTCGTAAAAGGGTTGCAGTTTTACGAGGTCGCGGATGAACTGCTGATAGTGGCTTTCGAGTTTTGCGATCAATTCTCCCGCCTTCTCGCGCTGGCCGGCTGCAATGGCGTTCCCGATCTCTACGAGGGCATTGGTAGTGCCGCTTAGGGCGCTGAGTACGACGATCTTCGGTTCCTTGTCGGCGGTTATCAATTGGCTTACCTGGCGCATTCGCTCGGGTTTGCCCACGGAAGTACCGCCGAATTTCATGATCTTGAGCTGGGTCATTACATTTTTTTGGGTCCGCAAAGATACGGGCTTTAGCCTGCCGGCGGGAATTCTACACCTAATTTAATTGCGAGAGCTTTCAGGTCGTCGACTACGGCGGGTAAGAGGGGAATGCCTTCGGTGAGGCGCTCAGCTTCCTTTTCACGTTCCGGATCGCCGGGGATAAGCACTTTCTCATGACCGGGCGCCGGTGTCGCGCTACGGAAGCGGCGGATCCAGTTGTCCATGTGTGCCTTGAATTCTTCCGCGGGGCGGAAGGCGTCGATCCGCATGGCGCCGAAGAAGTGGCCGATGCCTTTTCCGGGCATCCCGGTCGGCATGGGGACATAGGCGGGAAAGGGGGGCACCCAGGGGCCGTAATTCGCGCCACTGAGGACGGCAGAGAAGATATCCACGATGGCGCCAAGCGCATATCCTTTGTGGCTGCCATGTTCCCGGTCGCCGCCAAGGGGGAGCAGGGCGCCGCCGTTCTTAAGCTCGTGGGGGTTAATGGAAGGCTGGCCCGTCTTGTCCTGGATCCAGCCGAGGGGTGCGGGTTCGTCTTTCCGCTGAAGGATCTCCAGTTTGCCGTTGGCCGCGGTAGTGGTAGCAAGGTCGGCGACAAAGGGAGGCTCCTGACCGGCGGGAACGGCGACACAGATCGGGTTCGTGCCCAGCATCCGTTCGATTGAAAAGGTTGGGGCTACCAGGGCGCTGGCATTGGTCATGGCGATGCCGATCATATTCTCCCGGACGGCCGCCAGAGCATGATAGCCCGCGATACCAAAATGGTTGGAGTTCTGCACACTAACCCAGCCGGTGCCGCAGGCGCCGGCTTTTTGGATGGCGACTTGCATGGCATAGGGTGCGACTACGAGGCCCAGACCGCTGTCGCCGTCGACCACGGCGGTCGATGGTGTTTCGTGGATGATGCGGATGACAGGCCGGGGGTTGGCCCTGCCCGCCTCCTTAAGGCGCACGTAGCCGACCAGGCGCGCTATGCCGTGGGAATCAATTCCGCGAAGGTCTGCACTCAGTAAGACTGCGGCGGCAGTGCGGGCGTCTTGTTCCGGGCAACCGATCGTGCGGAAGATTTCGATCGTAAAAGTCTGAAGTTCGTGGTACGAAAACAGCATTCGATGGGTTTTGGGCGCAAAGATCGGGAATACGGGCAACCTTGAAGGACACCCGCCCGTTATAGTTTACTTACTTGTTCATTAAAAAACTTCACTGTCGCAACCACGTCGGGAACGTTGTGATACCAGTTGTCTTCTCTTTCGATAGAGAAATAGCCGTCAAATTGCTGGCGTTGCAATTCCCGAAAGACGGGCGGATAGTCGATCACTCCCGTACCCACTACCAGGTCTTTTGCCTTCGTATTTCCGAGGGAATCGATGTCTTTCAGATGCACCCCATAGATATGACCCTGCAGTTCTTTCAGGCAGGCAACGGGGTCGAGGCCGTTCCGGGCCCAGTGGCCGATATCCGCGCAGGAGCCGATATGGTTGTGGCCTTTGATGGCGGCGAGCACCGAGTCGGGGTGCCAGTAGGCGTTAGGTTTGGGATGGTCGTGAATAGCGATATTGATATGATAGATCCCGGCGAGGCTGTCGATGGAGTCCCATTGATTCTTGAGGGGCTCGCAGGTGATATAGCTCATCCCGAAATAGTTGGCGAGGTCGAAATATTGTTTCCACTCGCCGATCGTGCGGGGGGTGATAACGCCCATGGCGTAGATGTGTATGCCTTTTGATTGAAGTAGCTGTTTGACTTTTTCCCGGGTCGAATCAGCCATTTGAATACCGAAAGTGCCGGGCATACCGCCGCCGAGCGACTGGTAGGGGAAGGCTTCGAGGTATTTGATACCGGCGCTGTCTGCCTTTTCGAGCGCCTGGACGAAGGGTACGAAATGGAAGGTCCACATTTGAACGCCGATCTTCCAATCTTTTGGGGTATTGAAAGGAACGAGCGGAGTTGCCGTCACCGGGGCAACCGGGTAGATTGGCTGCAATATGGCGAGGCTGATGAGGCAGCAAGTCGTGAAGTATCTCATGTAGATCGTTTTTAATATCAGGTTGAAAATTAGCGAATTCTTAGACATGGCTGTGTTTTCAAGTACTTATTCGTTAATTTTAATGTAGTAATCATTGTTCAACACGAAAGTAGAGTCACATTAAAAAAACCAAAATTTAACGTATGAGAAAATTGTTATTCTTTCTCAGCAGCGTGTTCTTGCTTGTCGGGGGAGCAGCAGCACAAAATCGCGTTATTACGGGGAAGGTCACGGATGCCGGCGGCACTCCGATCCCTTCTGCCAGTGTCGTGATCAAAGGCACCAAACGCGGGACCAATACGGGTCAGGACGGTAGCTTCAAGCTGACCGTTCCGCCTTCTGCCAGGATCCTGGTCATCTCTTCTATCGGATTTGCAAACATGGAAGTTTCCATCGAGGGTGTCAGTGATGTTCCGGTGCAGCTACAGGCGGCAGCAAGGAATGATCTGCAGGATGTCGTAGTCGTGGGGTACGGTACCCAACGGAAGAAGGACCTTACCGGCGCTATTTACAAATTGAAAGATTCGACTCTGAACGATATACCTCTTCAGGGGCCGGATCAGGCATTGCGGGGGAAAGTGCCGGGCGTTCAGGTCACGCAATCGTCGGGTACGCCTGGTGCAAGCATCAACGTGATCATCCGCGGATCGGGTACCATTACCACCAGCAATCAGCCATTGTATGTCGTAGATGGGATCATCCTCAACACGGGCAGCTATTCGCAGATCGGAGTGGGCGACCAGGTGCTGAATGTGCTTTCGGAGATCAATCCCAACGATATCGAGTCATATGAGGTGTTAAAGGATGCTGCCGCGGCCGCCATTTATGGCTCACGCGGCGCCAATGGGGTAGTGCTAATCACTACAAGGCATGGCGCCAATCAGAAGACACAGCTCAATTTTGACGCTTCGCTGGGCTCCAATTCTCCCTGGAAAAAAGAGCCAACTTTGACAGGGCCGCAATATGTCAGCCTGGTCCAGGAGGAGCTGCTGAATGGTTTTGGCCTCCCCCCGAATCAGTTTGCTGCGAACGGGATCTTTAACCTCAGCAATGCGCCGGACACTTATCCGACGACTAACTGGCAAGATCTTATCTTCCATAGCGCACCGATCTTCAATTATCAGCTATCGGCGGCGGGCGGGGATGCCAAGACAAAATTCTATATCTCGGCCAACTATAACGGGACGGATGGCATCCAGATCGGAACCGATTATCACCGGTATGGCGCCCGGTTGAATATCAATCATACCGTATCGAGCAAATTCAAGGTATCAGGCGAGCTGGGTGTCACCCGAAGCATCCAAGCCCGGACGGACAATGACAATGATATTTATGGGGTATTGAGTACGGCAGTTCTGATGCCAACCTATTTCAAGCCTATCAATCCCGACGGGACCTATGCGTATGACGCCAACCTGGGGATCATTGAAAATCCTCTTGCTTCGGCCAAGCTGAGGTTCAACCAGGCAAAGACGAACCGGGTGGTCGGTGATCTGGCGGCCGAGTATTTCTTTTTGCCTTCCTTGTCGCTGCGGGTGCAGGGGAGCGTGGATTACGTCGGGTTCAATGAGTTCCAGTTCTTGCCCAGCAACACGCTCGAAGGCGCTACAGGGCCGAACGGGATTGGGCGGCAGGGTTATTCAGCCGACCTGAACCTGTTAAATGAAAACGTGCTAACCTGGAGGCAGAGTTTTGGGGACCACAATATCACGGCTACGGCAGTGGCTTCTTTCCAGGAAGATAATTTCCAGTCGATCTTTGGGGAAGGGCATAATTTCCCGGGGAATGGTATCCAGGAGCTTTCTGCTGCTTCGACGCCGGTACAGATCACATCCAGCCAGACGGGGCTTGGACAGATCGGCTACCTGCTCCGCGTCAATTATGATTATAAGGGCAGGTACCTGTTGAGCGGAAGCGTGAGAAGGGACGGTTCATCCGCGCTGGGTTCCAATTTCCAATATGGTACCTTCCCGGCCGTGTCTGCCGGCTGGCGCATCTCGGATGAGGATTGGTTCAAGAATGTTCCGAAGATCAGCAACCTCAAGCTGCGTGGCAGCTATGGCAAGCTCGGCAATACGAACGGGCTGGGCCCATATGCGTCCAAGGCGCTGGTTGGGGTTGGCGCCAACTATGTCCTCAACGGGAGTGCCAATACTCCGGGGTTGGCGCCCTTACAGATCGGGAATGACTCGCTGCGCTGGGAGAGTCTGACACAGGGTGATGTGGGGTTGGAAGTCGGGTTGTTTAAGGAAAGGCTGCAGTTTACGGTAGATTATTATAACAAGTCCACCAAAGACTTGCTGCTGGCGAGGCCGCTGGTCGGCAGTTCGGGTTTCACGAGCGTCAACCAGAATATCGGGGAGATCTCTAATACCGGCTGGGAATTCTCCGTAACCGCCACAGAATATTCCACCAGGGATTTCGTGTGGACGACCAGCTTCAATATTTCCTTTAATAAAAATATCGTCAAGAAGATCTCCGGCTCGCCGTTCCCGTCCGGCTTTGCCAACTGGACGCAGGCAGGATATCCGATCGGCAGCTTCTATGGATACAAGGCGATCGGCATCTTCAATACAGCATCGGAGGTCGCGAAGGCGCCGACGCAGTTCCAGGGCACTTCTCCCGGCGATATCCAGTTTGCGGACCTCAATCATGACGGGGTGATCACGTCTGCGGACCAAACCATTCTCGGCAATGCGAATCCGAAATACTATGGCGGTCTGACGAATACGTTTTCCTATAAAGGCTTCGATCTGACGGTATTTTTCCAGTTTAATGAGGGCAATAAGATCTTCAATGAGAACCGGGTGTTTGCGGAAGGTATGAATAGCCTCTTCGGCCAATATGCCACGACGGCAAAGCGTTGGGAGCCGACGGATACGAATACGACCATGCCAAGGGCGGTCTTTGGCGATCCCAATGGCAATGCGGCCCTCAATTCCACGAGGTTCCTGGAAGATGGTTCGTATATCAGGCTGAAGAACTTAATTTTTGCTTATAACCTCCCTGCGGCAGTGGCATCGAAGGTCAAGATGAGGTCGATCAAAGTGTTCTTCCAGGGGACCAATCTGAAGACGTGGACGAAGTATAGCGGGTTTGACCCGGAAGTGAGCACTTTCCCCGGTAACAATACGGCTCAAGGGACTGACTTCCTCACCTATCCGCAGGCGAAAAGCTGGACATTCGGACTTAATCTAGGGTTCTAACCAATACCAGGAAAAATTTTAAAATAAAAGAACTTACAATATGAAAAAGATATTTTTAATGCTTCTGCCGGGGTTGGTTGTGATGATGGGATGCAGCAAGATCCTGCAACAGAAGCCCTTTTCCTCGCTGGATGCGACGACGGCCTTCACGACTGGGCCGGCGGTCACGGCGGGGCTGCTTGGGGCATACAATACCTTCCAGCAGCCGGAATATTACGGTACCGATTATACGATACTTTGCGATCTGGAGGCGGATAATCTGAATCACACGGGTAGTTATCCGACATATGAGCAGGTGAAGAACAGGGCGATCACTCCGGATAATACCAATATCCAAAATACCTGGAACCGGATCTACCAGGGTATCAACCGGGTGAATACGATCATTGCGGATATTCCGAATATCCACGATGCGAGTTTCGATTCAGCAGCAGCGATGGGAGAGGCGCGGTTCCTCCGGGCGTTTATGTATTTCGATCTGATGCGGGAATGGGGCGGGACGCCTTCGGGGTATTCCGATCCTAACGGGGTGGGTGTACCGCTGATCCTGACGCCGACGTTTATCGCGACGGATGCGACCCCGCATGCGCGGAGCACCGCCGGTCAGGTGCTTGCCCAAATCCTGGAAGATGTCAATTTTGCGATCGCCAATATTCCCAGCACAAATGCCGCCGGTCGGGCGAATACGCTGGCTGCGCAGGCTTTTAAGGCCAGAGTCGAGTTATATACAGGCAATTATGACGGCGCCGCTGCAGATGCGCTGGCGGCGATCCAGTTGACCAGCGGCAACCTGGAGCCGAATTATCCCAATATCTGGCTCACCAAGAACGATGTACCGGAGAGCATTTTCGAGCTGCAGTTCAGCGCGACGAATCAAGACGGGTTGTACTTCTACTATTATGGCCGGGATGAGGTGGCGACTTCCGGCAATCTCGCGGCGGCGTATAACCTTTCGGATACCCGGTTGCCGGTGAATTACTTTTTGGGCACCGACGCCAGCGGGAAGCAGGTGTATGCGACTTCCAAATACGATCTGGCGGACGGCTCGAACGATATTACGCTGATCCGGCTGGCGGAAATGTATCTGACTCATGCGGAGGGGGTGATCCGGGGCAGCAATCCGAATATTGCTACGGCGGTGTCGGATATCAACACTGTTCGTACGCGAGCGGGGTTAGGACCCACGACAGCAGCGACGATCGCGGATGTCGAGACGGAGATCCTGTTGGAGAACCGGTTGGAATTCCCGCATGAGTGTCACCGGTGGTTCGATCTGCGGAGGCTTGGCCTGGCGGCGTCGACTTTCGGGGTGACGGATTCGACGAAGATATTATGGCCGATCCCGCAGTATGAGGTGTTGACGAGCGGAAATGTGATCGCGCAGAATCCGGGATATTAATCAAGTGTTTTTATTAATGAAAAACCCCGCTGACGCGGGGTTTTTGCTTTTAGTGCAAGTGCTGTGTTAAAACGGGAGATCGTCGATCGGTTCGGTGATCTCGCCGGCCGAGGGAATGCGGGAAGAAGAACTCGCCTGAGGGGCATATCCACTTTCGGAGGCTCCCCCGGAGTAGTTGCCGCCGCCGTCGCTGCGACCGCCGAGAAGCTGGACGCTTTGGACACGGAGGGTGAGGCTTACGCCGGTGGTTCCGTCATTTTTGGGATAGGTCCTTACTTCAGGGGTGCCTTCTGCATATACCTGGGTGCCTTTTTTCAAATAGGGGGCTACTCCGGTGCGATCGGTCCAGTATGCACATTCCACCCAGATCGTTTTGTCCTTCTGGTTACCCTGGGCGTCGCGGAATTTCTCGGTATGCGCCACGTTGAAATTGATCACACTTTTTCCGTTCACGGTGTTGGTGACACAGTCCTTGCCCAGGTTTCCGATTACTTGAAGCTTAATCATAATGGTAAATTTTAGCGTTGACCGGCAATTTACGCAATTTAAAAAGGGTCGGAAGGAGAAGTTTTCCCGATTTTTTGTACATTTGCCCCTTGGTAAATTTTGATGTATGAGCCGGAAAGGAAAGGTCCTGGTTGCCATGAGCGGGGGTATTGACAGTACAGTTACTGCGCTGATGCTCAATGACCAGGGGTATGAGGTCATAGGGATCACGATGAAGACCTGGGATTATGCCAGCGCGGGCTCCTCCAAAAAGGAGACGGGATGCTGCAATCTGGATAGTTTCAATGATGCGAGGATGGCGGCGGTCCAGCATGGGTTCCCGCATTTCGTGCTGGATATCCGGGAAGAATTCGGAGATTTTGTGATCGAAAACTTTGTGGACGAATACCTGGCGGGGCGGACGCCAAATCCCTGTGTCCTCTGCAATACGCATATCAAGTGGCGCGCGCTGCTCAAGCGGGCGGATGCGATGGATTGCGAATATATTGCCACGGGACATTATGCCTCAGTGCGGAACGGAGGGAATGGCCGGTACACGATCACAAAGGGAGTAGACGGGACGAAAGATCAGAGTTATGTGTTGTGGGGTTTGCAGCAGGACCTTCTTGCCCGCACGCTTCTGCCGCTGGGGCCTTACCGGAAGACCGAGATCCGGCAGATGGCTCTCGATTATGGATATCCGGAGCTGGCGAAGAAAAGTGAGAGCTACGAGATCTGTTTTGTACCCGACAATGATTACCGCGGCTTTCTGAAGCGGCGGGTAGATGGGTTGGAACAGCGGGTGGATGGCGGCGATTTTGTCGATAAGGAGGGAAATATCCTTGGCAGGCACCGGGGCTATCCTTTCTATACCATCGGTCAGCGAAAGGGGCTGGAGGTGACGTTTGGCAAGCCGGTGTATGTCACCGCAATCCGGCCGGAGACCAATACGGTCGTGCTGGGGGATGAGTTAGACCTGGACCGTTCCGAGATGCGGGTAGCGCGGCTCAACTGGATGAAATATAATGAGGTGACCCCTGGGTTTGAGGCGGTTACAAAGATCCGGTATAAGGATGGCGGGACGTTGAGCAATCTCTACCCGGACGGGGATGGGGTGGCGGTGCGTTTTTATGGAAAGGCGAAGGGGGTAGCGCCGGGGCAGAGTGCGGTCTTTTATGAAGGGGATGAAGTCATCGGCGGCGGTATCATTCAACGGCAATAAATCGGCAGGTTGGACGTTAGTCCTACATGAAGATCCGGCTGCAAATCGTCCTATTTGCTACGTTCACCCTCGGGGTGATGTTCAGCAGCTGTAAAAAAACGCTCCCTCCGCCGGAGCCTCCGCTAACGGATTATTTTATCAGCTTACAGGTAGGTAAGTACGTCACTTACCGGATGGATTCCCTGAATTTCTACTTCTACGGGCAAAATGATACGATCACGAGCTATCTGGCGAAAGATTCAGTGGAGAAGAAGACGGTAGACAATACCGGTGCGACGGTGTGGCTGGTCACCCGTTACCTGAGCGATACGACAGGATCGTTCTGGACGCCGTCGATGACCTATGTTGTTTCCCCTTCACTTTCCGCGATCGATGTGACGGAAGACAATCTTCGGTTTATCAAGCTGGCCTATCCGATGGATCTGGGTTTCAGCTGGACCGGCAATACGTTCCTGCCTTATGCGCCTTACCAGGACTTCTTCGATTACAGCAGCTATACTAATCTGACGTTGGCGCTTTGGAATTATGTGTATATGCAGGTCAATCAGCCGTTCACGGTAGCAAACGGGACGAGTTACGACAGCGCAACCACGATCCTTCAGGTCGCGGATTCCTCGAATGTTCCCATCACTCAAGTAACGGCATTTGCTTATAATACCTATTGGAGTGAGACGTATGCGAAGCATGTAGGGTTGATCTACCGGCATACGGCGATGTGGGAGTATCAGCCGCCGACGCCGGATGGGAGCCAGAGCGGGTTTAAGATAGGGTTTGCGCTGACGATGTCGGTCGTGGATCATAATTAATGGGGCTGTCGCGGGGCGTAGGCAGGGTCAGGAGTTGCGGAACCGGGCGGCGAAAAGGGTATCGGCGTGGTGGGGGTAGCCGGTCAGGGTGTTTTGCAATTCGGGCTGGAGGCGGAACGTGTCGCGGATCCATTTGGTCATTTCTTCATTTTCCTTTTTAAAGACGGAGCAGGTACAATAGACGAGCGATGCGTCGGGGGCAAGCTGCGGAGCGATGTGGCGGAGGATGGCGCGTTGGCGGTCGCGATAGTTGGCGATCGCGGCGGGGTCAAAAAAATAGAGGGATTCGGGTGTGCGGCTCCAGGTCCCGCTGCCGGTGCAGGGGACATCGGCGAGGATGAGGTCGGCGCCGGCGGCGCTGGCGGGGGGTGGTTGGGTGCTGAGGTCGGCGAGAAAGGTCACATAGCGTTGGATACCGGCGGCGGTGAACCGGGTGCGGAGGATGTGCAGGATGGATGTGCGGATGTCGGAGGCGGTGATATGGAGGTTGGGATACAGGTCGCGGGCGAGGATAGACTTTCCGCCGCTGCCGGCGCAGGTGTCCCAGAAAAATTCGGGTTCCTTACTTACCAGTAAGTAAGTAGCTATTTTTTGGGAGCTATAGTCCTGGATGACGATCTCATGGTCGGGGGTAAAGTAGTCTTCTATTTTGAAGCCGTTGGGGAGGCGGATGGAGGATGGCGGGATGAATTCAAACGAGGTAGCGCTCAGTTTTTGGAGGACAGCGGATTCGTGGCCGGGGCGGATGCGGAGGAAGAGGTCGGGTTGTCGAAGGAAGGAGAGGCAGAAAGATTCGTGGTCAATTTCCGGCGAGAGCTCGGTTGACCAGGGGAAGATATCGGTGACACAGAGTGCGGTTTGGCGAATCTTTTCGGCCAGGGGTGACTGTGGATCCCAGTCCGGGCGGAAGTGGCGGAGCAGCTCCGAGGGTTGGTCGGTGCAGATATAGAGACCGGTCAGGAGGCGTTCGGGTACGGGCAGGTCGCGCAGGCTATGGCCCAGGCGATAGAAGCTGTAGACGAGGTTGCTGAGCTGGCGGCGGTCACGGGCGCCCATTTGCTTGTTGGCGCGGAAAAACTCCTTCAGCCAGACATGCAGTGGCTGGTCACCTTGGAAGGTCTCGATGATCCGGGTTGCGTGGCGGAGCTGGTTGTCAAATCTCACGTTGTACTATAATTCGAGCAAAGCCTTCAGCGGGTCCTTTCCAAAAAGCAGTTGGTCGGGGTTCTCGAGCAGTTCCTTGATCCGAACGAGGAAGCTGACGGATTCGCGACCGTCGATGATGCGGTGGTCGTAGCTTACCGCGAGATACATCATTGACCGGATTACGATCTGGCCATTCACGACGACGGGACGTTCCTCGATCTTATGCATGCCAAGAATCGCGGACTGGGGGATATTGATGATGGGCGTCGACATCAGGCTGCCAAAGACGCCGCCATTGGTGATGGTGAACGTGCCGCCCTGCATTTCTTCCAGGCTCAGCTTGTTATCGCGTGCCTTTGTGGCGAGCTCGACGACCTTCTTCTCGATGTCGGCCATGCTCAGGCTTTCCGCATTGCGGATGACGGGAACGACGAGGCCTTTGGGCGCGGAGACGGCGATAGAGATGTCGCAATAGTCGTGGTAGACCAGCTCGTCGCCGTCGATATAGGCGTTGACCGCGGGCCATTCCTGCAATGCATAGCAGGTAGCCTTTGTGAAAAAGCTCATGAAGCCGAGGTTCACGCCGTGTTTCTCTTTGAACTTATCCTTGAGCTTGGTCCTCAATGCCATGATCGCGCTCATATCCACTTCGTTGAAGGTGGTAAGCATGGCCGTGGTATTCTTGGCTTCGACGAGGCGGCGCGAGACGGTCTTGCGCAGGTTGCTCATTTTCTCGCGGCGGTCGATGCGGGTAAATAGTTCCTTCCCGGGGATGCGGCCGGGATGGTTGAGGGCGTCGAGGACGTCATGCTTAAGGATCTTGCCGTTGGCGCCGGAGGGGGTGATTGAGGCGGCGTCTACTTTTTTATCTGTGATGATGGCAGCGGCGACTGGGGTTGCCTTAATGTCATTGGAGACGGCGGTGACCGGGGCCTGGGCGGCAGGTTTTGGCGGTTCGACGACGGCGGGGTGGGATTCCGCGGGGGCGGCGGGGGCAGCTGCGCCTTCGGGGCGGGCGGCATTCTCGTCGATCCGGGCGAGTACGTCGCCGATCTTGAGGGTATCCCCCTCCTTCCCCACCCTGTTGAGTGTCCCGGCTTTTTCGGCGTTTACTTCAAACGTCGCTTTTTCGCTTTCGAGCTCTGCGAGCACTTCGTCCCGATCCACAAATTGTCCTTCGTTCTTAAGCCATTTTACCAAAGTTACTTCATTGATGGACTCGCCTACTGTCGGCACTTTAATATCGATCATTTATGGGTATTTATAAATTGTTTTATATGCTGAATGCGGTGTCGATGATCTCAGCCTGTTCCTGCGCGTGCACTTTGAGATATCCTGTTGCAGTGGCGGCGCTGGGCTGGCGGCTGATCACACCGTAGTTGAGGCTCTTGAGGTTCATCTGAAGGTAGGACGCGGCGCCCATGTTGAGCGGCTCCTCCTGAACCCAAAACCAGGTTGCGGCACGGCTGTATTTTTTGTAAAGGTCCTCCAGCTGTCTGACGGGCAGCGGATAGAGCTGCTCGACCCGGATGATAGCTACATCCTTGCGATTGTCTTTCTGCTGGCGTTCGGCCAGGTCAAAGTAGACCTTGCCGGTGCAGAACAGGACTTTCCGGACATCCCCGGCATTTTCCACAAAGGGGTCATCGATCACTTCCCTAAACCCGCCGTTGATAAACTCATCCATCTTCGAATAGCTGCCGGGGTGCCGCAGGTTGGCCTTCGGCGAGAAGTTAATAAGGGGTTTGCGGAAGGGCCAGGCAAGCTGCCGCCGGAAGGCGTGGAAAAGATTAGCGGCGGTAGTGATATCGGTGACCACCATATTATATTCCGCGGCCATCTGGAGGAAGCGCTCCATACGGGCGCTGGAGTGTTCCGGCCCCTGGCCTTCATAGCCGTGGGGCAGGAGCAGGGTGATACCGCTCATCCTTTGCCATTTCTGTTCCGCCGCTGCAATAAACTGGTCGATCACGACCTGGGCGCCGTTGCTGAAGTCGCCGAACTGCGCTTCCCAGAGTACGAGGGCATTAGGTGTAGCCAGGGCATAGCCATATTCAAAACCAAGTACAGCGTATTCGCTTAGTAATGAATTGAAGATGCGGAATTCCCCTTTAGCGTCGGGCAGCCGGCTGAGGCGGTTATAGTCGTCGTTGGTGTTTTCGTCCCGCAGGACGGCGTGGCGATGGGAAAAGGTACCGCGCTGTACGTCCTGGCCGCTCATCCTTACGTCTTTTCCTTCCAGCAGCAGGCTGCCGTACGCCAGGAGCTCGCCGGTGGCCCAATCGACCTTCCCATCCTCATTGAATTGTTTGACCTTATCCTGCAACAGCTTCTCCACTTTCCGCAGGGGCTTGAAGGATTCCGGCCAGCTCATGATCGCGCCGAAAATCTTTTTAAAGTCCCCCTCACTGATCGCGGTAACGGGAGACTGATCAAAATCGGTCGGTGTCGATTTGCGGAGGCTTTGCCAGGCCCGTTCGGGTTTCTGGTAGATATAAGGCAACGGGTGTTGTTTCACCTCATCGAGGCGTTCCTGCAAGTCACCCCAGAATTTCTTTTCCATCTCTTTAGCCAGTTCCTTAGCGTCCCCTTCTCCGTTATCGATGAGATACTGCGTATAGACTTCCCGGGGATTGGGGTGCTGATCGATAAGGGCGTAGAGATGTGGCTGGGTGAATTTCGGGTCGTCGCCCTCATTATGTCCGTGGCGGCGATAGCAGACCATATCGATAAAGATATCGGAGTTGAATTCCTGCCGGTAGCGGGTCGCGATATCGGCGCACTTCACTACTGCCTCCGCATCGTCGCCGTTGACGTGTAAGACCGGCGCCTGGATAGCGGCAGCAAGGGATGTACAATAATCGGAACTACGGGCATCATCGAAATCGGTGGTGAACCCGATCTGGTTGTTGATAACGAGGTGCATGGTGCCGCCAGTCAGGTACCCTTTGAGGTCGCTCATCTGCAACACTTCGTATACGACGCCCTGGCCGGCCAATGAGGCGTCGCCATGGATGAGGATCGGCAGGATCCGGTCGAAATCGCTTTCGTGGAGCACGTCCGCTTTAGCGCGGGCAAAACCGACGACGACGGGATCGACCGCTTCGAGGTGTGAGGGATTGGGCATCAGTTTCAGTTGAACAGTCTGGTCGGATTCCGTCTTTATCGTGCTGCCATAGCCCATATGATATTTGACGTCGCCGCTGCCCATGGTCTGGTCCAGTTTGGCGGTGCCTTCGAATTCGCTAAAGATCTGCTCATAGGTCTTACCCATGACGTTCGCGAGCACGTTGAGGCGACCGCGGTGGGCCATGCCGATCACCACTTCCCGGACATTCAGCGCTGAGGCGGTATTGATAATCGTGTCCAGGGCCGGTATGGCGTTCTCGCCGCCTTCGAGGGAGAAACGTTTCTGGCCAATGTATTTTGTATGGAGGAACTTCTCGAACATGACAGCCTGGTTCAGCTTTTCCAGGATCCGGCGTTGTTTATCCAGCGAAAATGAGTTCAGGAATTTGTGCTCCATTTCATTGGTAAGCCAGTCGATCTTCTCCTGTTCGCTGATATACTTGAACTCGATGCCGACATGACCGGCATAGCATTGCTGAAGATGTTCAAGGATCTTACGCAGCGTTGTGGTCCCCAGGCCGATCAGGTTGCCCGCATAGAAGCTTTTGTCCATATCTTCTTCGGTGAAGCCGAAGAAGGCCAGGTCGAGGTTGGCGCCCCGGTCCTTGCGGGGGCGGATGGGGTTTGTCTTTGCGATAAGGTGGCCTTTGTTGCGGTACCCAAGGATCATGCGGTACGCGCCGAGTTCCTTTTTCCAGTCGACGCCGTCGGTGGTGAGCGCCTTCGCCCCCGCGGCGGCCGTATAGGTACCGTTGCCGTTGGCGGAGCCTTTGACGCTGCCCAATTTGCCCTGGGTGACGGCAAAGTCGAAACCTTCAAAAAAACGTCTGAAATCGGGGTCAACAGCATCGGGGTTCTTCACAAAATCCTGGTAGAGACCCTCAATATAAGCTGGATGTGAATTAGTTATAAACGAAAAGTCCTTCATGGAAGAGGCCGGCCACCGGCCGGCTATTTTAGGCCTACAAATATCGGTCAAAGTAGTCATGATGTGAGGTTTTTTGGGGGTTTTTTTGGGGAATTTGCCTTATTTGACAACCGGGGATTTGGTATATCCGGCAAACCCCCGTACTTTTGCCGTCCCAAAATTGTCGTTTCATGGCTAATCATAAGGCAACAAAAAAAGATGTAAGGCAAGCTGAAAAGCGCAGAGATCGGAACAGGTACAATGGCAAGACCACGCGGAATGCCATCCGGGACCTGCGGGATGTCAAGGAGCAAAAAGTCGCCGGCGAGCAATTGCCGGAAGTCGCTTCCATGATCGACAAGCTGGCCAAAAAAGGCATTATTCACAAGAATAAGGCGGCGAACCTGAAGAGCAAGCTGGCCCGGAAGGTGAATGGATTGAAGACCGCTTAGGTCAATATGAGAAAAAGACTCTTTATATTCCTGCTCGTTCCCCTGGCCGGGCTAGGTCAGCATTTACAAACACCTTTTGAGGCTTCCGACGGAAAACGCACCGCGACGTACGCGGAGTGTATTGCGTTCTACCAGCAACTGCCTAAGTCATCCCCGCTCGTGTCGATCCGGGAGATGGGGATGAGTGACGCGGGTTATCCGTATCATGTAGTCCTGTATTCCAACGACGGAACTTCTGATCCCGCGGAATGGCACCGGCGGGGGAAAGTGGTGATCCTGATCAACAATGGCATCCATCCGGGCGAACCGGATGGGGTTGATGCGAGCATGCTGCTCATCCGGGACCTGGTCGATAAAAAGATCCGGATCCCGGATAATGTTGCGCTGGCGGTAATCCCGCTTTATAATATCGGGGGCGCCCTGAACCGGACCAGTTTTTCGCGGGTGAACCAAAACGGCCCCGAAGCTTACGGTTTTCGGGGGAATGCCCAGAACCTCGATCTCAACCGGGATTTTACAAAGAATGACAGCCGGGATGCACGGTCTTTTGTACAGATCTTTCATTGGTTGGATCCCGACCTGCAGATCGACAACCATGTCAGTGACGGAGCAGATTACCAATATACGATGACGTTGTTGTGCACGCAATGGAATAAGCTGGGAGGGCAGCTGGGGGTGTTCCTTCATGAGGTTTTACAGCCGGCGTTATTTGCAGACATGGAGAAGCGGGGCTGGCCGATGACACCGTATGTCGAATTCGAATCGGGAAATCCCGGTGTGGGATGGAATGGGTTTTATGATGAGCCCCGGTATTCAAGCGGTTATGCGACACTGTGGCACACGATCGCTTTTATGCCGGAGACGCATATGCTAAAGCCGTTCAAGGACCGTGTATTGTCGACATACGCGTTGATGCAGTCGATGATCGGGCAGTCCTCCAAGTATGCCGGTGAACTACTGAAGAAGCGGGCGCAGGATATCGCCGGCGACCAGGACAGTATCCGGCTGGCGCTTGACTGGAAGGTAGACCGGTCACGTTGGGATTCGATCCGGTTCAAGGGGTATGAGACGGGAATGAAGGCAAGCGATGTGACGGGGTTGCAGCGCATGTATTACGATCATACGAGACCGTTTGACCGTCCCGTGAAATTCTTCAACTATTTTTCGGCCGATGTATGGGCAACGGTGCCGAAGGCATATGTCATCCCGCAGGGCTGGCATGCGGTGGTGGAGCTATTGCGATTGAACGGGGTTCGCGTACTGCAGCTGGAAAGCGACACGTCGATAACCGTTGAAGTCTATCATATTGCGGACTACAAGTCCTATCCGCGCGCGTATGAAAAACATCATAAGAATACGGCCATCCAGGTGAGGGCCGATCAGGAATCCATTCATTTTCTGAAAGGCGACTATTTTGTACCAACAGATCAGCCCGCGCGGCGCTTCCTGGTCGAGATGCTGGAGCCCACGGGGGAGGACTCCTATTTTGCCTGGAATTTTTTCGATGCGATATTGCAGCAAAAAGAGGGTTACAGTGGGTATCGGTGGGAGGATGTTGCCGGGGAATGGCTAAAGTTGCATCCGGATGTCAGGCTGCAATTGGAACAAAAACGAATGGCGGACTCCGCCTTTGCGCAAAATGCGCGGGCACAGCTAGAGTTTGTATATACACATTCTCCTTACTATGAGCCCGCGCACCTTCGATATCCGGTATATAGAATAGCAAAGTAGCCTTTTTAAAAACGTTTGTCACGGTCACCGCCGCGGTCACCACGATCACCGCGATCACCACGATCTTCTCCGCCGCCTTC
>DASZJO010000201.1:0-50974 GCA_035948015.1 Puia sp.
TGCGCATGGAGGGCCGGTCGCTGAAGGAGGAGTAGGCGGTGGAACCGGGATGATGTGCTATGGATTCAAGGGCGGGACAGGTACGGCTTCGCGGGTGCTGAGCGCGGCGAACGGCGGGTATACGGTAGGAGTGCTGGTGCAGTGCAATCATGGCAGCCGGCCGCAGCTGACGATTGCGGGGGTTCCGGTCGGACAGGCGTTGAAGGATACGTTGCCGTATACGATCGAAGGGCAAAGTTTTGGAGTCACACGGGCGCCGGCGCGGGAGGAGACGGGGTCGATCATCGTGGTGCTGGCGACGAATGCGCCGTTGCTGCCGGGGCAGTTGAAACGGCTGGCGCAGCGGATACCGTTAGGCGTGGGGCGCACGGGGGGAATCGGGGGGAATGGGTCGGGAGATATTTTTATTGCCTTTTCGACAGCAAATCCGCATGCGTTCAGTAATACGGAGAACCGGCAGGTCGAGACGATCCCTAATGACCGGATCAATCCGCTGCTCACGGCGACGATCGAGGCCACGGAGGAGGCGATCATCAATGCGTTGTTTGCGGGGCAGACACTGACGGGGATCAATGGGAATACGGTGCATGGGATGCCGAAGGAGGCGGTGCTGCGAATCCTAAAACAATACAATCGCCTGGCTCAATTGAATGATCGTTGAGGCCGGTCACTGTGGGCCTACTTTTTTTTTGTGTGAATGTCGATCTGCTTAAGTATAATGTTGCCAAGCTTATTTGCTACTTCAGTCATTTCTTTTTGGCTAAGTGGTTGATGCAAAAGGCGTTCAAATTGTTTAGCCTGAATGGACCGTTGAGAATTAACGTCAAAGTCATCCACAAATAATTCGTATCGAACGTCGCCAAATGTCACCTTGATGGTAGCGAAACAATCAAATTCCCTTAAGCCAGCCTTGACGAAATGCCGGTACTGGGCCTGAATATACATGTCGATAGGCGCGTGGTCCAAATGAGTGGAATCCGTAATCTTACGCTTCAATTCTTCAATAAAAGCGGAGATTGGTTTATTGGAAGTTCTTTCAAAGATAGCGCCCTTACTTAAAGTAATGGCATGTTCCTGACCCATGAAGAATTTATTGAATTTCTCAATTACCCCGATCGCCGCTTTAATCAGATCAGCTAGCCACGCGTCATAGATTGAAAGAAGTTCTTTTTTTGAAAATTTGATCGTCACCTCGTTACTTGGATCGAAAGCGCTCAACTCTCTTTCAAGCAATTGGATTTTCTTATCGAGATCTTCCGGTTCTTCGATTTCTTTGCCCGCAATGGCATCGGCAACTAAATTAAGTGACCGAACAAGATAGTCC
Source organism: Puia sp. (assembly GCA_035948015.1). Taxonomy (GTDB): domain Bacteria; phylum Bacteroidota; class Bacteroidia; order Chitinophagales; family Chitinophagaceae; genus Puia. The sequence goes on from DASZJO010000201.1 coordinate 1,325, forward strand.
GACATTAGTTCAAAAAGCAGGTTTTTACCAGCACCATATCCTTGCACGTCGGCCAAGTAGCGATAATAAAATTGCTTTTCATTGTCCTTAATATAAATCGGCGGGTAGCCGTAACTGATCAGGATTAGATTGGTCAATATCCTGGCCGTTCTGCCATTTCCGTCGTAGAAAGGATGGATAGTCAAATAACGCAGATGAAATTCGAACGCCAATTCCACAGGATGGAGCGCACCTTTTTTCTTTGTTTCGATCTTTTCTTTTTCCGCGTTCACCCAGTTCACCAGAACATGCATTTTTTCTTTTACCTCAGCTGGATCGGTAAAATCAAATTTCTCCTCTCGATAATTGATCATATGGTTGGATTGCGTTTTCCATTCGCTGATCTTTGCCTTTTCGGTCGGACTTTCCTCATACATGATCTCTTCGTGAAGTTGTTTGATTCGAGATTCGGAAATATTCAATTCCCCTTTTCCCATTTTCAGGATCATTTGAACAACTTCGTCATGGCCTTTCATTTCCATTACATCCTTGAGCGGCTTATTGTGCACATTGATATTTCCGATCATAACGCTCTTCGTCTCGTCGAGGGTAAGCGTATTCCCTTCCATCCGGTTGGAATAGTAATTCCAGTCCAGGCGGAACTTGTAATTGATCTTTTGCAATAGGGCCCAGCCCAGCTTTCCATGTTGTTCGATCGATTGCTGTAACCGATCAATCTCCGCTATTTTTTCCCGAAAGGACATAATATTTGATTAGAGGTAGACTACACTCCCCTACCCTGCAAGATAAAACGAATGCTTAAGGGTTGGGAAAAAATTTTATCGATGTCGTGTAGCGCCGGTGGTTATTTCGCGGTGAATTCGAATTGGGTCGACGAATGATATTTCTCGCCGGGTTTCAGGACGGTAGAAGGAAATAACGGCTCGTTGGGCGAATTCGGGAAATGCTGGGTTTCGAGACAGAAGGCGGTGCGATAGCCGTCAGTCTTCCCGCCTTTCAGCGGATTTGTTCCTTGCATAAAATTGCCGCTGTAAAACTGGATACCTGGTTGGTCGGTGAAGACCCTCATCACGATCCCGCTCAGGTCGCCGGTGGCGATGGCGGAGGGAATTGTACTGCTGTCGTCGCCCATGGCGGTAAGCAGGAAGAAATTGTGATCGTACCCTTTGCCGAATTTGACCTGTTGGTTGGCGGTATCGTTGATGCGGCTGCCGATGGTGGTCGGCTTTGTAAAGTCGAAAGGCGTGCCAAATACGGGTTCGACCTTGCCGGTGGGGATCAGGGTAGAATCGACCGGGGTATAATGGTCAGCGGTAAGTTGGAGAAGATGATTACTGATCGTTCCGCTTCCCTGGCCGTTAAGATTGAAGTACGCATGATTCGTCAGGTTCAGGACGGTTGGTTTGTCAGTGGCGGCGTCATAGTCGATGCGAAGCCCGCTGCTGTCGAGCCGATAGGTTACGGTGACGGTGAGGTTGCCTGGATATCCTTCCTCTCCGTCTTTGGAGAGATAGGTCAGTTGCAGGGTGGAAGTATCCAACTTCCGGGCATCCCAGACGACGGCGCCGAAGCCCTTTTTCCCGCCGTGGAGCGTGTTAGGACCGTTATTCTTATATAGCGTATATTCCTTACCGTTTAGCTTGAATTTCCCATTGGCGATGCGGTTGCCGTAGCGGCCGACGATGGCGCCGAAATAGGTTTCGGGCTGGTGAAGATATTTTCCGATACTGTCATAGCCCAGGACGACATCGGTGGGGGTTCCATTTTTGTCGGGGACGATAAGGCTGACCACACGGGCGCCGTAGTTGGTGATGGCTGCGGCTAATTTGCCGTTGTTCAGGAAATAGAGGCCGGTGGTTTTGCCGTCGACGGTATCCCGAAAGTTATCTGGATTCGGGAGAAGGCTGGCGGCGGTGGGAGATTTGGTGTCGGTGGCGCTGACGGCGGGTTGATTATTGCCGCAGTCGGCTAACAGGAGGGCCGACAGACCGACGAGATACGTGCAAAGCTTATTCATATGCAAGATTTATAAGTTTATGCGTGACGTTCCATCTTCGATCTGCGCGACATATACCTTCATTTCCTTTTTCATAGCCTTTTGATAAACGGGAGCGATGCGGGCCACGAGGCCGTCGATGGCCGCTTCTTTTACCAGGTTGATCGTACAGCCGCCAAAGCCGCCGCCCATCATGCGGGCGCCGATCACGGCGGGATCGGCCCTGACCTGTTCGACCAGGAAATCCAGTTCTTTACAGCTCACCTCATATTCGCGGCTAAGGCCCTCATGGGTTTCAAACATCTTCCGGCCGAAGGCAGCAAGGTCGCCTTGCTGGAGGTCTTCGGTGGCAGCCAGCAGCCGTGCATTCTCGCCGACAATAAAACGACACCGACGGTACACCAGTTCGTCTACGGGCGCGACATAGCGATCCAGCATGTCCTGGGTGACATCGCGTAGGCTGGTCACTTCAGGGTGGTGTTCGTGGACGAGGCGGACGCCCGTTTCGCATTGCTGCCGCCGGGTATTGTATTCGGTGGAGGCAAGGGAGTGTTTCACGTTGGAATCGAGCAGCACGATCCGGATGCCTTCGAGGTTGAACGGGAAATAAGCATAGTCCAACGTTTTGCAGTCGAGGCGGATGACATGGCCGTGGCGGCCGAACATACTCGCGAACTGGTCCATGATGCCGCATTGGAGGCCGACGAACACGTTCTCCGCGCGTTGGGACATTCGTACCATCGTGAGCTTGTCGATATCCAGGCCGAAAAGCTCGTTGAGGGCAAAGGCCGTCGCACATTCCAATGCCGCGGAAGAGGACATGCCGGAGCCGATCGGGATTTCGCCGGCGAATGCGCAGTTGAAGCCGCCCGGAAAGTGTCCGGCTTGCTGCATCTGTTGAACGACGCCAAGCATATAATTGGGCCAATGTTCTGCCGCGGGTTCCGGCAAGTCGAGTGTGCAGGCGAAGGTTTGGTCCAGGTCGATGGAATAGAGACGAATCTGATTGTCTTGCCTCCGGCCCATGGCGACATAGATCGCCTTATCGATGGCGGCGGGCAGGACGAAGCCCTGGTTGTAGTCGGTGTGTTCGCCGATCAGGTTAACACGGCCGGGAGATCGGACGATCAAAGGATCTGAACCGGGGAAGAGGTGTGCGAATCGATCTTTTACCTGGGAGACGAGAGACATAGTGTCAAATCTAGGGCTAATTTTTTATAAACAATCCGGTGTATTGCACGCCGAGGCCCGGGCGCTGCGGGATAATAACCCGGCCGTCCTGGAATTCGAGGCCAGAGGCAAGGTCTTCCTTTAACAGTAGCGGTCCATCCATATCTACATAGTCGAGGTAGGGCAGCAGATGTGCGATGGCAGCACTGCCGATCGAGCTTTCGTTCATGCTGCCGACCATTACGCGCATCCCGAGGGTCCGGGCGTGGTCGATCATCCGCCGGGCGGGAGTGATGCCGCTGCATTTTGTCAGTTTGATATTGATGCCGTGAAAGTGGCCGGCGCAGGTTTCGACGTCTTCTTCGCGGACGCAGGACTCATCGGCAATGAGCGGCAGCGGCGATTCCCGGAAAAGTGCCGCCATGCCTTCGCGGTCTTCTTTCGGCAAGGGCTGTTCGACGAACTCCACGTCAAGTTCCACGAGGCGCGGGATCTTTTCGCGGGCTTCGGCCAGCGTCCAGCCGGAGTTGGCGTCAACGCGGAGGGTGGCATTGCTGTGCCTGCGCAAGGCCGTGACGATAGCAATGTCGTCAGGAGTGCCCAGCTTGATCTTATAGATAGGCCAGGGGAACTCCTTCATTTTTTCCACCATCTTTTCGATGGTATCGATCCCGATGGTATAGTCGGTCATGGGGGCTTTGGCCGGGTCGAGATGCCATAATTTATATAGAGGCTGCCCGCGGAGCTGGCCGAAGAGGTCCCAGGCGGCGATGTCGAGGGCACAAACGAGGAAGGGGTTTTCGGGAAACAAGTGATGCAGGTAGTGCCAGTAACGTTCGGGATCGGTAAGCGCGAACCGCTCAATAAAAGGGCGCTTGGATTCGAGGTCGGCGATCATCTTTTCCACCGGGATATGATAATAGGAGATGGCCGGGGCTTCACCATAACCGGTGAGGCCGTTGTGGGAGAGCTCGACGATAAGGGTCGGTTGGTGAGTTTTGGTGCCGCGGGAAATGGTGAAGGGATGACGGAATGCCAGGTTAAACGAATGGTAGTTACAAGTCATGGGGGGCAAAATTAAGGGATAAGTCGGTTAAAAATGAGACGGGGAAGTCAGGACCGCCGCCAGACGGGGTTTCGGAAATTACTGCCGGAGCGCAGGGTTTATACTATTTTTTTGCATTTTTGAGAAAAATTTTCCCGCCGTGGGAATGAATTGCCGGGGTTGGTCTGTGCAGCCGATTGATTGTCCATCAGTTGCGATTTGGCACTTTTTTGATACTGTAATTGGCATTACCGTTAATCCGAACCACATGAAATCTACACTCACCTTCTCCGCTCTCATCCTGGCTACGGCCCTGATCGCGTCTAACAAGACCTTCGCGCAGGAAGCAGAAGCTACGGCCTCTACGCCTTCTTTGCTGATGAGCTTCACCGGTGCTGCACAGGGAGATGTCGCTAACCTGATCTGGGTTACGGAAAACGAGACGAACAGCAAGTGGTTTGTGATCGAGCGCGCAGGGACCGATGGTGGTTTCGATTCCATCGCTGTCGTAATGGGGCTCAATAACGGTAACATGACGACGTATTCTTTCGCAGACCCCAATATGCTCCCGGGCACTAACTCTTACCGGCTCCGTGAGGTGGATATGGCCGGTGATCAGCGTTACTCCAAGGTTCTTATGCTGGAAAATGCAAAGGTTGCTGCAGTAAAGATGGCTATCTATCCCAATCCCGCCGCCGCTAATATCAACTATACGGTCAATGCCGCTTCTGCTCAGCCGGTGCTGGTCCAGGTCTATAGCATGACGGGCATGGTGATGCTGAATACGCAGCAGGAAGTTCAGGCGGGCAGCAATGTTCAGACGGTTGCCATCAACAGCCTGCATGCGGGCAACTATATCCTGAAAGTCAGCAGCGGGAATGGTTCCTTCTCTTTTGTAGAGCCCTTTGTAAAAGTGAATTAAGCTAGTAAATCAATAGGTGCAAACAGAGGCTGGTGGGTTATCTCCCGCTGGCCTTTATGTTTTCCCGAAAACCGGCATTGAACGCCTTCTCCTCCAACAATTCTTCCAGGGTCAGGTGCATGCGGTACCGCCAATAGTGATGGGGGTCGGCGGGGATATTGATCCGCTCGTCGTTCGGGTTTTCCCTTCGGAAGGTTTCACTCATCCCCATGATGTCCTGCAATTGGAAGACGCACCATTGCGCCGGGGAATGCAGGTGTTGCAAGATAATGGCCCGGTTGATCCAGGGTTCGCAGAATTGAGGCGCATCGCCCCATTGGCCCAACTCGTTGTTATAAAAGCGTTGGGTTTTGACCCGGTCTTCTTCCCACCAGCCCCGGATCGTGGACATATCGTGAGTCGACGGGGTCACGACGGAAAGATAGGGGGCTTCGGCGGGATGGAAGAATTCCCGGGCGGGGTTCTTCGGCATTCGCTGGATCTCCATGCTCAGGATGCCGAGTTGTCGCATGACATCCGGCACGCAGCGCGGGACCATGCCCAAATCCTCCCCGAATACCAGCATGTTGGTGGCCCTTTTTAAAGCGGGGAGTTTCCGCATCGCCTCTTTTTCCCAGAAGCTATCCTGGCGGAAATAAAAATAATTTATGTAGAGGTCTTTCAGCTGCTGTTGCGTATGCCATTCAAGATAGCGGAAGGAGGAGGTATGCTCCATGTCGATCCGGAAATGGAACTGCTTGTTGCCGGAGCCTTCGATCCCGAGCAGGATGACGTTCGAGACGAGGTCAAAGAGACCTGTACGGATGCGGTCGTTAAAGGCTGACTTTTCGCGGTTTTGAAAACAATTGTCGATGCGTCGCTGCGTACCGTATTCTTTGCGAAGCGCGTACATCGAATTAGGGCGCGGTTCGAGGAAATTCGTCGTGACAAAATCGGAGTCATGGCCGAATATCTCCCAGAGCACCGCGTCGTTGATAAAGGGTTTGGTATAGCGGTCGGGGTCAAACCAAATATTCCGCTCCTGGAACTCTGTAAGGAAGATCGGGATGGCGGGATCGAAATGCCCAAGGATGCCTTCGACGACGTCCATAGGGATACTCCAAATCCGGAAGAAGCCCAGGATGTGGTCGATGCGGAAAGCATCAAAATAGTTCCGCATGTGTTCGAACCGGCGTTTCCACCATCCATATCCATCCTTTCTCATTTCGTCCCAGTTATAGGTGGGGAAGCCCCAGTTCTGCCCTTTGACGGCAAAATTGTCCGGGGGGGCGCCGGCCTGCTGGTCCATGTGATACAGGCGCGGCTCCATCCAGGCGTCGCAGCTATAGCGGTAGATGCCGATGGGGATGTCCCCCTTCAGTACGACGCCATGTTCGTGCGCATAGTCCACTGCATCCCGCAGCTGAAGATGGAGGTGGTATTGAATAAAGTATTGCAGCAGGATCGCATCGTAATGCGGGCAACCAGGTGATGTAAATTGGTGGATGGCATCTGCGTTATAATGACTGTGTACCGTCCAGGTAGTGAAATCGGGGGTTTGATGCTTGTCGCGGAGATAGCAAAAGGCGGCATAGGGGACCAGCCAGGCGCTGTTGCGGTCAAAGAACTCCAGAAAATTGGGGTCTTCTGTGAATTCTTCTTTTTGCAGTTCGTATAGTTCCTTAACCGTCAATAATTTAATTCGAATAACCTGTTCATAGTCCAATTCGGGCAGGCTATTGAGTTCTTTTTGTTTTTTTCGCAGGGGTTTGACGAGGCTCGCGTATTTTTTTCCCGCACATTTTTCGAGGTTGAGGTAGATAGGATGGAGGGCGAAGGCCGAGATCGCCGCATAGGGATAGGAATCCAGCCAGCTGTAGGTAGCGGTGGTATCCTGCACGGGCAGGATCTGCACCAGGCGCAAGCCGCATTTGGCCGCCCAGTCTATGAGCAGTTTCAGGTCGGAGAACTCCCCCACCCCAAGGGATTCTTCGCTCCGCAGGCTAAAAACCGGGATCGCTACGCCGGCGCCGTGCCATCCGGTGTTAGGTTCATGGACGAAGCCGTCGTGGAGGATGCTGATCTTATTGGGCCGGGCATCGCCGGGCAGATTCCGGTTCGGGCCGGATTCGAAGCGGAGAAATTTTTTGTCTTTCTTGTGCCAGACGCCGTATTTATAGTCAATCGGGAAGTTTTCAGGCGGAATGGAGAGATATGCCGTCCACCAGTTGCCTTCTGGCAGAAGATGAATAGGATCTTGCTGATTCCATTCATTTAGGGCACTGCCGTTGCCCAGGAGGCAAACGGTCTCGCCTTCTTTAAGCAGGGGCGCTTTTACGCGGAAGACGTGGGTGTATTCTGTGCGGGGGCGGGCTTTCCTGTTTGCTTTGTGGTGTGGCAGGAGGGTCTCCTGGAAGGGGGAGGTATAGAAGACGTTTTCGTATTCGCCTGCCCAGTTCCAGGTGTCGATGACCTGGACTTCGGCGATTCCGTGCCGGGGGGCATCCAGGCAGCGGTCGTTCCCGCCCTCTTCTGTCAGCGTGCCGTCCGGGCCTTTGAGAATATAATTATAGAAAAGCGGTTCCGCTGGGAAGGTATCGAAGTCCAGGCCGGCATGCCAGAAATCGCCGTTGACGTATTGCAGGGGAAAGCTTTTTTCGGGATCGTCTTCGCCCAGCACTGTCCAATTTCCTGAGAGCCATATGGATTGTCCGGGTTGTGTATAGAAACGTAAATAGAAATCGATTCTCATGGTTATATCAGCAACTTTTTCTTAAAGCAGGCAATCTATAATGGCCATCCCGGCCCCTGGCCGGTAATGTGTACTTTTTACATTATGCCGCTAATTTAGACTAATTTTTGATTATGGATCAAGATAACAGGTGACTTTTTGAGGCAATTGACCTAATTTCGCAAAAATAGTTGCAAAAATCAGTATTCATGGAACAGCAAAATAAAAATACCGGGATATTTTGGGTTATGTTTTTGATCTCTTCAGCGGCTTTTATTTGGGCAATTGCGGCGCATTTTGAGTATCTGACGCTGTTACTGCCTTTTGTCGGCACGTTCTTCGTAAAGGCGTTGGATATCATCTGAGCATATTTGTTTTGAATTATATGATTTGCCACTTGTCAGCAGGTGGCTTTTTTGTTCTGTCGATTGTATGGATGTAGCGGGTTACTATAAGGCGGAGATCGGGGTTTGCGAGGAGCGGCTTGCGCAAATACGGCGAAGAGCCAATGCCGTGTCCGGCTTAAGGTTATTGCTGTTTGCAGCACTGGCCTGGGCGGTTTGGGAGTTATTCCGGACCTGGGCGGTCTTTTGGGTTTTGGGAGCGCTGGGGTTGGCTGCCGGATTCCTCGGGGCGGTGAACTGGTATTTCCGGTTGAAGGACAGGCGGCTACTATGGGAGAAACTGGTGTTTGTGAATACCAACGAGCGCGCGGTGCTGGAAGGCGGGCCCAATGTGTTCGGGGATGGGCGACTTCACTTGTCGGAAGTGATCTATGGAGATGACCTCGATATTTACGGCCCGCATTCAGTCTTTCATGTATTGAACCGGACCACGACGTTGCACGGGACCGACGCGCTGGCGGGCTGGCTTCGGCAGCCTTTGCTGTCTGGGGATCCGATCCGGGAACGGCAGCAGGCGGTGAAGCTTTTGGCTGGTCAGGCCGGGTTGCGGCAGTTATTGACGGCAAAGGGGTTACTGGCGGCGGATGGATCGGCAACCACGGGTCATGCGGCCGACCTCCGGACCTTGACGGATTGGCTGAATATGGAACCGAGGTTATACAACCGGGTATGGCTGAGGATCCTGCTGGGAATGATGACGATAGTGAATGTAGGGTTGTTATTTTATGGGTTGTCGGGGGGCAGCTACAGTCCGGTATTGTATTCGATCGCCGTCAGCTGGGTAATCACGGGTTATTTTTCCAAATTCGTTCACCGGCAGCATCAGTTGATTGGGCATAAGCAGGCGGTGTTCGGCCAATATGCGGATATCCTGGCGGTTTTTAGCGGGGTGGAGACGGACGGGGATGGCGGGTCGGCGCTGGGTGCAGGCCCGGTGACGGATGGCGGGTCGGCACTGTTGGCGGAGCTTCGGGCACGGGCGCGTCAGGCGCATGGCGCGATCCGGCGGCTATCTCGGCTTACCTCTTTTTTCGATCAGCGGTTGAACCTGCTGGTGTTCATTTTCCTGAATAGTCTCGGCTTTTATGACCTCCAGTGCATGGTGGCGCTGGAGCGCTGGAAAGCGCGATACCGTGAAAAGTTCCCGAATTGGATCGGAGCGGTTGGGGATATAGAGGCCCTGAATTCGCTTGCTACCTATGCGTTCAATAACCCCGGTTTCGTTTATCCGGTAGTGAAATCCGGGGTGGCCGGGGTTTCATCGGGGCAGCCGGCGGGGAGCCCGGATTCACAGGGGAGCCGCCTGTTCATCGAGGCCACGCAACTCGCGCATCCGTTGATCCCCGCGAAACGGCGGGTAGCCAACGACTTTAGGATCGGGTTGGAGGAGAAGCTCATCCTCATTACGGGTTCCAATATGTCGGGGAAGACGACGTTTTTACGTACCGTCGGAGTGAACCTTTTGCTGGCACAGATCGGGTCGCCCGTATGTGCGGCTACGTTCTCGTTTACGCCGATGCAGGTGTTGACTTCGCTTCGGATCAGTGATTCGTTGCAGGAGCAAACCTCCTATTTCATGGCCGAATTAAAGAAGTTGGAGCGGATCGTGGTTTCGCTTGCTACGGGGGCCCCTACCCTGGTGTTGATCGATGAGATCCTCCGGGGTACGAATTCGGAGGATAAAACGTTTGGTTCGGAGCATTTCGCCCGGAAGCTGGTGGGATATCCGTGCGTGGTATTGTTTGCAACGCACGACCTGGCACTGGGAGCGTTGGAATCCGGGTTGCCGGGGGTCGTCGCGAATTACTGTTTTGAAAGTGTGATCGAAGGCGGGGAGTTATATTTCAACTACTTGTTACAGCGGGGGATTGCAAGGAACAGGAATGCGTCGTTCCTGATGAAGAAGATGGGAATTATATAAAAAAAAATCCGGGCTGAGCCCGGATTGGATTGTGCGGCCGATTGGCTGGGAATTTTTATTAGTAACTTAGTCCGGTGACGATGCGCGGTTGTTTGATCGCACGGCGGGCAGACGAGCTGTTACGCCGTAGCTTCCAGAGGTTGACGACGCCGAACGACGAGGTCTGTTTTGCTTCCGGGAATTTAACATCCGTCGCCACCGTCTCATGTACTTCCTTTACCAATCGATTTAAGATGTCACCTTCCAATTGCACACGTGAGTGCATTAGTTCACTTTTCATAACTATCTGTTTTAATTATTCTATATGTTATTCGAGCCAACCGAGAGAAATGAACACTTTAGAATCGTTGAAAGAAGTGTGTCGGCAGAGATCTCTAGTAGACTAGGCTAAATCGTTTTAGTGGTTGCTCGATTTCGGATGCAAAGGTACGAATAATTTGGGAGATTCCAAATATCTCCGGTAGAAAGTTAGCTTCTTAACTTAATGATTTACAGTACCCTAATCGACAAGATCAAGGAGGTGGCATAAAGGTGCGTCGCAAGGTTCTCATAGTTGACGAGGATTGATTGCGGAGCCGTATATTTCAGCTCGATACCGACCCGGTCCTTATAGCGGTACCCGGCGCTGATCGATCCTCCGAAGCGGCCCGCAAAGCTGAGGGCAGCGTTTTCATACGTGAGGGTCGGGCTAATCGGGAAGTCGGCGAAGACCGAGGCGCTCAGATACCATTTGGAAGGGCCATCAGAAACAAGATAGTAGCGGGCGCCTAGAAGAAATTGGGCAGCTTTATAATCGAGCTGCAACCCGGAAGAGGATTTGCCGGAGTAAGATCGATAGGCCGGTTCCATCAAAACGGTCCATTTATTACGGTTGAAAGGCAACACTATTTCTACTTCAGCGCCGATCCTGAAGCTGACCTGACTGCCGAAATTATATTTTTGGGGATTGGCAAAACTATAGTCGGTCAGCGTCGCACTCGCCAGGTCAACGCCGGGCCTGATATTAAGATGAACGGCCGTCTTGCCGGTTTTTGCCCAGTAATCGGTATAAGCGGATTTTATGCAGCTGTTAAAAGCAATAAAATAGTGCACAAAGCCTCTCTCTTCATAACGAAGGGTAGCGGGATCGGGGAGGCTGGATGCAGAACAGCTGAGGCTGTCGAAAAGCTGGGCTATATATCCCTGGTTGCCGACAATGTTGCCGCTTTCGTTCAGGTATTGTTTGAATACCAGTGGTTGGGGAGTAGCGGCGTTTAGCTTGAAATAGAACCGGGTCATTTCTTTTCTGCGGTAAACATAAAGCGAGGCCTTCCCTTCCACCAACAATTTGAGAAATGCCGTCTCATGCCGGTATTCAGGCACAGGGGATTTGCTAAGGTCCTCAATTCCCTGTGCGGAGGTGTCTACGTCGACCTCAAAGCGTTGGTATTTGGCGTTTCCTACGCCGAATTCGATGATACTTTCCTGGTCGATGGTGGTGGGCTCTGCGTCGGGTGAGTTCTTGCAGACGATGTTTTTGGGGTTGTTTCGCCAACCATAGTCTTTAATCAGGCAGGAAATCTTTGTGCCGTCATTGCGGATGTAGTAGCCGGGCTGGAAATCGACCTGCGCGTGGGCGACAACAGTGAGGATGGACAGGAGGATGGTAGTGACAAAGGTCTTCATGGCTAGTGTTTTGGTCTAGGTCCTACAAGATAATGGTCTTCGATGAAAAAAAGAAGCCCCGCGTTTATGCGAGGCCTCACTTCTATAAATATCCTGAATTATTTCACTTCTTCGAATTCGGCATCGGTGACGTTTTCACTGCCGCCGGCGTTTGTTTGCTGGCCTCCGTTAGGTCCGGCGCCGCCTGGTTGGCCCCCTTGACCTTGTGAAGCTCCGCCTGCCTGCTGGGTAGCTTTGTAGAGCTCTTCGCTGGCTGCGGTCCAGGCGTTATTCAGCTCCGTGACGGCACTATCGATGGCCGGAAGGTTCTGCGACTTGTGCGCATCCTTCAGCTTGCCAAGCGCCGTTTCGATCGGGGCCTTTTTGTCAGCCGGAAGTTTGTCACCATATTCTTTCAGCTGCTTTTCAGTCTGGAAGATCAGGCTATCGGCCTGATTGACCTTGTCGACCTTTTCGCGGGCCGCCTTATCGGTGGCTTCATTGGCCTTTGCTTCCGATTTCATCCGTTCGACCTCTTCCTTGTTGAGGCCGCTGCCGGCTTCGATCCGGATCTTCTGTTCCTTACCGGTGCCCTTATCCCTGGCCGTTACATGCAGGATGCCATTGGCGTCGATGTCGAAGGTAACTTCGATCTGGGGGACGCCGCGGGGGGCCGGCGGGATGCCGTCGAGGTTGAAGGTACCCAGGCTCTTGTTCTGGTTGGCCATGGGCCGTTCGCCCTGCAGAACATGGATCTGGACGCCAGGCTGGCTATCGCTGGCGGTGGAGAAGGTCTCCGACTTCTTTGTCGGGATGGTCGTATTGGAATCGATCAGGCGTGTCATAACGCCGCCCATCGTTTCGATACCCAGCGAAAGCGGGGTTACGTCGAGCAGCAGCACGTCCTTAACTTCGCCGGTCAATACCGCGCCCTGGATAGCGGCGCCTACCGCGACCACTTCGTCAGGGTTAACGCTCTTGTTGGGTTTCTTCCCGAAGAATTTCTCTACGATCTCCTGAACTTTAGGGATACGGGTGGAGCCGCCGACCAGGATCACTTCGTCGATCGCAGAGGCGCTGATGCCGGCATCCTTGAGGGCCTGTTCGCAGGGCTTGAGACAGCGTTCGAACAGGGGGTCGGCCAGTTGTTCGAATTTGGCGCGGGTCAGCTTCTTCACCAGGTGTTTGGGTACGCCATCGACCGCGGTAATATAAGGTAGATTGATCTCCGTTTCGCTGGAAGAGGACAATTCGATCTTGGCCTTTTCGGCGGCTTCTTTCAAGCGCTGGAGGGCCATCGGGTCCTTCCGGAGGTCGACATTCTCGTCCTTTTTGAATTCGTCGGCAAGCCAGTCCATCACTAACTTATCGAAGTCGTCTCCGCCGAGGTGCGTGTCACCGTTGGTAGACTTCACTTCGAAAACGCCATCGCCCAGTTCGAGAATGGAAATATCGAAGGTTCCGCCACCGAGGTCGAATACGGCGATCTTCTCGTCCTTGCCGGCCCTGTCGAGGCCATAGGCGAGTGCGGCGGCCGTAGGTTCGTTGACGATGCGGCGGACATTCAGTCCGGCGATCTCTCCGGCTTCCTTGGTGGCCTGACGCTGGGCGTCATTAAAATATGCCGGAACCGTAATAACGGCTTCGGATACTTCCTGGCCCAGATAATCTTCTGCTGTCTTTTTCATTTTCTGCAGGATCATAGCGGATATTTCCTGCGGGGTATATAAGCGGCCGTCGATATCGATCCGCACTGTATTATTATCGCCTCTGACGACCTTATAGCTCCAATGGGTGATTTCATTGGTCACTTCGTCGTAACGACGACCCATGAAACGCTTTACAGACATGATCGTGTTCACGGGGTTCGTGATCGCTTGTCTTTTGGCGGGATCCCCGACCTTTCTTTCCCCGTTCTTGAGGAAAGCAACGATGGAAGGGGTCGTCCTGCGGCCTTCGTCATTGGCGATGACAACAGGCTCATTGCCTTCCATTACGGCTACGCAACTATTCGTGGTGCCAAGGTCAATTCCGATTATTTTTCCCATATTAATAGATTTATCTGGTAAGCATTGACAATCATTGTGCCATGCAGGCAAAAGTGAAAAAATGGCAGGTTTGGCACCCTGCCGCCATGGCCTGGCTATCTTGCTACACCAAGGACGGGCTGGAGGGAAGTATCACGGAACACGTAGTCTGCCACCTGGTCGAGTATGGGGTTGGTGGAATTGAAGGAAACGCCGGTTCCCGCCATTTTGACCATACAGATATCATTTTCGCTGTCCCCGACTGCCACGGCGTCTGCCAGGCTGATGCCAAAACGGTGCAGAATGTATTGAAACATATTGGATTTGCAATGGTCATGGTCACACTGGCTGAAACGGTCTTTGAGGAGTTGGGAGGGGATGCGGACCTCGCCGGTGGCGACACTTTTCTGGAATTCAAGCTCATTGCCGAGGGTGAAGTCGAGGCCGAGAAGGTTTTTGATATGGTTGGCGATGGCGTGGTAGCTGTCACTGATGATGCCGCAGACATAGCCGCGAAGCTGGAGTTCCCGGATGGTCGTTACGGCATCGCCAACGAGTGGAATGGATTCCACAACATGGATCAGCTCGGCGAAGGTTCGGCCTTCAAAAAGGCGGGCGATCTTTTGGGTTTTGATGAAGGGGCTTTTGGACTGCTGCAGGATATCCTGAAGTTCTTTGCAAAATCCGAATTTCTTTGCCGCAGCCTGGACAAAACTACCCTGGAGCAGGACATTATCCATGTCAAAGACGATCATTTTCTTCGGCTGGCGGTCGAGCTCCTTTAGCGCAAATTCGACCTGTTCGCGCATATGCGGGGCCCCGTCTTCCTGGCGCCGGCTGCCATCGAAGATATTCACGCGTTTGAAAATGGCGCTGGCGACCTGTTTGGACATGCGTCCGAGGACATGGAGAGGATGGCGGTCATTTTCGACTTCGCCGATGCAGACCTCTTTGATGCGGGCCCGGACCTGGTGCATGTCGATCAGCAGACCGATATCGACGCCGTAATCGTTATCGAATTCTACTTTTTGAAAAATGGACTTTTTCCCGGCGATCATGCCGCTAAGGGGCTGGCGGAATTCAAGGAGGTGCGGGAAGAAAAATTCGAGCATGGGTTTGACGAGGATCTCGGTGACCCGGCCGGCGGGACGTTCGAAATACGATTTGACGAAATCGGCTTCGTCTTTTATCAGCGGCGCAGTGAGGAGGCCGACGATGTCCTTGTCGTAATCGGGAAGATCGGGTTCGAGAAAGACGAGGATCTCGTTTTTGGCCATGAGCAACCCTTCCCGCATCGACTCTCCCTTCCCGGTGTGGGTGGGCGTGATCACTTTGACATTCTCTTCAGCGGCTTCGGCGACGGTGCGATCGGTAGAAAGGTCGTCGACCACGATGATCTCATTGACAAGTTCGTTCCGTTTGGCCTGGCGAATGACCTGGCGGATGGTCTTTTCTTCGTTAAATGCAGGTATTATGACTGTGATCATCTATGTATTAACAACGAGCCCCTAAAATTATGCCAAGAACTTTATATAAGACTTTGAAAAACAAGATTTAATTTTAGTGAACCACAATTTTAATTGCCGACAGCGCGCGTATGCCGATCACTGCTGACGTATATAAAAAAATCGTTGACGCCAAAGTCTTTATCGACGAGCATTTCGATTCGCCGATCGACCTGGATGTTCTTGCGGGGGAGGCCTGTCTGTCGCGATATCATTTTCACCGGCTGTTCCGGCGCATCTATCGGCGGACACCGCACCAGTATTTGACGTTTAAGCGTATAGATCATGCGCGACAGATGCTGGGGGCGGCGGACCGTACGGTTGGGGAGGTTTGCATGGAGGTGGGGTTCGAGAGCATCGGGTCTTTCAGCATGTTATTCAAAAAAGAGACCGGGGTGGCACCGGGCGAGTACCGCGAGGCCTCGCGGATCCGGCGGGTAAAAGCGGAGGAGCAACCGAGGCGGGTAATCCCGTTTTGCTTTATTGAAGAGATTGCCGGAGAGAAAAGCAATATTCAAGATGCCGGGGTAATCGGGAAGGAGTAGTTTTACGGCCTAAAACATTTCATTATGATCACGAAAGTCTCGCACACCTCCCTGTTTGTGCTCGATCAGGAAAAAGCATACGATTTCTATGTCAACAAACTGGGGTTCAAGGTTCATACCGATCAAAAAATGGATAATGGTTTTCGGTGGCTGACGGTCACGCCGCCCGAGCAGCCGGACCTGGAGATCGCGATACTGGCGCCGCTTACGCCCGGAGCGATGGGGTATGATGAAGAGACGAAGAATGCGTTTCGCGTGCTGTTGGAAAAAGGCGCATTGGGTGCGGGGGTGCTGTCCACGCCGGATTGCCGGGCGACTTACCAGGAACTGAAGGCCAAGGGAGTGGCGTTCAAAGGGGAGCCGAAGGAACAGTTTTATGGCATCGAGGCGATCGTCATGGATGGAGTTGGGAATTGGTTCAGCATGACTCAGCCTAAGGAGCATTGACTGGCCACACTCGATTATTCTGCCGGAAGCGACTGATCAAGCGGTTCCGGTTGGCCGATCGGGACAGCGCCCGCAGCGATGTCTGAATTTGCGGCGTCGGATTTGAAGGTGAAGTGCTTTTGGGTCAGATAACTGAAGGAGACTACGATGACCGTTGTGAATATCTTAGCCACCGTCGCGTAGAAGTGGAACTGTTCTACGAATAGCTTGATGAATATATAATTCAGCCCAAGGCAAATGCAGACCAGCACGAAATAGCGGAAAAGCTGGACGCGGTTGTGCAGCGAAGACTGAGTAAAGACAATATTCTTATTTAGAAAGAAGCCTGTCGGAAAGCTGATACTGAAAGCGATGACCACGGATAATTCATAGGGGGACGCGGTGAACAGTCCTAAATTCGTGTTGTGTTCGTGGAGGATAAAGTGGAAGCTGACCCAATACAAAAAGATATCCAGCAAGGTGTTCGTGCCCCCGCAGACCGCGTAACGGAAAGTTTGAAGGGGCATCAGCTTGCTAAAGGGGGGGTAGAAAAAATCGATGAAACCGGTGATCCATTTTTTGACCATATAGTCGGCTGCCTTAATGCGCGAAGATAATTAGAAATAGCCGACAATTCGCGATCCTGTTGTATTTTTGCGGCCACATTAGCAACTCATTTGCAATCAAACGCAGAAATGGACATTATCAGCCAGATCAAAGCAGCCACCCTGCAGGTACTTTCAGCCAATTTTCAATATTATCCGGAGAACGGGGATATCCCCATTAACGAAACGAAGCCGGAGTTCGAGGGCGACTATACGGTCGTGTTGTTCTCTTTCGTCAAGTTGTTGAAACGCTCGCCGGAGGCGCTGGGAAATGAATTGGGGCAGGCGTTGGTGCGGGATTTTCCCGATCTGTTTGCGGGCTTCAACGTGATAAAGGGCTTTTTGAACCTCACGATCGCCGACAGCCGCTGGCTGCTCTTCCTGGCGGAAAGCTATGACCGGCCTGACTTCGGCCGCCGGCCGTCGAACGGGCGGAAAGTGATGATCGAATATTCTTCACCCAACACGAATAAGCCTTTGCATCTGGGACATCTGCGGAACAATTTCCTCGGCTGGAGCGTCGCGGAGATCTGCAAGGCCAACGGATATGAGGTCGTGAAGACTTGTATCGCCAATGATCGCGGCATCCATATCTGCAAGAGCATGGTATCGTGGAAATGGTTTGCAAGCGGCGCGACGCCGGCGGACACGGGGATCAAGGGCGACCATTTTGTTGGGGACTACTATGTGTTATTTAACGAGGAGTACAAACAAGAGATGGCCAGGCTGGTCGCGGAGGGGATGAGCAAGGAGGAGGCGGAGGCGGCCGCACCGATCATGAAGGAGGCGCAGCAGATGCTGGTGGACTGGGAGGCGGGCAAGCCGGAAGTGATCGGATTGTGGAAGAAGATGAACAGCTGGGTATACGCAGGTTTCGATGCAACCTATGCGCGCATCGGCAGCGATTTCGATAAGATATACTACGAAAGCGATACATACCTCCTGGGCAAGAAACTGGTGGAGACGGGATTGGAGAAGGGGGTGTTCTTCAGAAAGGATGATGGCAGCGTGTGGATCGATCTGACAGCGGATGGACTAGATCAGAAGATCGTCCGGCGCCGCGACGGCACGGCGGTCTATATCACGCAGGATATCGGGCTGGCGGTGCAGCGGTATGACGAGTTCAAGGCGGATCGCAGCGTGTATGTGGTAGGTGATGAACAGAATTATCATTTCAAGGTGCTGAAGTTGATCTGTGAGAAGCTGGGGTTGCCGTCGGCGGAGGGTATCTATCATCTGAGCTATGGCATGGTCGAATTGCCTACCGGGCGGATGAAGACCCGCGAGGGCACGGTAGTGGATGCGGATGAGATATTGGATGAGATGCACCGGGAGGCGGAGCGGAAAACGATCGGGCAGGGCAAAACGGAAGGGTTTTCGGCGGCCGAGCTGGATATTTTGTATGAGACGATCGGGTTGGGCGGGTTGAAGTTTTTTTTACTTCGGGTCGATCCGAAAAAGAAGATGCTGTTCAATCCGGAGGAGTCGATCGATCTCCATGGGTATACGGCGACGTTTATCCAGTACGCCTATGCGCGGATAAGGTCGATCTTTCGGAAAGAGGGTGGCTCCTGGTCGGGGGCGGGTTCGCCCGGGTCGGAAGGCGGTGGGTACGATGCCGGGGAGGCACTGTTACCCCTGGAGAAGGCGTTGATCGTGGTGTTGGAGAAGTATCCGGTCATTGTTGCACAAGCGGGTGAAGAGTTGAATCCGTCGCTCATCGCGTTGTATGCGTTCCAGGTGGCTCAGACGTTCAATTCCCTCTACAATGTGCATTCGATCTCGGGGGCGGAGACGGCGGAGAAAAAGGCGCTGAGGTTGCGGCTGGCGGGGCTTACGGCGAATGTATTGCAGTCATCGCTGGCGTTGCTGGGGATCAAAATGCCGGAGCGGATGTAGTGGATTTATTTGTCCGCAGGGGTGGATTTTTGTATCTTTATTGGACTATGACAGCCCTCGAAACGATAGGAAAAATAGGTACGGACGCGGTTAAGGAACTTCGCCTGCAAAAGCTCCGCAGCGGTTATCCCTTTATGATCAATTCCAATGATCTGGAGTCGAGAAAATTTTATCTCGAATTTCCGGACGGCACCATTCAGCTGGCTTGTTTAGAGAAAGACGCGAAAGAATTTGTCATGATCCAGAAGCTATCGACCGCCGAAGCGCAAGCGCTTAGGGCAAAATACGGGTTTTCCCAGCTATAAATTATGTCTGAGCTCTATATAATAACGGGCTCTAATGGGGCGGGCAAATCCACAACGGGTCCCAAATATCTACCCGCAAATATAATTCAACAAGGTCCTGTTTTCGACGGGGATAAACTCTTTATAGAAAAAAGAAAGGAGCTTTGGCGAACGATCAAGTCACATAAAGAATGTGCTAAATTGGCTTATGAATTTGTTACTGAGACTTTTGACCACCTGGTAGAAGCCTCACTCGTCGCGCATCGAGATTTTGCCTATGAAGGGCATTTTACAAATGAAGCAACCTGGGATATTCCCCGTCAATTTTTGGCAGCGGGATATCGCGTACACCTTTTGTTCTTAGGGTTAAGAGATACCGAGCTTTCCGAAGTTCGGGTTAAAGAGCGTTGGCAATCCGGGGGCCATTATGTCGACCCGCAAACAGTGGCAGATAATTTCTATGGCAATCTGAAAAAGTTGAATCGACACTATCAAATGTTTAATACGGTTCATATTATCGATACGTCAGATGCCGAACATATTGTTCTTACTATTTTCGATAAAGGCCAGCCCGCCCTGTCAATCCCCTCCAAAGACCTTCCGCGCTGGTTCCGGAATGATCTGCCGGATATCACGCACAAGATAGAAGAGGAAGAAGTAGGGCGCGAGTTACTTTAACACGATCCCCCCCAGCGGCGGCAGATGCACGATCAACTCATACCCATCATCTGTCTCATCGATCAGCTTGACGGGGATAAGCGGGTTGTTCGTGTCCCCGGTACCCCAGTATTTGCGGTCATCGCTGTTGAAGATCTCGCGCCATTGTTGTTTGCCGCGGGCGTAGACGCGCCAGTCGCGGCGGACGACCGGCGTTAAGTTCAGGATGATGAGGAGGTCATCGGCGGCATTGCGGCCCTTGCGGCGGTAGGCGACGACGCTTTCATTGCGATGTTGGAGGTCGACCCATTCGAAACCAAAAATATTGAATTGGTTCTCATACAGTGCAGGCTGGCCGGTCAACAGGTGATTCAGGTCGCGGTAGCAGTCTTTGATCCCGCGATGGCTGTCAAATTTCAGCAATCCCCACGGCAGCTCTGTCTTGTAATTCCATTCGGTTGTGGCGCCGAACTCATTGCCCATGAACAGCAGCTTGCCGCCGGGGTGGGTCATCATATAGGTGTAAAGCAAGCGGAGGTTCGCCGCTTTTTGCCACTCGTCGCCCGGCATTTTGTACAGCATCGGCGACTTGCCGTGTACTACTTCATCATGGCTAAGCGGCAGCACGAAATTCTCATCATAGTAATAGGCCATCGAGAAGGTGAACTTGTCCTGGTTGGCGCCGCGGAAAACGGGGTCGAGCTTGAAGAAGTCGAGGGTGTCATGCATCCAGCCCATCATCCATTTCATGCCGAAGCCGAGACCGTCGGCGAAGGTTGGGCGGCTGACGCCGGGCCAGTCGGTGGCTTCTTCGGCGATCATCTGAATATCCGGGAAATCACGAAAGAGGGTCTGATTAAGGTCCTTTATGAACGAGATGGCTTCGAGGTTACCATCGCCACCATGTTCATTGGGTTCCCACTCCCCTTCCTTCCTTGAATAGTTCAGTTTAAGCATGGAACTCACTGCGTCCACGCGCAAGCCGTCAATATGATACTTGTCTATCCAGTAGCGCGCATTGCTGATCAGGAAGGATTTGACCTCTCCCCGTTTGTAATTGAAGATATAGCTGTTCCAATCGGGATGGAAGCCCTTACGCATATCGGCGTATTCGTAGGTATTGGCGCCGTCGAAAAGATAGAGCCCGTGGTAGTCATAGGGGAAGTGGGAGGGCACCCAGTCGAGTATAACGCCAATGCCGGCCTGATGGAACGCGTCGACAAGGGCCATGAATCCCTGCGGGTTGCCAAAGCGCGACGTAGGGGCATAATAACCCGTTCCCTGGTAGCCCCAGCTGCCGTCGAAAGGATGTTCCATAACGGGCATGAGCTCAACGTGTGTAAACCCCATTTCCTTCACGTAAGGCACCAGTCGCTCGCGGATCTGGTCGTAGCTGTTGTAGCGCTCCTCGTTGTTTGGATCCGGGCGCATCCAACTGGCCAGATGCACTTCATAGACCGTCCATGGCGCTTCGAGGGAGTTGTGGGCTTTCCGCCTCTTCATCCAATCGCCGTCCTGCCAGCCATAATCCAGCTGCCAGGTAATCGAGGCCGTTTGGGGGCGCATCTCCCAGAAATAAGCATAAGGGTCGCCCTTGTCGAGAGTGCCCCCGCCGAAACCGTGGATATGGTATTTATAGATCTCGCCGGTGCGGAAATGCGGAATAAAACCTTCCCAGATGCCCGACCGGTCCAGCCGGACAAATAAAGGATGGGTATCGTTTGTCCAGTTGTTAAAGTTGCCGACAACCGAAACGGCGGTTGCATTCGGCGCCCAGACCGCAAAGTAATATCCATCAATCCCAAGGACATTGGCCGGATGGGAACCCATGCGCTCATACACCCGGTAATGGGTGCCCTGCTGAAAATTCCGGATATCCTCCTCCGTGAAGAGGGAATAATTCCAAACCGGTTTTGTAGAATCGACGAAATGAATGTCTTCGTATTTTTTCCCGATCGCTGGTTCCACTGGCATTAATTTTATGGAATTCCAAAATTTTTGAATCACCGGAGAGTTGCGAAGCAACATAACCCCGTCCTTTCCGTCTTTAACGTAAATTTAAGGGATCGCCTTTGTATATCCCTGTTTTTGAGGATAATTTACAGAGGCTTTCTATTAACCATCAATCCATTATGCCCAAACTAATTGCCTGTATTCTATTCTGTGTTCTCTTCACTTCAGCCGGGGTCCTACTGCCTCACATAGCCTTCGGGCAAACAGCACAGGTCAGCGGAAAGATCGCCGATACCGCCGAAAAAAAGAATCTCGCCAACAGTTCCATCCTGCTCTTGCGCAAAACGGATTCCATGATGATCCGGCATGCCCGCTCCGATGGAGCAGGTGATTTCCGGCTGTCCAAGCTCCCGGGCGGCCACTATCTCATCCTTGTCACCTATCCCGGATACGCCGACTATATCGATACACTTGATGTTGATTCCGCGGCCAAGGTCGTTCTGCCGCCCATTCCCATGGTCCTGAAGAGCAAGCTGCTCGAGTCGGTGGTGATCAGCGCCCGGAAAGGCGCGATGCATATCAAGGGGGACACGACGGAATTCGTCGCCGACAGTTTTAAAGTGCATGCGGGGGCTACGGTGGAAGATTTGTTGAAACGATTGCCGGGGATACAGGTCGACCGGAACGGGCAGATAACGGCGGAGGGGCAGACCGTGAAAAAGGTATTGGTTGACGGTGAGGAGTTCTTTGGCGACGACCCTACCCTCGTGACCCAGAATCTACGTGCGGACATGGTGGACAAGGTGCAGGTGTATGACAAAAAAAGCGACCAGGCGAACTTTACGGGGATAGATGACGGAGTGCGCGACAAGACCATCAACCTGAAGCTCAAAGACAACAAAAAGAACGGCTATTTCGGCCGTGTTACCGCCAGCGCAGGAACGGATGGTTACTATGACGAAGAG
The DNA here is from genome assembly GCA_035948015.1 of Puia sp. GTDB lineage: Bacteria > Bacteroidota > Bacteroidia > Chitinophagales > Chitinophagaceae > Puia. The sequence goes on from DASZJO010000201.1 coordinate 24,003, forward strand.
TTGATGGCCAACTATTTCAGAAAAAAAGAAAAGCTCTCGGTATACGGCATCCTTTCCAATACGGGAAAGACGGGGTTGAATTGGCAGGACCGGGACACCTACGGGCAGAGCTTTGCAAGTAACCTCGACGTAGATGACAATACGGGCGCAGTCACCTTCAATGGGATAGGGAATAATGACGACCTCGATGACTGGAACGGCCAATACTCAGGGCAGGGATTCCCGACGGTCAAGACGGGCGGTCTGCATTTCAACAACAAGTGGAATGATGACGCGCTGTCGCTCAACGGCAACTATAAATACATGGACCTGTCGATGCATGGGAATAGCGCGACGAGTTCGGAGAATATCCTTCCGGACACGGTTTATTACACCAATTCGTCCCAGAAGTTCAACCGCGAGATCATCCGCCAGAACTTCAGCGCCATCTATGAATGGAAGTTCGACTCCACCTCTTCGATCAAGTTCAGCGCGGATGGCGGGAATGACCATAAGGTCAATAACGAGCTTGACTCTTCCCAGGCCATCGCAAGCGACAGCAGTCTGGTGAACCAAAACGTCCGGACGGTCAACACGGTGGGGGACAACCGAGGATACAACAGCAACCTCCTTTGGCGGAAGAAGCTGGGCAAGCCAGGCCGAACGGTCTCCCTGAATGTGCGGGAGAATTACAGCGACAACACGTCGTCGGGCTATCTGTACAGCAATACGGCGTTTTACAGCGGGGGTGTACTCGTGCAGGATTCGTTGGTCAACCAATATAAAAACTACCTCACAAAAAATATCCTGCTGGATTCGCGGCTGGTCTATACGGAGCCGATCGGCAAACAGATCTTCCTGGGTATCGACTATGGCGCGACCCTCAACAATACGCATTCGGACCGAAACTCCTATAATAAAGACGGAAACGGCAAATACGATGCGCTGGATTCGTTATACAGCAACAACTATCAATACAATATTTTCACCCAGCGGGCCGGTTTGGCATACACGATGATCCGAAAGAAGTTCCGGCTGACCGCGGCCAATGACATCGCGTTCTCCAGTTACCGGCAAAAGGACCTGGTAGCCGACACCTCGGCGCGGCGGGATTTTATCAACTGGTATCCCAACGCGACGCTCAACTATCAGTTCGCCGCCCAGACCCGGCTCTTTGTTCGCTATTCGGGGAATACCACGCCGCCGACCTTGCAACAGCTGCAGCCGATCGCCAGCAATGAGAACCCGCTCAATGTGATCATCGGGAACCCCGGGCTGAAGCCACAGTTCCAGAACAGGTTCAATATCGGCTATAACAGCTATCATATCCTGACCGAGCGGAGTATTTATGGCAATATCAGTTATAGTTTCACGGCAAACGCGATCGGCAGCAGCCTGAATGTCAACGATACGACGGGCAAGCAGACGACTCAATCCGTCAATGTGAGCGGCAACCATATGTGGAATGGCTGGTTCGGCTATGGGTTCAAGATAAAAGGGCCGGACATGAACATGAATATCAATGTCTCGTTCAATCAAGGCAATAATGTCACGATTGTGAACAATGTCAATAATCTCACGAAGTCGGGCAATTATACCGGCGGGTTAAGCTTCTGGAAGTCGAAGGAGAAGAAATATGAGTTTTACCTGAATGCCAATCTGACTTATACGACGAGTGAGTCCAGCATCGATCCTATGCTTACCACGCATTATTATACTTACCAGATCGATCCGGGAGCGGATGTTTTTTTGCCGTGGCATATGCAGGTGCATGCCGATGCCAATCTGAACATCCGGCAGAAAACGCCGGTGTTCACTACCAATAACAACGTCTTTTTGGTGAACGGCTGGATCGGGAAAAAGCTCCTGAAGAACGATCAGCTGATGTTCAAGGCGTCGGTCAACGACCTGCTGAACCAAAATAATGGGTTCAATCGGAATGTAAGCAGTAGTTTTATCACACAGAATACGTATAGTACGATAAAGCGGTATTTTCTTTTTTCGGTGGTTTGGAATTTTACAAAAGCCGGCATCCCGGTGCCGGGCCGCGGGAACTAGGCTGCAGCCGGGGATTAAAACCTGTTTTCTATGGCGAAGATTACATTTGTCGGGATGCTGTTGGCGCTGTTCGCGGGGCGGACGGTGGCGCAGAACAATATTTTCCTGTCCCAGGGAAAGATCGAGTTTGAGCGCAAGGTCAATCAATATGCGCAGCGGGAAGCGATAGCGGACCCCGGTGACGAAAGCTGGACGGAGTTCTCGAAAAAGTTGATGGGGAACAAATTCAAGACCGACTATTTCGATCTGTTGTTTACACGGACGAAGACCTTGTACCGGCCGGGGCGGGAAAGCCCGGACAAGCCGAACCCGTTCTTCTTCCAGGCGCCGGCGCAGCAAAATGTGATCTTTGCCGACCTGGAGCAGGAGAAAAGCGTCAGCCAAAAGGCGGTTTTTGAACAAACCTTCCTGGTGGCGGACACGATGCGCCACATCAAGTGGAAGATCACCGATGAGACGCGGGTGATAGCGGGGTTCAACTGCCGCCGGGCGAATGCGTTGATCATGGACTCTATCTATGTAGTGGCTTTCTATACGGACGAGATCCTGACTTCAGGGGGTCCCGAGTCGTTTAGCGGCTTGCCCGGCATGATCCTCGGGATCGCGTTGCCGCATCAGCACGTGACCTGGTTCGCCACGAAGGTCGAGGCGGTGCAGGTGCCGGAGACACAGGTAGCTGCGCCTGCTAAAGGGAAGCGGGTCACCAATGCGGGATTAAGTGAGACGCTTCAGAATGCGATAAAGGATTGGGGTAAGCAGGGCAGGCAGTTTATGGAGGATACTATGTTGTAGATCGCCCACGCGGGGCTTGCGCGCGAGGGATGTGCCGCGTCATTTTTTCAATTCCAGCACCCACATCGTTCGAGGCGGAATCTCGACTGGTTTATCGAGCGAATAGGTTTGGCCCGTTGGAATATCGGTGCCGTGGGTAAAGCCGGCGGTGCGTTCGGCGTAATGGGAGAAATCGATTTTGTGGGGATTGTTGCCGGGGTTCATGGCGCAGAGGATGGTTTGATTGGCGTCATATCTGAAATACACATAGAGACCGCCGCGGGGGGCGTACTGCATCATTTTTCCGGCTTTAAGGGCGCTGGAGTGGAGGCGAAAGTTTGCGAGGGTTTTTGTCAACTGCTGCACTTCCAATTCATAGGGCGCCAGGCCTTCGCCGGTGAAGGCGTTCTTCTTATCGCCGGGCCAGCCACCGGGGAAGTCGAGGCGGACCCACCCATCGGGGTTGTCGATCCCTTTCATGCAGATTTCAGTTCCATAGTACAGTTGGGGGATGCCGCGTTCCGTCAGCAGCCATTCGATCCCGATCTTTTGTCCGGCCGGGTCTTCGCCGATCTGCGAGAAAAAGCGCGTCATGTCGTGGTTGTCCAGGAAGATCACGTTGCGGGTTGGATCCTGGTAGAGGAAGTCGTCGCTGAGGGTGTTGTACAGTGATCCCACTCCCCCATCCCAACTGCCTGTAGTGTCTTTGACTGCAGGCTGGATGCCGTTGAACAGCAGCTGGAAATCGACGGCGCCCATGAGATTACTTTTGAAGGGAACATTTAGATTGTTGCGCACAAAATAGGCCTGGTTGGCAACGCCGTGTACCCAGGTCTCCCCGAACATCGTCATCTTCGGGTACTCCGCGATCAGGGCTGAATTGCACTTATTCATGAATGGGAGGCTGCAATAGATATACGTATCGATACGCCAGCCGTCGACGCCAAACATTTCCACGCTCCAGATGGCGTGTTCGATAAGGAATTCGGCGACATCGGGGTTGTCCTGGTTGAGGTCGGGCATCTCGCGGGTGAACCAGCCGTCGCTACTGAGCTTCCGGTCGATCTCGCTGGCGTGGGGGTCGAAAAGCGGTTGATCGCGATAGTTGGTTTGGGTGTATTTTGGCCATTGATGCAGCCAGCTTTTTTCCGGGAGGTCCTGGATGAACCAGTTATAAAGTCCGACGTGGTTATAGACGGCGTCCTGGATCAGCTTCATACCTCTTTTGTGGAGGGAGTCGCTGAGGTTTCTATAGAGGGCCGCGCCGCCGAGGCGGGGTTCGATCGTGTAGTGGTCGGTGAAGGCGTAGCCGTGTTCGGTGCGGTTGGGCATGTCGTTTTCGATCACGGGGGTCATCCAGAGGGTGGTGACGCCGAGCGACTGGAGGTAGTCGAGGTGGTTGATGATGCCCTGGAAATCGCCGCCGTGTCTCAGGAAAATGCTGTCCCGGTTGAGGGATTGGTCTTTCAGACCCGGGATGCGGTCATTGGAAGGGTCGCCGTTGGACCAGCGGTCGGGCATGAGGAAGTAAATGAAGTCTTTCGAAGTGACGCCCCGGGCGTAGTCGGTGCCGTTACCGGTGCGGCGGGGAAGGAGATGGTAGTCTACCACGAGAACCTTTCCAGATTTAAGGCGGATAAAGATCCCGACCGTTCCAGGTTTTGCGGTCGGGCTAATTTTCAGATGCAGGAAGAGGTAGTTGGGATTCTCCACCCGGTGCCAGTCAGCGATGGTGACGTCCTGTTTGCCGCCGACTATTCGTTCTGCATTTCCGATGCCGATGCCATGGATCATCAGCTCGGGGGTCGAGTATTTCATCCCAACCCACCAGTTGGTCGGGAAAACCGTTATCACTGGAGACGTGTCCCGAATCACTTCCAGCGGCTCGGCTTGCGCTTTTGTTTGTGCGGTTGCGGAAAGCGAGAGAAAAGCGATAACAAATAATAGTTGTTTCATAGTTACGATAATTGATCGGCATAAAATCCCGCCTTTTCCTGCTGGATGCGGATAGCACCACCGTCATAGACGAACAGCACCGAGACCGCGCCCGCGATGAGGCAAAAGCCGGCAAGGACGATAGAATAAACGGGTTGATCCCCGTAGATATGCTTCACGATCCAACCACCGCCGATGCCGTTGACGATTTGCGGCAGGGTAATAAAAAAATTGAAGATGCCCATATAGATACCCATTTTACCGGCGGGGATGCTGCTGCTGAGGATGACATAGGGCATGGCCAGGATGCTGGCCCACGCAATCCCTACTCCGATCATCGAGCCGTACAGACCCCATTGGCCGTGGACAAAAAAGATCGAGATCAGGCCAATGCCGCCCGCCAGCAGCGCGAGCGCATGGGTCATCTTTCTTCCCAGTTTCCGTGCCATCGGCGTCAGGCAGAGGGCAAACAAAGCGCCGACGCCATTGTACACCCCGAACGCATTGCCGACAATATTACCGGCATCATTACCCGCTTTAGTATGTACATAGTCACCCGAGAGGCCGTAAACATGGGTGGCCACCGCCGGGCTCATGAACACCCACATGCTGAACATGGCAAACCAGCTGAAGAACTGTACCAGTCCGAGCTGACGCATGGTCCTTGGCATCTTTCGAAAATCCTCCACGATCTGTCCAAGGCCTGCCTTTTCCTCCTTTGCATCGGGGCGACCGTTAAAGAGTTCATATTCTTCCGGCGGATATTCCTTCGAACGAAAGACGGTCACCAAAATAGCCAGGACAAAAATCGCGGAGCCGATATAGTAAGCGTACTTGATATTGTCCGCCACCCCATTTGGGCCCGAGACCTGGCTAAATCCCAACCACGCCAGGATACTGGTCATATAGGAGCCCGCCACGGCTCCGATGCCGATCAAAAAGGCCTGGATGGCAAACCCCTTGGCCCGTTGACTGTCCGGCAGATTGTCTGCCACCAAGGCCCGGAAGGGTTCCATCGCCACATTGAACGAGGCGTCCATGATCATGACGAAGCCACCGCCGATCCACAGCACGGGGATGAACCCGGCCAGATTGCCAGAGTTGGGTACCAAAGCCAGCGCAAGTGCCGACAGTAGGGCGCCTGTCAGGAAATAGGGCTTGCGCCTTCCTAACCTGTTCCAGGTTCGATCGCTGTAATGACCGATCAGCGGCTGGATGATCATTCCCATGATGGGCGCGACCAGCCAGAAGGCCGGCAACTGGTCGACATCGGCCCCAAAAGACTGGAGGATGCGGCTGGTGTTGGAATTCTGGAGGGCAAAACCGCACTGTATCCCGAGAAAACCAAAGCTCATGGAAATGATTTGCCCGGTGGTCAGCAGAGGTTTGTGATGGGCCCCCGACCGCGAAGAGCCGGGGGTATTGGAAATAGCCATAGGCAATCGTTTGGAGTGATGAGCCGGTCCTTAAATTACGAATCCGTTTGGCAGCACGGCGCCTTTCTTGATCACGACTACGCCCTCCTTGACGGTATAGAGCGAATGGTCGGCGTTTTCGAGATGATGCCCGCCGTTGATCCTGACATCATCGCCGATGCGGCAGTTCTTGTCGACGATGGCATTGCGAATGTAGCAGCGATGACCGATCCCGACGGTGGGCAGGCCATGCGACTGGGCCTGTTCGATCTCTTCGATCGTTTCATAGAAGTCGACCCCCATGAGGTAGCTCGATACGATCGTTGTCCCGGTGCCGATGCGGGTGCGGATGCCGATGACGCTGTTCTCGATACGCGAAGCGTTGATGATGCAGCCTTCCGCGATGATGGTCTTTTCGAGGGTGGTGCCGCTGATCTTCGCCGGCGGCAGCATGCGGGCGCGGGTATAGATGGTCTTTTCGTTATCGAAGAGGTTGAAATCCGGGATGTCTTTGGTGAGGCCGAGGTTGGCTTCGAAGAAGGAGGGGATATTCCCGATGTCGGTCCAGTAGCCTTCGTATTGGTAGCTCACGACCTTGTATTTTTCGAGAGACTGGGGAATTATTTCCTTACCGAAGTCGGTGGCTTCAACGTATTCGTTTTGGAGCAGGTCGGTAAGCAGCTGGCGGTTGAAGATATATATCCCCATTGACGCAAGATAGTTTCGACCCTGGGCCTGCATGGCATGGCCGGTATCACTGACCCAGGGGCCGAGAGCTTCCTGTTTTGGTTTTTCCGTGAAGGTAGTGATGAAGCCGCTTTCGTCCATCTTCATGATCCCGAAGTCCGAGGCATCGCGGGCGTTGACAGGGATGGTGGCGATGGAGATATCGGCGCCCAGTTTCCTGTGATGGTCGAGCATTTCCATGAAGTCCATCTGGTAGAGCTGGTCGCCGGAGAGGATCAGTACGTAGTCGCTGTCAAAAGGCCCGAGATGGCGGAGACACTGGCGGACCGCGTCAGCCGTCCCCTGGTACCAGGTTGGGTTGTCGGGGGTTTGTTCTGCAGCGAGGATGTCGACGAAAGCTGAGCTAAATGCGCTGAAGTGGTAGGTGTTCTTTATATGCCGGTTCAGGGACGCCGAGTTGAATTGGGTCAGGACGAACATCCGGGTGATACCGGAATTCAGACAGTTTGAGATGGGGATGTCCACGAGCCGGTACTTGCCTGCGATCGGAACGGCTGGCTTGGAACGGCTGGCAGTCAGGGGATAGAGCCGGGTTCCGGCGCCGCCACCCAAAATCACGGAAAGAATCTCTTTTGACATATACAAGCGTTTGTTGATGAGTGATTAAATGTGCTGATACAGATCCAGGTAGGCTCTGACGCTGGCCTCCCAGCTAAAGTCCAGCTGCATCATCCGCTGACGGACGTCCCGCAGCATCTCGCGATTGGCAAACAGTTCTGTCGACCGCCAGATCGCGTGGGTCATATCCTGCACGGAGGCGTGGAGGAAACGGATGCCATAGCCGCCGGGATCGCCGTAGTCGATCACGGTGTCGTGAAGACCGCCGGTGTTGCGGACGACCGGGACGGTGCCATAGCGCAAGGCGTAAAGCTGGTTCAGGCCGCAGGGCTCGACGCGGGAAGGCATCAGGATAAAATCGGAACCCGCATAAAGGCGGTGGCTCAGCGCTTCATCGTAGCCAATGTACGTATTGTAGTCGCCGCGCGACATAGTCCGGATGGATTGGAGGTGGCCTTCGATCGAAGGCAGTCCGCTGCCGAGGATCAGGAAGCACATGCGGCGGCCAATATAATAAAAGGAATCTTCGACGGCCTGCGGGATGAGGTCCGCTCCTTTGTCACTGACCAGGCGGCCGATGAAGGTGATGAGCGGTTTCCGGGGGTCGAGGCCATACTCGAAGCAAAGGGCTTCCTTGTTGCGTTGTTTGCCTTCCTCCGCGGTCTCTGCGTTATAATGATGATCGAAATAGTGATCGGTGGCTGGATCCCAGACTTTGGTGTCGATGCCGTTCAGGATGCCGCTGCATTTGCCTTTTTCGTATTCCAACAAGGGCTCGAGTCCCATCGAGCTGTACCGCATTTCGACCAGGTAAGTAGGGCTGACGGTGGTGACCTTCCAGGCGCAGCGGATGCCGCATGCCAGTGGATTGAGGGCGCCTTCCCATTCCAGCAGGCCCCGCTTCCAGACATCCCATTCGGGTATATAGACCGTTTTATCCATTCCCGTTTGACCCTGGTACTGGGCATTATGGATGGTCAGTACGGTGGGTATGTCAACCAGCTTCCTGAACCCATAGCAGTACTTGAACATGAAGGGGATGAGGGCGGTATGGTGGTCGTGGACGTGGACGATGTCGGGTGTGTGCGACCAGGAATTGAGCCAGTCGGCGACGGCGATCTGAAAGGAAAAGAAACGTTCGGTGTCGTCGCCGTAACCGTAGACCTTATCGCGGTCCAGCAGGCCGTAGATGTCCAGGAGGTATAGTTCGAATCCCAATTTGTTCGTCGCCTCCCTGATAACCGTATAGTTGAACCAGTAATCGTGCAGGTGAGTATAGCCTTTATGCACAACCTCCCATTGGTTGTCGTTTAGGAATTTAGTCCGGTACATGGGCATGACCACTTTGGCGTTATGGCCAAGCCCGTTTTGATATTTTGGTAACGCACCTACTACGTCGCCCAAACCACCGGCTTTTGCCACGGGATAACATTCTGCCGATACGTGAACTATTTCCATGTGATGCGCAAAGTATTGTCGTTCAATTTAGCAAGGTTTTTCGTTATAAGGCGTGCCGAAGATGAAAAAATTTTTCGCGTCAGGAAATCTCGCTATTTTCAGACCTTAATTCTAAAACCGTGAGTCTAGCCATTCAAGCAAAACAACCGACCAACACCGGCGCCCTTTTCACGCTGGTTCTCGTCTTCTTTTTCTGGGGATTCATTGCGGCGTCGCAGAGTATCTTCATTCCGTTCTGCCGGCATAATTTCCATTTGAATCAATTCGAATCGCAACTGTTGGGTTCAGCCTTCTACGGCGCGTATTTTATCGGGTCGCTGGCGCTCTATCTCATATCCAGTTTGCTCAAATATGATATTATCAACCGGATTGGATATAAGAAAGGGATCATTTACGGTATTTGGATCTCCGTGGCAGGGGCATTGTTGATCATTCCTTTCGCCAATGCCCATTCTTTCCCTGGATTGCTGACAGCCTACTTCGTGATCGCACTTGGATTCTCTCTCCAGCAGACGGCGGCGCAGCCATTTGCCATTATGCTGGGCGACCCCTCGACGGGTAGTCACCGGCTTAATCTCGCCGGAGGCATCAACTCGTTTGGGACAACAGTGGGGCCGATCATTTTCAGTCTTTTTCTCTTTGGTAAGGTCGGCGCTGATGCCAGCGCGGCGACTGTCACGAATATCAATAACCTCTTTCTGATCGTAGCATGTGTTTTTGCGGCGGTGGCGTTGTTCTTTACCTTTAGCCCACTTCCAGCCGGCAAGGACGATGAGCACTTCGAGACAAGCAGCAAGGCCACCCGATCGCTTACCCTTATGACCATGCTCATCGTGATCATCATAATCATCGGAAAACTGACAGCTATTCCAAACCTGCCGCTCCTTATCGCCTTGCTGGTCATCGTTCTGGGGATTCTTTTCACTTCCAACAGTATGGCGATAAAAAGACCTGACCATTGGGGGGCGATGAAATACCCGCAACTGGTCTACGGGATGCTTGGCATCTTTTTGTATGTGGGGGTGGAAGTCACTATCGACAATAATTTCGGGGCTTTGCTACGCGAGAAGAATTATCTGACGGCTGCCGGTCTCGATGAGAGTAAGATCTCCAAATATGTAAGCCTTTATTGGGCGAGCCTGATGATCGGGCGCTGGACGGGCGCGATCGGAGTATTCAATCTTTCGGACATGGGGAAACGGATCGCGACAGTCGTGGTTCCGTTCGTGGCGTTTGCGGTCGCGCTGTTGGTCAATTATCTCTACAGCGGAGATATCAGCGATTTGTATCCTTACGCCGCTTTTGTGGCCATAGCTATCGTCGCCTTCTTCTACGGGCAGCAGAAACCGGTCAAAACGCTTCTGACGCTGGCATTACTGGCAGGGACGTTTATCCTCATCGGAGTGCTGACGACCGGCATTTTCTCGGTTTATTGTATTATGGCGGCAGGTCTTTGCAATTCGATCATGTGGCCCTGTATCTTCTCGCTGGGCGTGGCAGGTCTTGGGAAATACACGTCGCAGGGCTCGTCCTTCCTGATCATGATGATCCTGGGCGGGGCCGTGGTTCCGCCGTTCCAGGGGGCTGTGGGTGACAGGTTAAGCAAAGCGACGGGAATGCACTATAGCTATCTGGTGGCGGTCGTCTGCTATGTCGTGCTGGCCTGGCTGGCGCTGAAGCTCCGGAGCGTGCTAAAGGCCCAGGGGCTGAACTTCGACGAACAGATTGGCGGCGGGCATTGATGAATGTGTTATATTTGCTGCCCCGTCATTTAAAAGATCGGTTTTCTCATGGCAAAGGCCTCTTCTACTTCTTTATCGTACGAATCGTTAGCGATCGGCATTGATATCGGCGGTACCGGAACCAAGTATGGTATTGTAGATCGAAACGGCAATCTGCTGTTTTCGGGGGAGATGTCCACGCGCGGATACGAAGGTCTGGAGGGTTTCATCGATGAGCTGCACCGGAACCTGCTGGTGCTTATCGACAAGGCAGGCGGTTCGGGCCGGATGCGCGGGATCGGGGTCGGTGCGCCAAACGGCAACTACTACAGCGGTACCGTGGAATATGCGCCCAACCTCCCCTGGAAGGGGATATTGCCGTTAGCCAAGATGATCCAGAACAAGTTCCAGTTGCCGTCCATCCTCACCAATGATGCGAATGCGGCGGCGATTGGCGAAATGATGTATGGAGCGGCCAAGGGAATGAAGGATTTCATCATGATCACGCTCGGCACGGGCGTGGGGAGCGGGATCGTGGCGAACGGGAAGCTGATCTATGGACATGACGGGTTTGCCGGTGAACTGGGGCATACCATAATTATTCCGAACGGGCGGTATCATGAAGGCACGGGGAAGAAAGGGTCGCTGGAGAGCTACGCGTCCGCGACGGGGGTTAAACTGACGGCGATCGAGAAGTTGGAACAACATAAGGAGCCCAGCCTGCTGCGGGACGTGCCGAAGGATCAGCTGGATTCGAAGCGCGTTTATGATGCGGCGATCCAGGGGGATGAGCTGGCGAAAGAGATCTTTGATTTTACCGGGGGGATACTCGGGATGGCCCTGGCGAACTTTGTGATGTTTTCAAGTCCGGAAGCGATCATTCTTTTCGGCGGGTTGACAAAGGCGGGGGATCTGATCTTAAAGCCGACGCGGGAGAATATGGAGGCAAATTTGATCCAGGTATTTCAGAATAAGGTGAAGATACTGGTCAGTCATTTGAAAGAGTCCGATGCGGCGATCCTCGGCGCGAGCGCGCTGGTGTGGGATATGAAGGGGTGAGGGCTTCGCCCCTGCGCCATCGCCTGGCAGAGATGATCTTATTTCCTTTTTATTAAGAAGACGGTTGGAAGTGGTCGCTCACCTTTGGAGTCTGAGGGGCGGACGGTTTCTTTGCCATTGACGAGGAGGCAGGTGCTGCCGCCGCCGTCGAGGTTGAGCGCTTCGTAGCAGCCGAGACCGAGCATGAGGAGCGCCTCTTCCTGAAGGGTGGCGCCGGCGGCTTTGCCCGGAGTCCGGCCCTGGATGGCGAGGATGATGAGGTGGCCGTCGCGGGTATAGCCCATGGCGGTCCTGGGCTGGTAATCGCCGTTAGCATCCGGGAAGAGTTGTTCTTCCCGATTGGTGATATCAACCTTCCCATCATGGATCAGGACGGGGCCGCCACCCACGGCGGTCCGCATTTTCCACCATTTCCAGTTAATATCGTCGAGATGATAGATGGAGGGCAGAGAGTCCCTGCCTTTAGCAACGACCGGCCTGTCTTCGAAAGCATAGGGCCAGATGCGCGAGGAGTCGGTGAAGGTCCAGGCGACATCGGCACGGCGGCTGCGGTCGATGCCAATCGCGCCGCGCGTCGGGTAATAGTATAGGGCGGAATCGCGGCCGGTGCCGCGGAGAGAGCTAAGGTTGCGCGATACGAGGCGGCCGTTGTGCACGACGAGGTTCCAGTCCTCCCCGGTGGTCGGAGAAAAAAATGTCGAGTTCACGACGACGAGCGGCTGCTGCTCGATCTGGTAGAACTGGGCTGGAGTAAAGCGGTTGTTCTTTACCGTTTGGGTCGTGAAGAGAAGGCGTTTGTCCTTCAGGCGGGCGGAAACATAATACGCGATGAAGGGAAGTCCGCCGAGGCTGTCGGGCGAGCGGTACACATGGACGGACGGGGGAAGAGGGGCGAAATTGGAGTCTACCCTTCGCCAGCGCAACTGGGATTGGCCGATGCTGGCCTGGAAAAGGAAGGGGATCAGAAAGAGGGCAAGCTTTGACGTCAGGCAGGGGGATTGGGGGATAAAAGTGTTGGACATGACGGCGGTTGGCTATTGAAGCGCGGCTTTTTGGCGGAGCCATTCAGACCGGCCATAACCAGGGATCACGTGGCGTTCGCTGTGATAGGAGCTTCGGACCAGCGGGCCGCTTTCAACATAATCGAATCCCATTTCGTAACCGGCTTCCTTCAGTTCGGCAAATTCATCGGGGTGGACGAATCGAATAACCGGAAGGTGACTCCTCGTGGGTTGGAGGTACTGGCCCAGGGTGATGACGTCGACCCCGCTGCCGCGAAGGTCCTGCATGGTCTGAAGAACTTCTTCCTTCCGTTCGCCGAGGCCCAGCATTATTCCGGACTTGGTGCGCATGCCTCCTTGCTTCAGGATCCTGAGTGTCTCCATGCTCCGCCAGTATTTCGCCTGGATGCGGACCTGGCGTGTGAGCCGTTCGACAGTCTCTATATTATGCGACACTACTTCGGGCGCGACATCGATCACGCGTTGGATATTGTCCTTTTCAGCTTTGAAGTCAGGGATGAGGGTCTCGAGGGTCGTACCGGGGTTGAGGGCTTTGACCGCGCGGATCGTATTTTGCCAGATGACACTGCCGCCGTCCTTCAGTTCATCGCGGTCTACGGAGGTGATAACGGCGTGTTTGACCTTCATGAGGTGGATCGCTTCGGCTACCCGCTGGGGCTCATCCCAATCAACGGATTCGGGGCGGCCGGTAGCGACGGCGCAGAATCCGCAGCTCCGGGTGCAGATATTGCCGAGGATCATAAAGGTGGCGGTGCCTTCGCCCCAGCATTCACCCATATTGGGGCAATTCCCGCTTTCGCAAATCGTGTGAAGCTTATGGGTATCTACAAGGCCACGAACGTGTTTATAGTTTTCTCCTATCGGAAGTTTGACACGTAACCAGTTGGGCTTCTGAATCCTTTGTTCCATCAGGCAAAGTTACGGGTAATTTCGGGACAGCGGATCCACCTATTTCCGGTTGCCGAAGAGGATGGCTACGTAGGCGTTGAAGAAGAATTGCTTGGCCGGAGCAACAAGGTACATTATGGGCATTTTGCCGCTGAAAAACTCCTCTGTCAGTCCTACTTCGATGGCGGCCACGGTCTGGTTGAGGCGTCCATAGTCGAAGCGCATGCCTTGCCGGGCATTTACTCCCGGTTTGACGGTAAGGTTATCCCAGCCGATAAGAAAGCCGGCAGCGCCAGTGATCTGGTCGCCGAAGGTGGTGTCCTGGGCGAATTGGGAATAGGTCTGTTGACTGCTGGACCCGTTGTTATTGCTGATATCCAGATAGTAGGGCTTGAGCATGCCCAGGGTCAGTCCGCCGGCATACAGGGCAGTCACGGCGACGCCATTCTTGTTGCCTTTGCCGCCGATGAGGATCTGCTGGCCGATGGAGACTTTGAATTCGTATAAATTGTTGGCCTTATAAGGAACGAGGGAGGAAAAGTCGAAGGCGTCGGTCTGAGCGGTGACATGATGTTCCTTCTGGCTATGTTTTTCATTCAGTTCGAACTGCCACAGAACGGTGCGGGTGGGGGTGCGGAAAAAGCCTTTTTCATACGACATGCCGTACCCATCGCTGGCGAGGTGGAAGCCGAAGACATTCTGGCGATTGAAAATAAGATCGCCTTCCTCTTCCATGCGCAGAGCGTTGTTCATCCTGTTCCGTTTCTGTTGTTGCCGGGTCTGCCGGGTAGTAGGAGGAGGGGTGTACGTGCTGTCCTGCGCGCAAAGTTGAAGGGCCGGGATGGCAGCGAGGAACATCAGGAAAATATGCCGGAATCGCGGCTTAAGTTGGTTCACTGGGATGGTTTTGAATTAACTGGCGTAAATTTAGGTAAAATTTGCACAATGCCGACTTCAACAATTATTTACGAGGGAGAGTTGCGAACGGTTGCCACGCACGTGCAGTCCGGGACTGAAATTGAGACAGATGCACCTACGGACAACCAGGGGAAGGGACAGCGTTTTTCGCCGACAGACCTTGTGGCAACCGCTCTTGGCGCCTGTATGGCGACGACCATGGGAATAAAGGCCAGGGATCTGCCGGTTGACCTGCGGGGGATGAGGCTATCAGTTCAGAAGATCATGAAACCCGATCCGCGGCGGATTGCCGGGGTGCATATTGTGTTTGAGTTTCCAGAGGGGTTCCAGGCGGATGAGAAGACCCGGGCGGTCCTCGAGCGGACGGCCCATACTTGTCCGGTGATGTATAGTATCCATCCGGACATGGAGGTCAAGATTGATTTTCATTGGCCGGTGATGGCGTAGTGAGCAGGTGGCGGCCGATGGCGCAATCGAGGCATTTTTTTTCGGAGCAATAATTTTTCCTCAATTCAAGCAGGGCCTGAGTGTCGGCTGCTGAGGCGGCCGGTAATCCCAGCTGTCGCCAGCGTCGGATGACGGTATTGTTTTCAGGCGCGGTTTGTTCCAGCCAGCGGAGGGATTTCGCGCATTTCTGCGATTCCTGGCGGAGAGTACCATAGGCGTAGAGGAAAGGGATAAAGGCATTGATGAGGATGGAATGTTTTGTTTGGATCCCGAGGCCTTTGACATCGAGGGTATCGAGGAGGGCCGGGGGATGGTCGGATTCGAGGAGGGTCGTAAACCAGCCGGTATGGAGGTTGAGGATGCCGGCGAGCTGTTTCAACCGGATATGGGGGTGGTGAGCGGGACGCATTCGGAAGAAGGAAAGCGGCGGGTCGAGGCGGGTGGCCTGATCGAGGAAGAGGGCTTCAAGGCGGGCCGGGTCGGTGCGGCGGCGGAGCAGATACGAAAGAGGGATACTTTGAGCGATGGCAAGAAAGGCGTCGCCGTTGACAGGTTGGCCGAGGCTCCGGGCGACTAGTTGAAAGATGACCTCTTCCCAGTGCGGGCGGTGTTCGTCGAGGAGTGAACGGATGAACCGGGTACGGGTTTGGAGACGTTGCAGCAGCAGGAATTGACGGAAGGCGGGCCAAGGGATGGCGGCGCCGGGAGTGGAAAGGTTGGCGGCCATGTCGGCGGACAGAAGTGGCGCGCAGGGGACATAGGAGCGGGCAGTCATGAATTGCTGATACCGGGGCAAGAGCAAATTGGATACCCGGTCATGGAGTGCCAGGACGGGGATGCCATCAGGCGGGATGGCGATATCGTTGAGCCAGACGACATGAAGGATAACTTTCTGGTAATGGGGATCGCCGGAATGCTTGTGGCGGAGCCAGTCGGAGGACTTGCCGTGCAATTCGACGGGGCCTTCGAGAAGGGTATCGCCGATGGTTATGCGAGCATTGCTGAAATCCGGGCCCTGGTCGGTGTTGAGCTCACCTGGGTGGTGGATCAACAGGGGTTCGCCACCTTCGGTTGTGAGTTCGCGGTGGTTGAAATAGCGATATCGCCAGATGAAATGGAGCAGAACTTCGTTCCCAACACCGTTGGGAACTCGTTCGTAACCTTCGCTTGCTCGGTTATCCCTCATGGTCATTTTCCTCCGGGAAGCAAGGTAGAAGAATCTTCGGGCAACGGACGGAGAAAATCGGATTCATTGGGTCGGGTAGTCTAAAATTCCTTTAGAGCCCGTACGACTTTACTCACGGGCAGCCCCATGACATTATAGAAATCCCCTTCGATGCGGCGGATGCCGACGACCCCGATCCATTCCTGGATGGCATAGGCCCCGGCTTTGTCGAAGGGATGGTAGCGATCGACATAGCCTTCGATCTCGGCGGTTGTCAGGTCGTGAAACCATACGGCAGTGGCGTCGGCGAAGGTTAGTTCGGTCCTGCCTTTCAGCAGGGCGACGCCGGTAATGACTTCGTGCTTGTTACCTGAAAGGCGGGTGAGGATAGAAATGGCGTCAGCGCGGTCTTTGGGTTTGCCGATAATCTCGTTGCCCAGGACGACGACGGTGTCGGCGGCTACGATCAAGCGGTCGGGCCCGACGGCTTGCTGCACCGCGAGGGCTTTGTTTCGGGCGATATATTCGGGGACTTCGGGAACAGGCATGCCGGGCGGCCAGGTTTCCGGCGTGTCCCGCGTAATAATATCAAAACTGATCTCGGCCCATTCCAGTAGCTGTTTGCGGCGCGGGGAGCCGGAGGCCAGGACGATTTTTTGGGAGCTGTTCATGGTAATGCAAGCAGGACCAGCGAAAGGATGCCGGCGAGCATGACGCCTTTGATCACTCCGCTGAGCCGATGATAGTCGGTTTTTGTTTGGGCATAATAAAGCTTCCGCAGGATCCACAGGAGGGGCAGATCGATAAAGAGGATGCCGTAAGCGATCATGATCCACTGCGCCCGGGGAAAGAAATTGAACTGCGCGACAACGAGCACGCGGGGCAGGAAATAGAACTGGATAACGGCGAGGGCGCTGATGAGGACTACGAGCCAGGTGGCGGTGAAAACCTTGGCCACGTTGACACCCCAGACGATGGGCATAGTGCGGCAACCGTCGCGGGCATCACCGTCCATATCTTCGATATCCTTGATCACTTCCCGGATCAGCGAGATGATAAAGGCGAAGCCTCCGTAGACGACGGCATATTTAAAGGTACGGCTGAGATTATAGCCGAAGGGGAGCCGGACCTCACAGACAAAGAGGACGAGGATGACCCAGGCCGTGAGCAGGGAAATCACGACGTTGCCGATGAGGAGCTTGCGTTTGAAAGTTGTGCTGTAGAACCAGAGGAGGATGACGCAGCCGATATTGGCCAGGCCGATGATAGGGTTGCGCAGCTTCCAACTGACGTAGAGGCTCAGAAGGATGCCGAGGCCGGAGAGAAACCAGTGCCATAAGATCGCCGAACGGCGTTTGATGATCTTTTCCACTATGAGCTTATCGGGTTTGTTCACCCGGTCGATATTGAGATCGAAATAATCGTTGATTATATAGCCGGCGGCGGCGATGAGGATGGAGGAGAAGGACACGCAGCAAAAGAGCCGCGGGCTGAGCCACACAGGGTATAAGTCATAGGGGAGGCCGTAGCCGGGGATAATGACAAAAAGATAAAAAAGCAACTGGGTCAGCCCGATAAAAAGCAGGTTAGGCC
Source organism: Puia sp. (assembly GCA_035948015.1). Classification (GTDB taxonomy): domain Bacteria; phylum Bacteroidota; class Bacteroidia; order Chitinophagales; family Chitinophagaceae; genus Puia. The sequence goes on from DASZJO010000201.1 coordinate 41,737, forward strand.
ATCGGATAAGGCGGAAAAAAGCGAAAATTAGTCGTGACATACGGTTATTTTGAGGCGACTGTTGTTTGGAGGTCCCAATGGCCGTTAAGCTTCAGCACCTTTTCGATCACGTCACGGACGCAGCCCTGGCCGCCGTTGAAAGAGGATATGTACGCAGCGATATGACGGATCTCCGGGGCGGCGTCGGCGGGGGCGCAGGCCAGCCCAACGAACTGCATGGGGAGGTAGTCCGGGATATCGTCGCCCATATAGAGCATGCCGTCCTTGTCGAGGCCGTGATCGCTGGCATATTGCCGAAGGACGGCCACCTTATCGTGAACGTCCAGAAAAATATCTTTTATGCCGAGGTAGTCCAGCCGCTGCCGGACGCCTTCCGAGAGTGCGCCGGAGATAACTACAATACGATAGCCTTTTTTGACGGCCAGTTGCAGGCAATAGCCGTCGCGCGTGTTCATCCGCCGGACCTGTTCGCCAGTCTCGAACACCTGTACGCTCCCATCGGTCATGACACCATCAACGTCGAAGATGAAGGTCCGGATGCTTTTAAATTTTTCCAATACGCTCATGATAGTACTCTTCTATTAAATTTGTAAATAACACGTATAAATATCTAATTTCCTTATAATTATTCAATAATTCCAAATGCCTGGCAATTGTCTCCGCATCGCCCCGCACGGCTGGCCCGGTCTGGACGGTCTCCGGGGAATTGCGGTCAAGCCGGCCGGCGGTCTCCCGGATCAGGGGTAACAGGATCGAAAAATCGATCTTTTCCCGTTCGCAGTAGCCGGCGGTCAGGGTGTAAAGATAATTGGTAAAATTATTCACGATGACAGCGGCGAGGTGGAGTTTTAACCTGGTGTTATCGTCGGCCCGACTAACCTGGTTGGAAAGTGTTTTGGCGAAACCTTCCAATGTTTGCAGATCTTCAGGGTTTGCGGCGTCGACGAGCAGGGGGATAGGCGGGAAGGGGCGGATACCGGCGCGGAGGGACTGGAGCGGGTACAGGACGCCGGTACGGGTGCTGACGGATCTAAGGATGTTGACGGGTGCGGCCCCCGCGGTATGGGCGACAAGCTTGCCGGGCAGGGTCAGGGTCTCCCCCAGCCTTTCCAGGGCGCTGTCGCTGAGCGCAACAAGGTAGAGGTCGGCCCCGGGGTCGATATCGGCATAGCGGGTCGCATAGGGGCAGCCAAGGGAGCGCGCCAGGGCGGCAGCGCGGGTTTCGTTCCGGGCGAGGACCTGGAGCACGGGGTGGCCGGCGGCGGCGATGGATTCTCCCAACACGCCGGCTACATTACCGGAACCGATAATAACGGTCTTCATACTGTATTTTTGTATGCGGCCTTTACAAGGGCCCTCGAAAAGCATGAAATTAAAGCAAAAACTCGCAACGCGATATACGCGTGCACAGCTAAATATTCTTTCGCTGGTGAGCCTGCGCAAATCGGCGGAGAAAGCCTTTCGGTTGTTCATCACGCCGGGGAAGCGCCGAAAGGGCAAGCTGCCCCCGATCTTTGAGACGGGGGAGCCCCTGTCCATCCGTCTGGACGGCCATTCCATTCGCGGCCATCGTTGGCAGCCGTATTCGGATGCGTTACGGCCTTCGGCAGAGACTGCACCGAAGAAGGTGCTGATCGCCCATGGGTTCGGGTCGGCGTCACGGGTCTTCGAGCACTACATCGCGGCATTGCTGAAGAAGGGGTACGAGGTGGTCGCGTTCGATGCTCCGGGCCATGGGCAGTCCGGCGGAAAGCGGTTGTTCATCTCCGATTATGTGAGGATGCTTTCCGCAATTGAAACAAGCTTTGGCCCCTTTCATTCGTGGATGGCGCATTCGCTTGGCGGGCTGGCACTGGCCTTGTCACTGGAGGACATGGAGACCGACGGGGAATGCCGGCTGGTGCTGGTTGCGCCGGCGCCGGGGGTCGCGCCGGCGTTGGAAGAATGGGCGGCGGAGTTGGAACTGCCGGTCCCGGTCGTTCGTGAGATCGGGGAATATGCGAAAGAAATCAGCGGGCATCCGCTGGACTGGTATTCGCTCAGGCGGGTTGTCGGAACGCTGGGAGCGGAGATATTATATGTGCAGGATGAAGGGGATTCGGTGATATCGTTGGACGAGGCGGCGCTCATCCGGAAGGACGGGCATCCGAATATTCGTTTTCATTTTACGACCGGTCTCGGGCATAAAAAGGTTTATAAGGACCAGGAGGTACTGGATCAGATTGTCGGGTTTTTATGATAGGCCGGGTGCGGCGGAGCGTCTAGCTATTCTTGCCGCCGAGCAGTGGGACGAACGAGAAAGTATCAAACGTTTCTTCGGTGGCACCGCCATCGGGCAGGCGGGTAAGGCGGAGCATATGCTGGACATGCCCTTCGCCCACGGGGATGACCATACGGCCGCCGGGTTTCAGTTGTTCGACGAGCTTTGGCGGAATATGTGGGGCCGCGGCGGTCACGATGACCTTGTCGAATGGTGCGTAAGTGGGGAGGCCTTCGTAGCCGTCGCCGTAGAAGAATTTTATTCCCGGGTATTTTTTTAAATATCCAAATTGTTTGTTCAGATCGAAGAGTTTCTTTTGCCGCTCGATAGAATAGACCTGGGCGCCCATTTCGGCGAGGACGCAGGCCTGGTAGGCGCTGCCGGTGCCGATCTCGAGGATTTTCTCGAATGGCTTTATTTCGAGCAGCTGGCTTTGATAGGCGACGGTGTAGGGCTGGGAGATGGTTTGATCTTCTCCGATGGGGAAGGCACGGTCTTCATAGGCGATCTTATCGAAGGCAGAATCCATGAAAAAATGTCGTGGCAGATGAAGGATGGCGTATAGGACCCGTTCGTCGGTGATGCCTTTGTGGCGGATCACTTCCACCAGCTGACGCCGGAGGCCTTTGTGCCGGTAAGTATCTTCGTAATTTCTCATACCGCGTGCAAGATATTGCATTTTCGTTTGTACCTTATGCCCGCAATTCAACCACTATAGAAATGAAAACAACTACGAGAATTCAGCTTTCCGTTCTGATGTTCCTTGAGTTTTTTATCTGGGGGGCGTGGTATACCATGATTGCCGTCTATATGAGGAATAACGGCATGCCGAAAGACACTTTCTGGCCCTTTACGGTCAACCCGATTGCCGCCATCATTGCGCCATTCTTCATCGGTCTGATCGCCGACCGGTATTTTGCTACACAAAAGGTGCTGGGCACCCTGCATATTCTCGGATCGGTCTTTATGTTCCTTGTTCCATCGGCTACGGGCAACACGACGCTCTTTGTCCTTTTGCTGCTTGCCTACAATATTTGTTATATGCCAACCATGGGGTTGGCCAATACGGTTTGCTTCTATAAGATCACCGATCAGAAAAAGGAGTTCCCGCTGCTCCGGGTCTTCGGCACGATAGGCTGGATCGCAGCAGGGATCATCATCAGCTTTGTGCTGGTCAAGTTCACCAATGGGGTCAAGGCTGAGCAAACCGCCCTACCCTTGTATATGGCGGCGACGGCGAGCCTATTGCTGGGTCTGTATAGTTTTACGCTGCCGCATACGCCGCCGCCCGCCCGCGGCAAGAAGGTCTCGGCTCGCGCCATTATCGGGATCGATGCGTTAAAACAGCTGGGCAGTCCTTCCTTCTATATCTTCCTGATCTGCTCTTTCCTCATCTGCATTCCTTTGGCTGCCTATTATAATATGACACAGCTCTTCCTTGAAAGCAGCCATTACAAGAATATATCTGCGACGCAGACGATCGGCCAGGTTTCCGAGACGCTGTTCATGCTCCTGATGCCGTTCTTCTTTGCCCGGTTCGGCGTGAAGTGGATGCTGGCGGCGGGGATGCTGGCCTGGGTGCTCCGGTACGTTTTATTCGCGCTAGGGGCGCCGGAACTGGTGGACTGGATGATCCTGACAGGCGTGGCGCTGCATGGCATCTGTTATGACTTCTTCTTTGTAACCGGTCAAATCTACGTCGATACCAAGGCGAAGGTCGAGATCAGGGCGCAGGCGCAGGGTCTGATCGTTTTTGTAACTTATGGCGTGGGGATGTTGGTCGGAGCATGGATCGCGGGCATGGTCTATGACGGGTTCCTGAAAGACGCTCCCGCCCTAACCCTTCAGCAATGGCAAAGCTTCTGGTGGCTCCCGGCAGCCTTCGCTGCATTGGTGCTGCTGTTCTTCGTGGCCAGTTTCCGCGAAAGGAAGGACCCGGTGCAAAAAATCGAAAATCGGATGGCTAACGCTTAAATCGTTAAAATTTTTTTATATGGTAAAGATCGCTATGCTGGGATCGGGTTTCATTGCCCGGTTCTATGCCGATTCTATCCTGGGACAGCGAAACCGGGACAAGATCGTAGCCGTGTATTCGCGGCGGAAAGAGAGTGCGGAGAAGTTCGCGAAGGATTATAATTGTTCGTTTGCGACGGAGGACATGGAAGCGGCTATCTCCCGACCGGATGTGGATATAGTCTGTATCGCACTGCCGAATAACTTACATGAGATCGCAGTGCTGTTGTCCTGCAAACATAAGAAGGCGGTGATCACGACAAAGCCGCTGGGCCGGAATGCGACGGAGGCGCGGCGGATGCTGGAAGCGGTGGAGGATGCGGGGGTCTTCAGCGCGTATTTGGAGGATCTTGTCTATACACCAAAATTCCTCAAGGCCCATGAGAGCGTGAAGGCCGGCGCTTTGGGCCGCATCCTCTGGTCCAAGTCGCGGGAGACGCATCCGGGGCCGCATAGTGATTGGTTCTGGGACAAGGAGCAGGCGGGCGGCGGTTGTATCCTCGACCTGGGCTGTCACTGTGTGGAGATCGGGCGGTCCTTTATCGGAAAAGACATCCGGCCGGTGGAAGTGATGTGCTGGGCGGATACGCAGGTCAAACCGATCGACGCGGAGGATCATGCGATCGGGCTGATTAAATATGAGAACGGAGCAATAGGACAGTTTGAAGTCAGCTGGACATTCCGCGGTGGTCTTGACCTGCGCGACGAGGTCATGGGGACGGAGGGAACGATCTGGATCAACAACTGTCTGCGGACGGGGTTGGAGATGTTTACGACGGGGAAGGGAGCGGATTATGTGGCGGAGAAGGCGGAAAGTAGCAGCGGCTGGCTGTTCCCGATGGGTGACGAGCTGAATGACTTCGGGTACAACCATATGTTCACTGATGTCTTCAATTCTTTTGAGAACGGGACAGCGCCGAAAGAGACCTTCTATGACGGTTATATTGTGAATTCGGTGCTGGATGCCGCTTACCGGTCCGCGAAGACCAAGCTTTGGGAGCCGGTCCGGCTGGATATCTGGCGCGGGAAGATCGGCGTCACCAAGGACAGCCATTTGACCGAATATGATGCGGATCACTACCTCATCAAGGAGGAGGTGACACATTTCGGGGCGAAGAAGGTCATCCTGAAGAATAAGAAGGATGGAAAGATCATCGAGCAAACTTTGGGTTGAAATTTGCCTTTCGGTGGCGGCCGTTTTTTCGTGCTGCTATGCGCTCACGCGCGATATCCGGTATTCACGGGAATATATGGGTGACCTGCGAAACCGCATCGTCGGGGCGCGGATCATCAGGGATGGCGGTTCGCCTTACTTTTACAAATACAGCCCCACGGACCCCATCGACTACTACGACCCCCAGGCCTTCGATACCCATGCCGCTTCCATTTCCACCTCTACGCCTTTTCTGCACCGGCTGTTGATCCCCCTTGCGCATTGGCCATATGTCACGATCATGCGGGTGTGGATGGCGGTGCTTTATGTGCTTTTTTTGGGGATGACCGGGTATGCCTTTGGGCTGACGCGGGCGCCTTCCGGGCGACTGGCGGTGGTGGTGGTCGCGGGATTGTTCCTGCTCACGAATGCGTGGGAATTGCATGCGAAATACGGGCAGACGTATTTATTGATACCCGCGCTCGCGATGCTGACGTTCGCGTTGCGACGGTGGCCATTTTTGGCGGGTTTGTCGGCGGCGGCGCTGGTGATGGTGAGGCCGAACGCGGTGTTGTTCCTTATCCCTTTTGTCCTGATGCGGGGGTTTCGATGGGCGTCGATCTTACCTGCTGCCGTTGCGCTGGGGTGGATATTGATAAGTCCACGGGAGCGGAGTTTGTGGGGCGACTATGCAGCGATGCTGGACGAGCAGGTCAAGATCCACCAGGACCTTGGGGCGCGGCAGCGGCCGATCCGGGTCGATCCGGTTATCCGCGAATGGGAGGGATTGAACATGGATACGGTACGGGCGCGGATCGGGCGGGACCCGGTCCGAATTTATTCAGAGAATGGGAATCTCTTTGTACTATACCGGCAGTTGGTTGGACGCCCGATGCCGATAGCGTTGCTGGCAGTATTGGGGGCGGCTGCGATTGGGGTGGTGATCTGGGTTTTCCCGAAGGTGAGACGGCGGTATGGAGATGGGGGGCCGGAGCGGCTTGCGATCATCGGTTTCTGTCTGTATATGATCTCCGATCTTTTCTCGCCGATCTACCGGCATGCTTACTATGGAGTGCAATGGATCATGCCGCTGCTGTTAGCTGCCAGTCTTTACCGGGGGCGGAACAATTGGGTATATGGCGGGTTGTTGATCTGTCTGCTCCTGAATGTGGTGCATCTTCCTTTTCTCCGAATGAGCAATACGATCGGGGAGTATGGGTTCCTGATCGGGTTGTTGATAATTGGTTTTGCACAAGAGGTGGAAAACCTTCGTGCCCCGGCATATTAGATGCTTAAGTGGCCAGGCGCAGACGTTTGAGTGAACGGTATGCAGCGCCGGTGCGTGCAGACTGTGCTTTGCCCGGAATGCGAGGTGTGGGAGTGTTTCAGGTTAATTGGGGCGAATTCGCCATAATTAGAATCGGAAGGGTTAGGAGAATATTCAATTCGAATTAGGTAAACCAATGGAGAACGAAATATTATTGAAAGAGAACAAGGACCGGTTTGTGATCGGGGATCTGGCCTATTGGAACAAGCAGGATGGAAGAAGGGTGTGTGACTTGCAGTGCATAAAAACGAACCTTTGCTGTATCGAATGCGGACAGACCGGGTAGCCGGGTCGCGGGTAACTTATTGGCAAGGAAGATTTTAGCGGTTTGGCATTTTATTGGCAGGGTGTCTGCTATGCTTAGAAATTATTTTAAAACCGCCTGGCGCAGCCTGTTGAAGAACAGGCTGTCCGCTTTTATCAACATCGGTGGGCTTGCCGTGGGCATGGCTGTGGCCATGCTGATCGCCTGCTGGGTATACAACGAGTGGTCATACGACCGGCAGTTCTCCAATCATGACCGGATCGCGCAGGTCTGGCAGCTATGGTCCAACGGGAAACAAGCACAGTCGATGATTCCGGCCGCGGTGGCGGATGAGCTGCGGATGAAATTCGGCAGCGATTTCAACCGGGTGGTGGAGTCTTCGAGGACGGTGGAGCATGTCTTTGCTGCCGGAGATAAGAAGCTGGTGAAATCAGGCAATTTCATCGAGCCGGCGGGGTTGGATTTATTCAGCGTGCCGATGCTGCGGGGCGATCATCGCGGCCTTGATCAACCTAACTCTATCCTATTGTCGGCATCGCTGGCTAAAGCATTTTTTGGCGATGACGATCCAATCGGCAAGGTGATGAGCATGGATGATACGGTAGCTTTGAAGGTGACCGGGGTCTATGCCGATTTTCCTTATAATAGTTCTCTCCGCGAGGTGAGCTTTATGGCTCCCTGGGCCCTTTATGCGGCGATTGACCCGGAGACGATCTATAACGGCAAGAGCTGGGGAGACAATAACTGGCTAACCTATGTGCAACTTGCGGACGGGGCGGAAATCGCGCAGATCACGGCCAAGATCAAGACGGTGAAAGCGGAGCATGACCCCTTCATGGATGCCGCTGGTAAAAATGTCAATCATACCACGTTGTTCCTGCACCCGATGAGCCGGTGGCATTTGTATTCCGAGTTCAGGGACGGGAATCCGGACACCGGGAGAATAAGGTATGTACAGCTGTTCGGGCTGATTGGCCTGTTGGTGCTGCTTCTCGCTTGTATCAATTTCATGAACCTCAGCACGGCACGGTCGGAGAAACGGGCGAAGGAGGTGGGGATCCGCAAGGTGGTCGGATCGATGCGCGGACAACTGGTGGGCCAGTTCTACAGCGAATCACTGTTAGTGGCTTTCCTGGCGCTGGGGATTTCGTTGGGGCTGGTGCAATTGGGAATGCCTTTTTTCAACGAACTGGCGGAAGCCAATGTCAGCATTCCGTGGTCGAATCCGCTCTGGTGGACCGCCTGTATCGGGTTTACTTTGCTCACCGGCCTGATCGCGGGAAGCTATCCGGCGCTTTATCTTTCTTCGTTCCAACCGGTGCGGGTATTAAAAGGAGTATGGCGGGCTGGACGGCAGGCCTCAGTGCCGCGTAAGGTATTGGTCGTATTGCAGTTTACCGTTGGCATCGCGATGATCATCGGGACGATTATCGTTTTCCGGCAGGTGCAGTATGCGCGGAGCAGGCCGGTAGGCTATGATCAGGGCGGGTTGGTTCAGATGCACCTGCATACGACGGACATCCATCAGCATTTTTCCGCCTTCAGGGACGCGCTGATGCGTACGGGCGCTGTCGGGGAAGCGGCCGAATCTGTCGCACCGGTGACGGAGTCATGGCCATTTAATGGCGGTCTGAAATGGACCGGTCATCTCAAATGGGATGGCGAGGTGGATTTCTCGATGAAAGGAGTGACACCGGGCTATGCGAAAACGGTCGGGCTGCGGTTTATCGGGGGGCGGGACTTCCGGGTGACGGACAGCTTTGCGATGATCCTGAATGAAGCCGCATTGAGGAATATGAAACTGAAAGACGCACTCGGCAAGACGGTCACCTGGCAGGGATACAATTTTACGGTTATCGGGATCGTAAAAGATGTGGTCATGGAGTCTCCTTATGAAACCCCCTTTCCCGCGTTGTACTATCTGGCGCCTTACACGATGTCCTATGTGACGATGAGGCTCAATCGCTCCTTCAACGCACAGGAGGCGTTGAGCAAGATCGCTCCGGTGGTAGCAAAATTCAGTCCCGCGGAGCCGTTCGACTACCATTTTGTAGATATGGATTACGACGCCAAGTTTAAGGACGAGCTGCGGATCGGGACGCTGGCGGGGTTCTTCACCGGGCTGGCGATACTGATCTCCTGTCTGGGGTTGTTCGGGCTGGCATCATTTATGGCGGAGCAGCGCATCCGGGAGATCGGGGTCCGCAAGGTGCTGGGGGC
>DASZJO010000202.1:0-10200 GCA_035948015.1 Puia sp.
AAGGCAAAGTCAACCTCGTCCACGGCCTGCAAAAAACATTTTACGGCGCTACCGAATTCTCCATTACCGACCCGAATAACTACCTGCTGACGTTTGCCGAAGATGAGGCCGATTAAGCAGCGCTTCATACTGCAATTCCCCTACCCGCATTGCAGTTGCGTTGCCCCGATCAATTTGACAAATGGAATATCTTATTGAACATTTCAAGGAATGGATCCCGGCCCACAACAGTGTAGTAAAAGAGCCCGCCGAGCCACCCATGAAACAGGCCCAGAGCGTAAATATTTTTTTCTTTCGAATAAATAAACCCATAGAAGATGGCTAAAAAAAAAGTCCCGATCATTAACCAGACGAAAGGATAATGAATGGAGGAAAACAATAGGGCCGAAAATAGAATTATAGCCCATTTATTCAAATGTTTGCCTTTAAGGTCCCTCATGTTGCCCACCATAAGAGCAATCAATAAAAACTGTTGAATAACACCCCAAATGGGATACAAGATTAAGATTGGAATAATGTGCCAGGTAATGTTTATCGTATTTTGATAAAAGCCAATGGCAAAAAAGACAATTACTGAAAGCATTCCAAGTGGTAAAATTTTTCTAACCACCAGCGTAAAGTTATCCGTTCTGAATCCCCAATATTTAAGGATCTCTTTTTCGTTTCTATACCGAAAAATAATATAAACTGACCAGGCGACGATAACTGCAGCAGCAAAAGCAAGTCGCCACTTTAGGTAATCCATAAACACAAATTTGCCAGCCGCAGTCAAAATCACCGCCGACATCTCAAAAAATCGTCGTTTATTTGAAATAGATGTCAAAATTTACCTTTCACTTTTCCCAATTCATCCGGATTCATCTTCTCCTTCTCCATCAGGTCGATCTCCCGGTTGATCATCAGCATATCCCCCGAACGCAGTTCTTCAGGTAAACTATCCAGATCCGAATGATAGGATTTTCGAATGTACAGTTGCCCTTCCAGCAAATCCACTTCCTCACCCGGTCTGCTCCGCACCGCGTCCACCCGGAATCTTACCCCCGGCCCCACAATAAGAAGATTTTTAGTAGTCACCACAAACATTTTTCCCGGCGTCGGCCGGACCTCGAACATCCCCTCCCCATCCAGGTCCACCAACCAGGTTCCGGCAAAACTCGCCTCTAACTTAACCGATGTCCCGCTGCTGATCTTGACACGACTGCTATCCGGCAAGGTCACCCACTGCGCATCTCCCGAATGGTTCACATATCGCGACCCGCCACCCAAACGGATATTCGATCGACTGCTGCCATGACAAGCCATAGCTGCCACCGCAAACAAATAAAAGATTGGCTTCCTCATCCGGCGAATCTACATAACTTTTTATATGCCGGACCCTGCCCTCCCGAATTTCTACACCCCACAAATCCGGTTCCGTCCATAATTGTACCTTTACCCGATGATCCACGTCGGCGAATACAATACCCTCCCCATTCTGCGTCAGCTCTCCATCGGCCTCATCCTCGACGACGGCGGCGAAGGCATCCTGCTTCCAAAACGATTCACCCCCCACAACGCCAAACCCGGCGACCAACTGCGCGTCTTTCTCTATCACGACAGCGAAGACCGGCTCATCGCCACCACCCAGGAGCCCAAAGGCATCCTCGGCGACATCGTCCTGCTGCGCGTCGTGAGCCTGACCCCGCAGGGCGCCTTCCTCGACTGGGGCCTCATGAAAGACCTCTTCGTGCCGAAATCCAAACAGCTGAGCGGCATGCGCCTCGGCGGCGACTACCTCGTAAAGATCTACCTCGACGAGCAGACCGGCCGCCTTGCCGCCACCGAAAAGATCGAGCCCTTTCTTAGCAACGACAACCTAACGGTGAAAGACAACGATGTCGTCAACCTCACGGTCTACCGCCGCACCGATATCGGCTACGTTGTTATTATCAACAACCGCCACACCGGGGTCCTGCACTCCAACGAGATCTATCGTGATATTAAGATTGGCGACCAGTTCCCGGGATTTATCAAAAATATCCTCCCCGCGGACCAATCCCCCTCCGGCGAGACCCAGATCGACGTCGCCGCCGGCCGCCCCGGCTATGCCCGCGTGGAAGACGCCGCCGACAAAGTCCTGCGCCTCCTCAAAGAAAACAAGGGCAGCCTCCCTTACCACGACAAATCCGACCCCGAAGCGATCTACTCTTTCTTCGGAATGAGCAAAAAGACATTCAAAATGACTACCGGAAAACTTTACAAAGAAAAAAAAATCCGCATCACGGACACCGGCATCGAATTGTCAACACCTAACTAGGCACCCGCGTCCAGACCTCCGTGCGCCCCAGCAGCGAAATGCCGATATATCCCCTAACCTTAAGCGTATTGGCATCTTTGAGCGATATCGTGCAACTATAAGTCTTACCTTTTTCCGGATCGTAGACGTCCCCGCCATTCCACTCGTCCGTATCGAATTGGAATCCAGTCAGGATAACCAATCCCAACAGCGGCCGGTCCTGCTTGCCGGCATCCGGGTTCTTCTTGTCGACCATCGGCTTCCCATTCTCCGTTGGGAATTGTAAATACACGATCTTCCCAAAATACTGACCACCCGATTTATAGATCTGGACCTTGGCTGGCTTGTCCCCATGCGTCAGCCAGACACCCGTGATATCATCGGCCTTTACCTGCCCGCGGACCCCGGCGACACCCGCCAGTAAAAGAAATGCCGTGACCAACCCGGACTTCACCCCGGACTTCACCCTCCCCGTTACCTCCTCAAAAGCCCGGTCATAATCGTCCCGGATCGTCCCCATCCACCGGTCCCACCACAAAAAGTACAACCCGTAATTCCCCTTGAAATAATGGTGATGCTGATTGTGCGACACAGACGTGTTCACCCACCGACCTACCCAACTCCGGTGAAAACCCTTCGGATACAACTCGAACCCCAGATGGCCATATACATTATACATAATGCTGAGAATGAAAAAGACAAATACATGCCAGACCGTCACCGGGATCGTGAACAGAAAGATCGGGAAGATGAGCGATTCCAGGAAAGCTTCGATGGGCCCAAAAGCATACGCCGCCCACGGCGATGGATTCACCGACCGGTGATGCTCCAGGTGGATCGGCCGGAACAGCTTCGGATGATGGATGATCCGGTGCATCCAATAGAAATAAGTGTCGTGTACCACAAACAAAACGGGAAAGACAAGAATGAAATACACCCAACCCCGCGCCGCGATCGGCCCATACAGCTGCGTATGAACCCGGATCTCCGGTACCCGCAGGATAATGATCGGCATCAGCGCGAAAATGAAGATCGAAATAGTCGAATCCACGATCTCCCGCCGGTAATCCTTATCGGCCGGGAACCGAAGCTGGATCTTCCGCCACCCGACCCGCTTCCGTAACACTACATACACCAACAAAAAGGCAACCCCCGCCACCACATAATATTTGTCGGCAACATCCACCAGGTCGATAAGGATATTTCGGAGATTCATAAGATTTCGACAAATAATTGTTCCACAATTTAATTTTTTGTCTCAACATAACAATGTCTGCACTTTACTTCCTAGCGGTCGTAAAGTGCGAACTGGGCTCCGCCCAGTTTAAGTCAAATTTAACTAAATAAATAATCCACATCCTCCCTCGTCAGCTGCTTCACCAACCCCGCCTCATCGGCAATCAGATCGCCGGCCAAACTTTTCTTTCGCTCCTGCAACTGCAGGATCTTCTCCTCCACCGTGTCCCGGCAGATCATCCGGTACGCAAAAACCTTCTTCTCCTGCCCGATCCGATGACTCCGGTCTATCGCTTGCTGCTCCGCCGCAGGATTCCACCACGGATCAACCAGGTATACATAGTCCGCCGCCGTCAACGTCAACCCGACCCCGCCTGCCTTCAGGCTGATCAGGAATATCCGCGTATCCTCTTCCTCCTGGAACTGGGCTACCGCCCGTTTCCGATCCTCCGCCGCCACACTCCCGTCCAAATATAAATAGGGTATCCCCTTCTCCTCCAACGCCGCCCTGATCAATTTCAGCATCGACGTGAATTGCGAGAACACCAGCGCCTTGTGATGCCCCGCATTCTCCTCGATCTCCCGGATCAATTCCTCCAATTTCGCGCTCACATTCGGAAAGCCTCCTCGCCCCGCAGCCGCATCACCCTCCGCACCCGCCCTGCCTGCCTCTCCCTCCTCACCCGCCCCGTGCGAATCCCCGCTTCCATCCGCCCCCGGATCCGTGCCCGCCCCCGGAACCCCGCCCTTTATCAACGCCGGACTATCACAGATCTGCCGCAACTTGGTCAACCCCTCCAAAATATAGATCGAGCTCCTCCCCATCCCCTCTTCCCCAATCCGGTCAAGCAACGCCGCGCGATACGAGTCCTTGAACCGATCATAGATCCTCCGCTGCTCTTCGCCCATTTCACACCACAAGATCATCTCCGTCCGGTCCGGCAGATCCCTCGCCACCTGCTCCTTTGTCCGCCGTAACACAAATGGATACACGAGCTTCCGCAGCCGCGCCGCTGCCTCCTTATCCCCATTCCTGTCCACCGGCGTCGCAAACTGCGTCCGGAAGAAATCCTGACTCCCCAACATTCCGGGGTTGAGGAAATCCATCTGCGCATACAGATCGAAAGTGCTGTTCTGCACCGGCGTCCCGCTCAATGCCATCCGGTTCCGCGATTGTAGCTGCTGCACCGCCTTTCGCGCGAGCGACGAAGGATTTTTGATCGCCTGGCTCTCATCCAGGATAACATACCCCCATTTATATGCCGCCAGCTGCTCAACATCGCTGCGCACCGTACCATAGCTCGTGAGCACAACCCGCACCCGCTGTAAAATCTCAACGGATAAAACCCGCGACGAACCATAGTAAAGATAGCCCTCCAGATCCGGCACGAATTTTTTCATCTCCGCCTCCCAGTTATATAGCAAAGACGTCGGACATACGACCAGGTGCGTTTCACCCGGGTACCGCGCCACAACATGCCGTAAAAAACTTAACGTCTGCAACGTCTTCCCCAACCCCATATCATCCGCCAGACAACCGCCCCATCCCATCTCATCGAGAAGGCACATCCACCTGAACCCGCCGAGCTGATAATCGCGCAGCTGCGCCTGAACCGCAGAAGGTACCTCCCAAATGCCGGCCCGGTCCACCCCCTCCCATCGTTGCCTCTTTTCCTCCAACTCAAGCCGCAGTGCGTGATCCCCGGACCCCAGCCCGGCCTCCGCCAACACCGCCCAATGCAAAGCCGGCAATCGCAGCCCGCCCGCCCGCTCCTGCCCGATCCGGAGCAGCAACCCGTATTTCTCCCCCCAATCCTTTGGGATCACCCCCAGACTGCCATCCGCCAACAGGATAAACTCCTGCTTGCCAAGGATCGCCTTTCGCAGTTCATGTAACGGTACCACCTGATCGCCATAACTCACGCGGATCGTCAGGTCAAACCAATCGATTCCGCGCCCGGCCACCACCTCAAAGACGGGCACATGCGTATTGTACTTGAATTTTCGCAGTTTGTTCATCCCCAGCACCGGGATATCCATTTCCTGCATCCGGCGATAAAATTTCAGGAACCAGTTCTTCTCCAACGCCTCTTTGAAATTCAAATAGAAATAACCATTTTCCTGCCCGCTGAATTTCGGATGCAGCTCCCGTAAAACCGACTTCAACGCGGCCTCAACCTCTTTCTTTCGCGAAATCACCCATACCTTCCCCTCCTCTTCGATGCGCGTTTCCTCCTCGTCCCCATCCTCTACCTCGTGGTCCGCATAAAGCCACTTGGGTTTGATGAGCAAAAAATTCTCGTTGAGCTCGCTCACATATACCCGCCCAAGCGGGAGCTCATTAACCCTTTCCGTTTTGATGACCGCAGAAAGATCAACCGGATATTTCTCCGCCAACGGCCGCAAGACCGCCGCCATAAACCTTGGCAACCCCTCCTCCCGGACCTGGAACTCACCCTCTTTCAAACGATCGAGCACGACAATGTCCTCCCGCTGAAGGATAAAGAACTCATTCCCGCTCTTCAGGAAATAGGACCCCTGCTGAAAATCCTCCAGTGGAAATACCCCCTGGTCTACCCGTACCGAGCACCGCAATGCCAGCCGGATACCCGAACGCTCGAGCCGGAAAACCAACGAAGGCGTCGCCGCGCTGATCGAGGCGGGCCGGACACTATAGCTGAAGAAGGCCTCCCCGGCGGGGAGATAGTATAAATGGCGGATCGCCGGCGCCAGCGGTTTCAACTCCTGCAAAACCCGGCCGACCCACTCCCGCAATACCTCGTAATGCCGCTCGTCCAGCCGGTCGAACGGCCGGTCGGCATCTTGCAACCATGCATAACCCCCGCGCACCAGACAACCGATCAACGTCTCATCCGTCAATTGCCTCAGCACCGCCGAGAGTGCGGGCGGCATCCCCTGCAAATAAGCCTTGTAATGATGCCCCGACAACGGGATGCGCTGATAGCTTCGCTCCCCTTTCTTGTCCATTACCAACAAGATCTCCAACGCCAGTCCTCCCCGCTTCTCCTGGTTGAAATTCAATAATATCCCGACCTCAAACGGACTCTCCTTCTTCCCGGCCGGACCCGTCGGCACAATGATCGTTTTCTTCGGCGTTGTCATTCTCTTTTATCTCTCAAAAAAACCACAAAATAAGAACTTCGGTTCCAACACTGTTGGAAACCTCGTTCGCAACCTTCGTTCCTCGGTTGTATCCCATCAAAATCACACAGCTTGATGCTTTTGTTAATGTATTGTAAATGAGCCTCCTTCATCCAATAAAACAGCCTCATTATACCATAAAATAAGAAGAGATTGAAGTATATTTGCTGACTCCCGCAGCCTCAACCGGCTGCACGTTTTCTACTCCGATTGACCTGCCAGTGAAAGGACATTTTCAAATTATTGATTATGAACACCCTTGTTGACAAGTCGCAAATCGCGGGGAAGGTAAAGACAATTTTTCACGAAAAACTGGGCGTAGAAGAATCCAATCTTACACCAACCGCCTCCCTATACAATGACCTGGGCCTCGACTCGCTCGACGTCCTCGAAACTTTTATGGCCATCGAGAAAGAATTTGGCATCAGGATCGGCGACGAAGATGCCGAGAAACTGACTACCTTCGGTACAGTCATCGAATATGTACTCAACCATGTCCACTAAGACTTCCACCCTCGGCACTCACCGCTCCCCCATCCGCGGGTTTTTGTTGCGAATATTAAAGGCCATCTTTATTCGTAAAAAAGATTGCTGCAAATAGCCCGGCGCCGCACTCCACAATCCACCGCTCCCGCGCGGCTACCCATTTTACCCACCCACCCCCATCCCCCCTTCCCATTTATCTGGCTAAATTTCCGCTGGTCAATATTTTAGCACTCTCCATCCACCAACTGTCCATATTTGCAGGACCTAATTGCACACACCATGAGATTCCATCGCCTGTTGATGGGCATATTCGCCCTTTCCCTCGCCGCATGCCGCAACGAAGAGAAGCCAACCCCGCCAGATTTCCTGGTCCTCGACCTTGATACTACCATAAGCCCCAGCACTGACTTCTTTGAATATGCCAACGGCGGCTGGATAAAAAGCACCCCTATTCCCGCGGCGGAACGCGGCTGGGGCGTCGGCAACCTTGTCCAGGAAGACATCTACCAACGCCTTCGCGACATCAGCGAAAAAGCTGCCCATGACGATACCGCCAAAGCCGGCAGCGTGACCCAAAAGATCGGCGACCTCTGGACCAGCGGCATGGACTCCACGAACATCGACAAACAAGGTCTCACCCCACTCCAACCCGAGATCGACTCAATCCGCAATATCCATAGCATCGCCGGCCTGCTCCATACCTCCGCCCGGCTCCAGGAAATGGGCGTAGGCTGCCTCTTTGGAGACTATGTCGCCCAGGACGATAAGAACAGCAACGCTATGGCGTTCCAACTGTCCCAGGGCGGCCTGGGCATGCCGAACCGCGATTATTATTTCAAGACCGATGAGAAATCGACGAAAGTGCGTGAGGCATACAAACACTTCCTCTATATGAACTTTCGCGAACTTGGCGCCAGCGAAGCTACAGCCAATTCAAAGGTTGCTGCCGTATTCGCCCTGGAAACCCGCCTCGCCAGCGCTTCGCGCAAGCTCGCCGACCTCCGCGATCCTAACAAGAATTACCATAAATTGAGCTGGCTGCAATTGCGACTCCTGACGCCCGCCATTTCCTGGGGGGATTGGTTCGGGACAAGCGGCATCCAGCCCGTCGATTCCGTCATCGTCGGCCAACCCGAATTCTATACGGCCCTCGACAAAACCCTTACCAGCACGCCGATCGGTACCTGGAAAGATTACCTGGGTTCCCACCTTATCCAATCATCCGCATCCTATCTCGACAACACGACCTTCAACAATTACTTTGCCTTCATCAGCACCCTCACCGGCGCCACCGCTCCCCGCCCTCGCTGGAAACGAGCCCTTGACGCGGAGGAACGTGCCATGGGCGAAGCCCTCGGCCAACTATTCGTCCAGGAATATTTCCCTCCCGCTGCCAAACAACGCTATAGCGACCTCGTCGAGAACATGCGCACCGCCTACAAGGAACGGATCCAGAAGCTGACCTGGATGAACGACAACACCAAGAAGCTCGCACTGGACAAACTCTCGCGTATGACAAAAAAGGTCGGCTACCCTGACCACTGGAAAGATTTCGGCACCCTCATCATCGACCGCGGCCCCTGGGTGCTGAATATGCAACGTGCAACCGCCTGGTGGCATCACTATAACTTCAACAAACTCGGCAAACCCGTTGACCGCACCGAATGGGATATGTCCCCGCAAACCTATAACGCCTACTATAATCCAAGTAATAACGAGATCGTCCTCCCAGCCGGCCAGTTTGCAGTGCCCGGTAAAAAAGACGCCGAGCTCGACGACGCTTTCGTCTATGGCTATGCGGCCGCTTCGACTATCGGCCACGAGATGACCCACGGATTCGATGACCAGGGCCGCCAATACGATGCCGACGGCAACCTTCACGAATGGTGGCAACCCGCCGATAGTGCCCATTTCGTCCAACACGCTGCCTACATAATCCGCCAGTTCAACGAATTCAACCCTGTCGACACCTTGCACGTCAACGGCGACGCCACCCAGGGCGAGAACATCGCAGACCTCGGCGGGCTGGTCATCGGATTGGACGCATTCAAGAAAACGGCTGCCTACGCCAAAGACGAAAAGATCGGCGGATTCACCCCGCTCCAACGATATTTCCTCGGCTATGCCTATGGCTGGCTTTATCAGGAAAGAAAGGAGGCGCTGGCCTCACAACTGATGATCGACGTCCACGCCCCGGCAAAGGAACGCGTCAACGGGCCAATGGCCGATATTCCCGAATTCTACGAAGCCTTCGGCGTGAAACCCGGGGATAAAATGTATCGCCCCGATAGCCTGAGAGTGGTTATTTGGTAGGCTTCTTCCACAAGCCCTCGATCTGCTCCAGCGTCTTGCCCTTGGTCTCAGGCACAAGCTTCCACATAAAGATAGCGGAGAGGATTCCCATGACCCCATATATCCAATAAGCAAATCCGTGATGAAAGCTCTTGTTGAGCCCGTCATTGTCATTCATCATCGGGAAGGTCGTCGATACCACCCAATTGGCGATCCATTGCGCCGCCACCGCGATCGACAACGCACCCCGGATACTATTGGGGAAGATCTCCGCCAGCAATACCCAGGTGACCGGGCCCCAGCTCATCGCAAACGCCGCCGTATAGGTCAGCATAAAGATCAGCGCGACAAGACCCACATTCCCCGAATAGAACGCGAAACCAAGCGCGATCATGCTCACCGCCATCCCGATCGACCCGATGATCATCAGCGGCTTTCGCCCAAACTTGTCCACTGTCACGATCGCCACCACCGTGAACACCCCGTTCACGATACCCACAATGATCGTCTGCAACAACGAGCTGTCCGTCGATGCCCCCATATTCCGGAAAATATTGCTGGCATAATATAGCACCGCATTGATCCCTACAAATTGCTGAAAGACGGAAAGCATAATACCAATGAAGATCACGAAGAACCCATATGATAGCCACGGCGCATTCTTCTCATGCAGCGTAGCCTTGATCTCTTCCAACGTCCCCCCAGCCTGATCAGGACCCGCGATCTTCTCCAGCACCCTGAGCGCCTTA
>DASZJO010000203.1:0-32701 GCA_035948015.1 Puia sp.
TGACTCCTGCGAGTTGCCGGAAGCGTTGGGCCATGAGTTGTATCCTTTTTGTCGTATCTCCGTGAGGCGTATCGATGGTAAGAATGGCATCGGAGGAGAAGCCCAGGTCTTGGGTCCGCATGTAATCGATTTGGCGGCCGATGACGATCGTGCTGATGATGAAGACGAGGGAAGTGGCGAACTGGAATACGATGAGGGATTTCCTGAGGCGGCCTTTTTCATTTGGGTTGAGGGGACCGGTACCTTTCAAGCAAAGGACGGGCAGCCAGGCCGACAGGACTTTAGCGGGATAAAGACCTGACAGCAGGGTCGTCAAAAAGGTCATGAGAACTAAGAAAAGCAGGACCGCGGGGCTCAACAAATGGAACTCCAACCGATTGGGTAGAAAGGCATGGAATAAGGCCATGATGGGGTTTAACGCCAGCAGGGCAATGACCATGGCGCAGCCCGTCAGTAGTCCGGTCTCGATCAGGAACTGTCCGATCAGCCCCGGTCTTCTGCTGCCCAATATCTTGCGTACGCCCACTTCTTTTGCGCGTCGCATGGCCATAGCTGTTGAAAGGTTGATAAAATTGACTATGGCCAGCAGCAGGATAAAGATTGCGACGGCGATGAGGGCATACAAGGTGAGACGATGGGCTTTGGTAAGGCCGTCTTCGACAGCCGTATCGAAATGGATATCGGCGAGGGGCTGGAGCGCCAGGCTGTATTTTACACCGTCTTCCGGATGTATATGGCCATCCGATAGTGTCGCGAGCAGGGTGTTGACGCGTGATGGCGTTGTGCCTTTGGCCAGCCGGACAAAAGCCCGGGAGTACCAGGGGATATCGGTGGTCCCCCATTCATCCAGGTGGATATTATGCCGGAGGAATGAAACATTGATCGTTGGGAAGGAGATGAAGTCTGTATAAGGGAAGTCGGTATTTGCGGTCCAGTCTTTTACGATGCCCGATACAGTTAGTCTGAGCGAATCATTGTAGACAAGTGTCCGCCCGATGAGTTTGTCGGGGGATATGTTGCCAAAGTATATCCGGGCCCTGCTTTGGGTGAGTACTACCTTAAAGGGAGTGCGGAGCGAAGTGAGCGGATTGCCCGCCAGCCAATCATAGTGGAAGATCAAGAAATACTGCGGCTCGGCAATGATGGTCGTTGTGGCGGGAACGGGATCGTGGGCGCCCGGAGCGAGGACTTGGGCGGTGTAACGATGGTAGGCGGCGACGGCCTCCAGACCGGGTATTGTGGTGCGGGCCGCCAGGGGTGCGATGGGGGGCACCATGGCGTACAGATGTGTTCCTCCCTGCTGTTGCTTTTTGCCGATGAGGCGATAGATGCGGTCACCGTCGGGGTGGAAGGTATCGGTGCCGAGTTCGAAGCGCGTTATGAGGAAAATAACCAGGCATGCGACCAGGCCGATGGAAAGTCCGAGTATGTTGATAAACGTATATGCTCTGTTCCGGCGAATGTTGCGCCAGGCCATTTTCAGGTAGTTTTTCAACATAGCGGCTCTTTTTGGGACTATAGGATCAAGATAGCAAAAAATCTTTCAGCTGTGCATAGACCGGGTCGAGGCGAATGCTGTTCTTGGCTTGGTTTAACAAGACTTTCACGGATTCCGGCAAGGGTATCCTGCTGCCGATTACGGGTTCGACCACATCATAAAATTTTACGGGGTGGGCGGTTTCGAGAAAAATGCCTTTTTCATTCGGATGGTCGACGAGGTATCGTTCCAGCGCCAGGTAGCCGACGGCGCCGTGTGGGTCGGGCAGGTAATGGTGATGAGTATATAGATCCCGGATCGTATCGATGGTCTCTTTGTCCGAGATGCTCACGGCGGAGAGGGTTTGTTGCAGGTTAGGCAGTTTTTGATGGAAGAGTTCGAGGATGCGGACGAAGTTGCTTGGGTTACCCACGTCCATCGCGTTCGAGAGGGTGGGGAGGGCGGGTTTGGGGCGGTAGTCGCCGGTTTGCAGGTAAGCGGGGACGATATCGTTTGCGTTACAGGCGGCGATGAAATGGCGGACGGGGAGGCCCGAGCGGTGGGCGAGGAGGCCGGCGCAGATATTGCCGAAGTTACCGCTGGGCACGCTGATGACGGGGGGGTGGGTGGGGTCAGGCCATTGTTGGGCCGCGAAAAAATAATAGAACTGTTGGGGTAGCCAGCGGGCGACGTTGATAGAATTGGCAGAGGTCAGGAAGAGGCGGTCCTGCAGGGTTGGGTCGGCGAAGGCTTCTTTTACCATGCGTTGACAGTCGTCGAAGCTGCCTTCGACTTCGAGGGCGGTGATATTTTTTCCGAGGGTGGTGAGCTGAAGTTCCTGGACGCTGCTCACCTTACCGGAGGGGTAGAGGATGATGACGCGGATGCCGGGTATATCGTAGAATCCGCTCGCGACTGCACCGCCGGTATCGCCGGAGGTCGCGACCAACACGGTAACGGGGCGATTGCTGTCTTTTACAAAATATCCCAGGCAGCGGCTCATGAAGCGGGCGCCGACGTCCTTGAAGGCGAGGGTCGGGCCGTGAAAAAGTTCGAGGGAACCAATTTTAGCGGTGACGGGGACAAGCGGGAAGTCGAAGTTGATCGTTTCTGCGACGATGCGGTGCAATTCGGATTCGGGCAAGGTATCGCCTGTGTATGGGCGGATGATCCGGAAGGCGATCTCTTCGCGGGAGAGTTGGGGGAGGTTTGTTAGCAGGTCGCTGGTGAGCCGCGGGATCTCTTGCGGGAAATAGAGGCCTTTATCAGGGGCCTGGCCGCGGATGGTGGCTTCCCTGAAATCGACGAATTTGTCCGGGCTATTGAGACTGTAATACTTCATATTATTTTTACTCCGTGTGGATTGACGGTGGTAACGTAGGTATGGTGGTCGAGGCCGATCCGCTCGTAGACATCATGCATGATAGCTTCCAACTCGCGGGCGGTGGATCCGTCTTTGCTAAGCATGAAGATCGAGGGGCCGGAACCGGAGATACCGCCGCCGAGGGCGCCTGCAGCTTTGCAGCAACGTTTGATGTCGTCAAAGCCCGGGATCAGCATGCTCCTGACGGGTTCGATGATCACGTCTTCGAGTGAGCGGCCGATCAGGTCGTAGTCATTCTTGATAAACCCGGCGACGAGGCCGGCGATATTACCCCACTGGCGGATGGCGTCTTTCAGCAGCACTTGTTTGCGAAGGATCTGGCGGGCGTCGGAGGTGCGCACTTCGATCTGCGGGTGCACGACGGTGACATGCAATGCGGGTGCGGGGATCGAGACGATATCCAGGGGAAAGATCGAGCGGATGAGGGTGATTCCGCCGTAGATGCCCGGGGCGATATTGTCGGCGTGTTTCACGCCGGAGGCCACTTTTTCGCCGAAGAGGGCAAAGCGGACGAGGTCTTCTTTCGAGAAGGGGTTACCCAGGAGGTGGTTGGCGGCGACCACGGCGCCTGCGGCGCTGGCCGCGCTGGAGCCGATGCCGGAACCGGGTTTGATCTTTTTGTCGATGATGACTTCGAAACCGATCGGTTGTTGCAATTCCGCCAGCATTTCGATCAGCGGGGCCCCGGCGGTGTTGAGGGCTGGGTCTGCGGGGAGGGGGAAGCCGTCGCGGCTGGTGATGATCACTTCAGGTTTGTCGAGGAGGCGAACCTCCATGATATCGAAGGGTTCGTGCAGCGCCATGCCGAGGATGTCAAATCCGCAGACGAGGTTGGCGACGGTACCGGGGCAGTGGACGATGACATGGTTCATTGTTAAGAATTGATGATGCGCAAAATATCGGCGAATACGCCCGAGGCGGTTACTTCGGCGCCGGCGCCTGCTCCTTTGACCACCAGGGGTTGTTCGCTGTAGCGGTCGGTATAGAAGAGGACCACGTTATCTTTTCCATACAGGTGATACAGGTCCTGTTCGGGGCCGATGTGTTGCAGGCCGACGCTGGCTTTGCCGTTGTCGTACTGGGCTACGAATTTCAGCTTTTTTCCTTTAGTGGCGGCCGCCTGGTATAGTTGTTGGAAATGTTGTTCTTCTTTTGCCATTTCGGCGTAGAAGTCTTCTACGCTGCCCTGCATGCAGGATGCCGGGAGGAAGGAATGGTTGGCGATGTCCTCCATTTCTATATGTTCGCCGGCTTCGCGGGCGAGGATCATGATCTTTCGCATCACGTCGGTGCCGCTCAGGTCGAGGCGTGGGTCGGGTTCGGTATATCCTTCGGTCTGGGCCTGGCGAACGACATCTGCAAAGGGGCGGCTGCCGTTGTAGTGATTAAAAACGAAATTGAGGGTTCCGCTCAGTACGGCTTCTATTCGATGGATCTTATCGCCGCTGCGCAGCAGGTCGTTGAGGGTTCCGATGACCGGCAGGCCGGCGCCGACGTTTGTCTCGAAGAGAAAGCGCGCGTTGTATTCGCGGGCGAGGTCTTTCAGGTGCCGGTAATTCTTATACGGTGAAGAGCAGGCGATCTTATTGCAGGCCACGACGGAGATAGTCTTTCCCAGAAGGCCCGCATAGCGGGCGGCTACCTCCCCGTTGGCGGTCACGTCGGCGAAGACGGAGTTTCGGAGATTGCGGGTAGTGATGCCATCGATCCATTTGTCGAGTGACATCGGGCTGCCTGCTTCCAGGCAGTCGCGCCAGTTATGGAGGTCGATGCCTTCGTTGTCAAATACCATCTTCCGGCTGTTGGCCAGCCCGACGAGGCGCAGCTGGATGCGCAGCTGTTGCTGGAGCCAGTCCTTTTGTTGCCGGAGTTGTTCGATAAGGCGGCGGCCGACGTTGCCGGTGCCGGTGATAAAGAGGTTCAACTGGCGGTAGGACGTCTCGAAAAACTCTTCGTGGAGGACGTTTATGGCTTTTTTGACGTCGCCTGCGGCGATCACGGCCGAGATATTTCTTTCAGAAGAGCCCTGGGCGATGGCGCGGACGTTCACGCCGTTTCGTCCCATTACGCCAAACATCTTACCGCTGATGCCCGGGTGGGATTTCATGTGGTCGCCTACCAGCGCTATCACGGAGAGGCCGGTTTCGACAATAAGGGGGTCCACGGTACCGGCGGCGATCTCGGGTTGAAAGCTATGGTCGATGGCATTCTTCGCGGTGACGACGTTGGATTCGTCGATGCCGACGCAGATCGAGTGTTCGGACGAGCCCTGAGTGATCAGGATAACGTTGATCTGGTGGCTTGAGAGGGCTTCGAAGAGCCGTTTGGAGAATCCGGGAATGCCCACCATGCCGCTGCCTTCGAGGCTCAGGAGGGCGATGCGGGGAATGCTCGAGATGCCGCGGATGCTGTCGCCGTTGTGGATGGCGTCCAGCTCGATGACGGTCCCGGCGTCTTCAGGCGAAAAAGTATTTTTGATCCTAACGGGGATGTTTTTTCGCATGACAGGTTGGATGGTCGGAGGGTAGATGACTTTGGCGCCGAAGTGAGAGAGTTCCATTGCTTCCTGATACGAAATCCGGGGGATCAATTTGACATTTGTTACGAGACGGGGATCGGCGGTCATCATCCCGGATACGTCGGTCCAGATATCTAGTGTGCGGGCGTCGACTGCGGCGGCCAGGATTGCGGCGGTATAGTCGGATCCCCCACGGCCAAGGGTAGTGGTAATTCCTTTGTCGTCGGCTGCGATGAAGCCGGGGAAGACGAACAGGCGGGCGGATGAGCTGTCGATGTACTCCCGGATCGTGCGGTTGGTTTTTGTGAAATCGACGGCGGCGTGGCCATAGCGGGAGTCGGTGGCGATCAGCTCACGCGAGTCCTTCCAGGTGTGGTCGATGTCCAGGGAGGCGAAGCGGGCGGCGATTATATACGAGGATAACAGCTCGCCGTAGCTGACGATCTTGTCCTGGGTGCGCGGGGAGAGTTCGCCAAGCAGAAATACGCCGCTGCAGATATCTTCGATCTCGTTACAGCGGGTCTTCACGGCACTGAGAGCGGCCGATTGGCGGGTGATGGGTAGCAGTGTACGGACGGTTTCGAGATGGCGATGTTCGATCTCCTGTAATTGTTCTTTATATGATTCATCGCCGGCTGCTGCGGATGAAGCCGCGTGGATGAGCATATCCGTAATACCGCCCAGTGCGGAGACGACGAGGATCGTCCGGTCCTTTTTGAGGGCGTCGAGGACGAGGGTTATGACCCTACTAATATTTTCTGCGTTGGCTACGGAGGAGCCGCCGAATTTTAATACTTGCATAATATGGGAATGTGACAACCCTAACGGGTTGTAATGGAGATAATAGTCGTAATTTGCGAAGCGCGGGCGATATGGTCGTTGCGGTGGATCACCTTGTATTACTTGGCCGCTAAGGTAGGGTAATTGAATGGAAAAACAAAGAAACGCATTAAATTTGCAGTATGAATTATCAGCCATCCCAGGGGTTGCCGCAATTCAAGAACCTGGTCGGGATCAAGTTTCAGCTTTACAATAGTCTGTTCACGTCGCTGCCGTTCCATCGGATCGAGAAGACGGGTATTCTGTTATCCCTTCTGCTCACGGTTTGTGAGGAGGGATATTTGAAGAAGCAGAGCCCCGAGGAGATATTGGAAGAATTTTTCCGGAAGCAGACGGCGTTGGCGGGGGAGCGGGAGCGGGCGGATATCCTATTCCGTTTCGTGCAATATGTGGAGCGGCAGATCGTGTTGTTCGATGCGTTGGAGGATGCCGCTTTTCGGTATGTCAACGATATGAGCGGGCAGGGGACGTTGAAGCATTTGTTGTCGGAGGTAGCTCAGACCAATAAGGAAGAAGAGCTTGCGGAGAAGCTCAAGGATTATTCCGTCCGGCTGGTGCTGACTGCGCATCCCACGCAATTCTATCCGGGGACGGTACTGGGGATCATCAATGATCTGTCGAGGGCGGTGATCGAGAACAATGCCGGGGAGATCAATCTCTACATGCAGCAACTTGGGAAGACGCCGTTCCTTAAAAAGCAGCAACCGACGCCGTATGATGAGGCGATCAGTTTGATATGGTATCTGGAGAATGTTTTTTACGCGGCAAGTGGCAAAATAATTTCGGCGTTGCGGGATCAGTTTCCGGATGTGCTGGACAATAAGAATGCGGTGATCAAGATGGGTTTCTGGCCCGGCGGGGACCGGGACGGCAATCCGTTTGTCAAGGCCGAGACGACTTTGCGGGTTGCGGTGGAATTGCGTGGGGCGATCATCAAGTGTTATTACCTCGATGTGCGGCGGCTTAAGCGGCGGCTGACTTTCAAGGGGGTGGATGTGCTCATTGCCGGGCTCGAGGACAAACTGTACAATAATATTTTTATTCCCAATCAGCGGACAGATCTTTCGAAAGAGGAGATCCTGGCGGATCTGGCGGAGATCCGGGAGATCATCGTATATCAGCACAACAGTCTGTTCCTGAATTTAGTGGACAACCTGATCGGCAAGGTGATGATATTCGGGCTGCATTTCGCCACGTTGGATATCCGGCAGGACAGCAGTGTACATACGGCCGTGCTGGCGGCGGTTGCGGAGCGGGGTGGTCAGACCGATCCGGCTTCATATGAGGACCCGTTGGTGAAAGATACACTGGAAGTAATCGGGACGGTGCGGGCCATTCAGAAGATGAATGGAGAGGAAGGGTGTAACCGGTATGTGATCAGTCACTGCAGCAGCGCGGCGAATGTTTTGGAGGTTTTCGAGTTATTTCTGATGGGCGGTTGGAATGCGACGAAGCTAACGGTGGATATCATACCATTGTTTGAAACGGTGGAAGACTTGCAGGCGGCGGCTTCGGTGATGGAAGAGTTGTACAGCAATGCGGTATACCGGAAGCATCTTAAGCAGCGCGGGGATACGCAGACGATCATGCTCGGCTTTTCGGATGGGACGAAGGATGGGGGTTATCTGATGGCGAATTGGGGGATCTACAAGGCAAAGGAAGAATTGACGGCGATCTCGCGGAAATATGATATCGATGCGGTATTTTTTGACGGCCGTGGCGGGCCGCCGGCCAGGGGTGGCGGCAAGACCCACCGGTTCTATGCTTCGATGGGGAAGAATATTGCCAATAAGGAGATCCAGCTAACGATACAGGGGCAGACGGTAAGTTCTAATTTCGGCACGGTGGATACGGCGCAGTACAATATCGAGCAGTTGCTACATGCGGGGATCTCCAATGATCTCTTCTCTTCCAAAGAAGTGACATTGCAGGCCGGTGAGGAAGAGTTGATGGCTGCGCTGGCGGCTGATAGCTATAAAGCGTATTCGAAGTTAAAGGATCATCCCTATTTTCTGCAATATCTCAATGAGGTGAGTCCGTTGCGCTTCTATAGCGAGACTAATATTGCCAGCCGGCCTGCACGGCGGAAGGGGGGGAGGCTGGAGTTAACCGATCTGCGGGCGATTCCTTTTGTCGGCGCCTGGAGTCAGCTCAAGCAGAATGTGACCGGGTATTATGGGGTTGGGGTGGCACTGCAGGATATGGATAAGCGGGGAAGATGGAAGGACATGAAGCATTTGTATGAGAATTCCCTGTTCTTCCGCACGCTGCTGGATAACTGTGAGATGGCGATGAAGAAGTGTTTCTTTCCGTTGACGGAGCATTTTTCGCGGCATCCGGTGTACGGGGAGATCTGGACAATGATCTATGATGAATTTGAGTTAACGAAGAAGTATATTCTCAGGCTGTCGGGTAAGAATGAATTGATGGCGGATTACCCGGTGGAGTCATTGTCCATTCAGATGCGGGAGCGGATCGTGTTGCCGTTGAGCACGATCCAGCAGTATGCGTTGACGAAGTTTAGGGCGATCGAGAAGAGCGGGGAGAACAAGGCGATGAAGGAGGTGTATGAGAAGCTCATTATGCGGAGCTCCTTCGGGATAATTAATGCGGCGCGGAATTCGGCATGAGCCTGAACTCTTCTTCCCATCTCAGCTTATTCACACCCTTTACGATCAACCATAACATCAGCGACGCTTCTGCCAGCACGCCCAGAATTTCGATGTACAAAACAAGATATTTTTCCAAGGGTGAAAGATAAATCAGCCAGCCTGCACCGGCCAGCGCCATCAGCACACCGAGAATTCGCGGCAGAAATGTCGACCTGAAAATCAGGTAGCCGATGAGCAGGCAATAGGGCCCGAAAAACCAAAGCGGGCTGATCAGAGGGGTAGCCGGATCAAAAATCGCGACGGTCCCGATGACGCAACCGGCGGCGCTGACAATGGCGGCAATCAAAGAGATAAGTCTGTTAACCGGCCTGAACAGAAAAAAGAAAAGAAAAGCAAGTGTGAGATATAATATATTGGACATCAGGTTCGTAGCATTACTGAATGCACTGAAACTATGTTGACCGAGCACCTGGGCAAGTATCGCCAGCAAAAAATACGACAAATAAATCACCCCAATGAACCTTCCCCTTGGAGATGCAGAAGCCGCTTTGATCCATTCCATATTTGAGAGAATTGGCCACTAAATAATTGAGAGAATTGGCTACTAAATGTATCTCAATTCCCGATCACGAGTCTTACACAATTCCGCCAATATCTTATATCCTTCGCATGTGCCGCATGGATCAGGGTGAAGTTCTAATTAACAACCTACTTTGGTGACCTGGCGGACGTAGAGGGTATATAGTTCGGTGGGCATGCAGGATTGAACGAGTTGCCATTCCACCTGGTTGCAACGGGGCAGGATCGACGAAAAGGCAAAAACAAAGATATTCTCTACCGCATTTTTAGCGGCGGCATTCCCAGTTTTATAGATCTGTTGAACGAGGTTCATACAATTTTTTAGTCCGGCGAAGTCATGTTGGAAGGCAAAGCGTTTTGCCTGATCGGTAAGCTCCTGGATTGCGCTGAAGATAGCGGGCTGGGTGTTGGGGGTGATTTGTCTGGTTACCATATTTTTTATTTCTGGTTATTCTATTGCGAAAGCAATGCCCGATGCTGTTGCTTTAAGTGGGGGCATTGGTTGTCATCGAGTTGATGATAATTGTTGAGTTATTGAGCGTGGATAGGAGCGCACCGGAATGGAAGGATTTTATCAAAATAGCAGGGTTTGGTGGGGTGGTTTCGGGAGATTGAGTTGAAATTCAGTTGGTTGTGCTTTTTGGAATGTTCTTTGGCCCGTGTATGCAAAAAAAAGCCATGAAAGAAGAACCTGAGGGTCGGGTGGAGGAAGAGGCGCCCGGAGGTCGGGTGAAGATCCGGATTGCCAAGCCGGCCGATGTCAAGTATGTGTACCCTATTTTAAGAGAGATGGAAGCTTCGGCGAAGGTGAGGGGGACGGGAATTGCGAAGCGGACGCCGCAGGCTTTGTGTCAGAAGATCTATGAAGGGAAGGCGGTGATTGCGATAATAGGTGAAGATGGGGAGTGGGCGGGGTTTTCGTATATCGAGGCCTGGGGGAATGGGGAGTTTGTTTCGAACAGCGGGTTGATCGTCAATCCGGCTTATCGGGGGAAGGGAGTGGCGAGGGGGATCAAGGCGGAGATCGTGCGGTTGAGCCGGAGCCTATATCCGGCGGCGAAGATCTTCAGTATTACAACGGGCGCTGCCGTGATGAAGTTGAACCATGAATTTGGTTTTAGGCCGGTCATGTATGCGGAGATCACGCGGGATGAGCAATTCTGGGATAAGTGCCGGAGTTGTGTCAATTATGGTATTCTGCAATCGCAGGGAAGGCAGCGGTGTCTTTGCACGGCGATGTTGTGGGAGCCGGAGAAGGCGGGTAAAATGAAATTACAAATAAAGTATATGATCAAGAGAATGATGATTAGCTCGGGAATGTTGCTCTTTGGCTGTATGGTTTTCGGTCAAAGTGCTGTCACCGATACAACTGTTAGGAAGGTAAAAAGAGATACCGTATTAAGATCGCTTCCTTCACCTCTTCCGCAACCTCCTTTTCCGACCGCGGATTGGGACGGGGCGCCGTTGGTTGGCGTGGATGCCACGCCGGAGAATTATCCGTTGCAAAAGGCGTTAGGGTTAACGAAGAGCAAGGTAAAAATCTATGGCTGGGCATCTATAGGCGGCAATTTAAGTTCATCGAAGAATTCCAATGCGCCGGAGTCCTATGATCTGGTGCCTAATTCGGTGCAGTTGGACCAGGTGGCGCTTCAGATCACCAGGCAGCCGAACACGGCCCAGACCGATCATTTCGATTGGGGTTTCCTCAGCACGACGATCTTTGGCACGGATTACCGTTATACGGCGGGGAAGGGTTACTTCAGCGATCAGCTATTGGTTCACAACAACCTTTATGGGTTCGATCCGGCAGAGGCCTATGCCCTGTTGTATTTTCCGAAGATAGCAGACGGGATGATCTTAAAGGTGGGCCGGTATATTTCGCCGGCCGATATCGAGGCGCAATGGGCTCCGAACAATTATTTGTTTTCACACTCGCTGATGTTCACGGTGGATCCTTATACCTTTACCGGCGTACAGGCGACCTTCAAGCTGGGAAGTTACTGGCAACTGGAGGTCGGCGCACATGCGGGTAACGATATGGCGCCCTGGAGCAACTCTGCTCAGTTGAATGGATTGCTGATGGCGCGGTGGGTGTCCAAGAATAATAACAACTCGCTGTATGGAGGCATCAATTCACTGGGGAATGGAGATTATAAGAACGGGCATGATGATCTGCAGATGGTGGTCATGACCTGGGGTCACAAGTTCAATGAGACGTTTCATATGATGACGGAAGCATATTATATGTGGCAGTATCATGCGCTGACGGGTGGCACGGTGATCAACGGGCCTGCGAAGGGGTTTGATGAAGGGGTTGGACCGGGCAACTTGATACCGGGAGCGGCAACCACACAGGGGCTTGTCAATTACTTTCAGATCCTGTTGAATAAGGCGAATTATTTTTCTATTCGGAATGATATGCTAAACGACCCCCAGGCGAACAGGACCGGCTTTGCCACCTTGTACACCAGCCATACCATCGGGTTTGTGCATTTCTTCGGCGAATATTTTACGGTGCGGCCTGAGGTCAGGTATGAGCGTGCCTATGCTGCGGGAATGACACCATATGATAACGGCACGAAGAAGGATCAGTGGACGGCGGCGGCTGACTTGATCGTGCGTTTTTAATCTTTTGAAAGGCATGGCGCCATCCGGGTTTTACCCGGATGGCCTTTTTCACTCAATAAAAACCAGTCTATGCTTAAGAGAATCATTTTTTGTTGCGGTGCGGCTATGGTAGTTTTTAGTGGTTATGGCCAGGATTCGACGGTGACAAGGCCCGCTCCATCCAAGGGTTCGTTCGCGGCGAAGGAGCCGGCCAGCGCGCCTTTTGCCTTTGGGGATTTCTCGTGGCTGAACGGTACGAGCCGGAAGACCAGTCCGCCGCTCATGGACAGTAAATATTTTACCAGCGATATCACGCTTGACTTGAACTATACGCACTCGTACAACAGCCCTATCGATAACACGGTGGTCGGCTCCACGGCGTTGGCCCGGGATAACGAACTCCAACTTTCTTTCCTGGCTTTTGGCGGCGACATCCATGTGGACAATGTCCGGGGAAGGATCATGATGCAATTTGGGACCAGGTCGACGGTGGTTCCGCGTAATGACGGGAGCTCGTATAAGGGACAGTATGACCTGCAGACGATTTATCGGTATATCAGCGAAGCCTATGCCGGGTATCATTGGGACACCTGGCATGGGATCAACCTCGATGCGGGGATCTTCTTGTCTTATATCGGGCTGTTTTCTTATAACAATACTGAGAATTGGGGCTATCAGCCTTCCTATACTTCCGACAATACACCCTGGTTTTTCAACGGTCTTCGGTTGCAGACATTCCCTTCAGACAAGCTAAAGGTTGAATTGTGGCTGATCAATGGGTGGCAGTCTTATGGGATGTTCAATAATTCACCGGGGTTGGGTTACTCGATCTACTACCGGCCGAAGGAGCGGGTGGATTATGTTTTCAACTTCTATTATGGTAAGGATGATGAAGGGGCGCCGGGCCGATATCGGATTCACAGCGACAACAGCTATGAGTACCGGTATTTGAATCGCAAGAATGGTCTGGTAACGAAGGGTGCTTTTTCGTTCACGGGTGATTTTGGATTTGAAAATGGGGATGGGGTGACAGCATTTGGTAAAGGGACTAGGGGTATGCCGGGTTATCTGCCCGCGCAGAATTTCATCAGCGGAATGCTGTATAACAGGTTATGGTTTGGTGAAAAGCAGAAATTCGCGTGGACGATCGGTGGCGGCTATATACATAATCCGGGGCAGTACCTGGTTCTTGCGCCGACCGGGTATGGGGATACTCTGTTCCAGCAGCAGACCGGGCCGGGTTCGACTTTCGATGCCTGGGACGCTTCGACCTCGGTCGATTATATGCCCAGCCAGAATCTTACGTTTAAGCTCGAATTTGTCCATCGTAAGGTAAATTCTATCGATCCGGCCGTCGGAGCCACTGCGCTAACCGGCTATTTCGCGGGGCATGGCGGCGTTACTTCTCCTAATGGATTTGCCAATATCGGTAACTATACCTATACATCTAACGGGGCTTCGGTAGCGCCGCCACTAAGCAGCTGGAGCACCAGTGGTCCTAATGGTGGGCCGTGGATGCCTGATCTGGTTATGTCGGAATCGAGGATCGTGCTGGCGCTGCTTGTAAGGTTCTAAGGCGGCTTCTTAATATTATACTTTACTTAAATATGCGTTTTTCATGCATATCACATGCATATTTTATCAATTTGGCATCATTTTTTTCAAATTGGGGTTGTTTACAATTCATTTTTTGAAGGTCGATCATCATGGAATATGATTTAAGTCATTGATAGCGCTGCGATTGGCCGGCATGGCATCGGATTCCTTGTTCTCTGGTACATATTTGGTAAATGAAAGGCAGCCGTCTGGCGGTTGCCTGCCTGTCATCGATTTACCAAATAAAATCAGACTATGCTTAAGAGAATCATTTTTGGTTTCAGCGTATCTATGTTAGTTTTCAGCGGTTATGGCCAGGGCCAGGGTAATAGCCAGGATTCGACAGTGATAAGGGCCGCCCCGTCCAAAGGATCCTTCGCCGCGAAGGAGCCGGCAAGCGAGCCGTTCGCCTTCGGGGATTTCTCCTGGCTGAACGGCACCACCAGGAAGACCACTCCGCCCCTGCTGGACGGCAAGTATTTCACGAGTGACATAACCTTAGACCTTAACTATACTCGTTCCAACCACAACCCAATTGACAATACGGTGGTCGGCTCTACGGCCTTATCCCGGAATAACGAGCTCCAGCTTTCCTTCCTGGGTTTTGGCGGGGACTTCCATGTGAACAATGTCCGGGGAAGGATCATGATGCAGTTCGGGACGAGATCTACCGTGGTTCCCCGAAATGATGGCAGCTCCTATAAGGGGCAATATGACCTGCAAACGATCTATCGTTATATCAGCGAGGCCTATGGGGGTTATCATTGGGATGTTTGGCACGGGATCAACCTGGATGCAGGTATTTTCATGTCCTATATCGGCCTGTTCTCCTACAACAATTTCGAGAACTGGGGTTACCAGCCGTCTTATACTTCGGACAATACGCCATGGTTCTTCAACGGGCTTCGGTTGCAGATGTTCCCGACCGACAAGCTGAAGGTGGAATTGTGGCTGATCAATGGCTGGCAGTCTTATGGGATGTTCAATAGTGCGCCGGGTGTAGGCTACTCGATCTATTACCGGCCGAAGGAGCGGGTGGATTATGTATTCAACTTCTATTATGGCAAGGATGATGAAGGGGCGCCGGGCCGATACCGGATCCACAGCGACAACAGTTACGAGTACCGGTATTTGAACCGCAAGCATGGTCTGGTCACGAAGGCTGCTTTTTCGTTCACGGGTGATTTCGGGTATGAGCATGGGGATGGGGTTACGGCATTCGGTAAAGGGACCAGGGGTAAGCCGGGTTACCTGCCAGCGCAGAATTTCATCAGCGGTATGGTATATAACCGGTTGTGGTTTGGGGAAAAGCAGAAATTCGCGTGGACGGTCGGGGGCGGCTATATGCACAATCCCGGGCAGTACCTGGTGTTGGCGCCCACCGGCTATGCCGATACGTTATTCCAGCAGCAAACCGGCCCAGGCTCAACCTTCGACGCCTGGGACTATTCGACCTCGGTCGATTATATGCCTAGCCAGAACCTTACGTTTAAGCTCGAATATGTTCACCGCAAGGTGAATTCTATCGATCCAGCTGTCGGAGCCAATGCGCTGACCGGATATTTCGCAGGTCATGGCGGCGTCACTTCTCCCAATGGGTTTGCCAATATAGGTAACTATACCTACACCTCGAGCGGGGCTTCGGTAGCGCCGCCGCTAAGCAGCTGGGCCACCAGTGGACCTAATGGGACGCCGTGGATGCCGGACATGGTCAACTCGGAATCCAGGATCGTGCTGGCGCTGTTGGTTAGGTTTTAGGGGGGTGGCGTGATCGATCAAAGTTCGATCAGCGATTGGTCGCGACGTTCCAGTAGGGAGGATGAGGTACCGATCAGGTATTCGTCGACCTTACGGGCGCATTCGCGGCCTTCGCTTATTGCCCAGACGACGAGGGACTGGCCGCGGCGCATATCGCCGGCCGTGAAGACTTTAGCGATATTGGTCTGGTAGTTCTTGTCGGAAGCCCTGACGTTGCCGCGGTCGTCGAGTTCCACGTCCAGCTCTTTCACCAGGCCGTGGTGCTGGGGGTGGACGAAGCCCATGGCGAGGAGGGCCAGTTCGCAGGGAAGTTCCCGTTCGCTGCCGGGGACTTCGGTAAAGCGGGCGGCCCTGCCGTCTTCGGTGAAGGACCATTCAAGTTTTACGGTGACGAGGGCTTTCAGGTTGCCGTCGTCGTCGCCGATAAATTCTTTTGTTGCGATGGCCCAGTGGCGGTCGGCGCCTTCTTCGTGGGATGAGGAGGTCTTGAGGACCATCGGGTAGGTAGGCCAGGGCATGTATTCGGTGCGGGCATGTGGCGGTTTGGGCATCAGCTCGAATTGGGTAACGGAAAGCGCCTTATGGCGGTTCGAGGTCCCGACGCAGTCGCTCCCGGTATCACCGCCGCCGATAACGACGACGTTTTTGTTGGTGGCGTAGATGGGCTCGCCATCGACGGGGAGGTGGCTCACGCGTTTGTTTTGTTGCTTCAGGAATTCCATGGCGAAGTGTACCCCTTTCAGGCTCCGGCCGGGGATCGGCAGGTCGCGGGGGATGGTTGAGCCGCCCGCCAGCACGATGGCGTGGAATTCTCTCAGCAGGTCATTGATGCTGATATTTGCGCCGACCTCCGCGTTACAGCGGAAGGTGATGCCTGCTTCTTGCATGAGTTTGATCCGGCGGGCGACGATCCATTTTTCCAATTTGAAGTCTGGGATCCCGTAGCGCAGGAGGCCGCCCGGCTCGTCATCACGTTCGAATACGATAACGGTGTGGCCCGCGGCGTTGAGTTGGTCGGCTGCTGCGAGGCCCGCGGGCCCCGAGCCAACGATGGCTACTTTCTTACCTGTTCTTAGCGGAGGATGGTTGGGTTTGACGAAACCGTTCTCGAATGCGATCTCGATGATATGTTTTTCAATTTCTTCAATAGCAACGGCCGGCTGGTTGATGCCCAAAACGCAACTGCTTTCGCAGGGGGCGGGGCAGATGCGGCCGGTGAATTCCGGGAAATTGTTTGTTGACTGCAGGATGTCATAGGCTTCTTTCCATTGCTGGCGATAGACGGCGTCGTTGAATTCGGGGATGACGTTCCCGAGCGGGCAGCCGTGGTGGCAGAAGGGGATGCCGCAGTTCATACAGCGGGCAGATTGCTGGTTCAGCTCCTGCGGCGAGTACGAGTGTACGAATTCGTTATAGTCGTTCCTACGCTCCTGCACGGGACGTTTGGAGGGGAGGTGGCGGGTATATTCGAGAAATCCGGTTGGTTTGCCCATTTTTTTCTTGTCGATTTTAGCGGTTCACATTCGGTTTGACAGCTGACGCGGGTGTGGTGGCGCGGAGGACTTTTTTGTAGTCGGTAGGGAATACCTTCACGAAATGCTGCAACTGGTTGTCGAAGTCATCCAGCACGAATTTGGCCACGGTGCTCCCGGTATAGGCGTAGTGTCGTTCGATCATGTTTTTCAGCTCGGCGATGTCATCTGCTTCCACGGGGTCAAGTTCCACCATTTCCTTATTGCAGAGGATCGGGAACTTTCCGCGAACGTCATAGACGTAGGCGATGCCCCCGCTCATCCCCGCGGCGAAGTTCCGGCCGGTGTCACCAAGGATCACGACCCGGCCGCCGGTCATATATTCACAGCCGTGGTCGCCTACACCTTCCACGACGGCCTGCGCGCCCGAGTTACGCACGCCAAACCTTTCGCCGGCTTTTCCGCGGATAAAGGCTTCACCGGAGGTCGCGCCATAGAAGGCCACGTTACCGATGATGATGTTCTCTTCCGGAACAAATCCCGCGTTCTGGGAGGGGTAGACGATCAGCCTGGCGCCGGAGAGGCCTTTCCCGAAGTAGTCGTTCGCGTCGCCTTCCAGCTCCAGGGTTACACCGCGGGTATTGAAGGCCCCGAAGCTTTGGCCGGCCGTGCCGGTCAGCTTGAAGTGCACGGTATCTTCGGGGAGGCCGTGGCCTTTGTATTTCTTCGAGATCTCGTTTGAGAGGATCGTTCCTGCCGTGCGGTCGGTGTTCCGGATCGAGAATG
Organism: Puia sp.; assembly: GCA_035948015.1. Taxonomy (GTDB): domain Bacteria; phylum Bacteroidota; class Bacteroidia; order Chitinophagales; family Chitinophagaceae; genus Puia. The sequence goes on from DASZJO010000203.1 coordinate 17,630, forward strand.
CCGCGAAGACTTTTTGCCGGTGGTCGAGGGCGGGTTGAGCGGCTTCCAGCAGTCTCCAGTCGAGGACATCGGCGAGGCCGTGGTCCTGTTCTTCCTGGTGATAGAGGCCGGTGTACATCGATGCCGGTTCTTTATAGAGGATCGGTGAGAGGTCCAGCTTCCCGTATTTCCAGTGGTTGATATTCTCGCGAATCCCGAGGCTGTCCACCTGGCCGACCATTTCATCGATGGTGCGAAAACCGAGTTCGGCCATGATCTCTCTTAGTTCCTGGGTGATGAACTTGAAAAAGTTGACAACATGGTCTGCGTTGCCGGCGAAGCGTTTGCGCAGCTCCGGGTCCTGGGTCGCGACGCCGACGGGGCAAGTATTGAGGTGGCATTTCCGCATCAGGATGCAGCCTTCTACCACGAGGGCTGTGGTAGCGAGGCCCCATTCTTCGGCGCCCAGCAGGGTCGCGATCGCGATATCGCGGCCGGTTTTCATCTGGCCGTCTGCTTGCAGGACTACGCGGCTACGAAGTTTGTTACGCACCAGTGTCTGGTGTGATTCTGCGAGGCCCAGCTCCCAGGGCAGGCCCGCGTGGCGGATCGAGCTCAGCGGGGAGGCGCCGGTGCCGCCGTCGTGGCCCGAGATCAGGATCACGTCGGATTTTGCTTTTGCGACGCCGGCCGCGATCGTGCCAACGCCGGCTTTCGAGACCAGCTTCACGCTGATCCGGGCGTTCCGGTTCGCGTTCTTCAGGTCGAAGATCAGTTGTGCAAGGTCTTCGATCGAATAGATATCGTGATGTGGTGGCGGCGAGATCAGTCCGACGCCGGGTGTCGAGTGTCTGACTTTTCCGATCCATTCGTCGACCTTATGTCCCGGAAGCTGGCCGCCTTCGCCTGGTTTTGCGCCCTGGGCCATCTTGATCTGCAGCTCGTCGGCCATGGTCAGGTAGTAGCTCGTCACGCCGAAACGGGCAGAGGCCACCTGTTTGATTGCCGAGCGCATGGAATCGCCGTTCGGCAGGGGTTCATAGCGCAGCTCGTCTTCGCCGCCTTCGCCGGTGTTGGACTTTCCGCCGAGGCGGTTCATCGCGATGGCCAGGGTAGAGTGGGCTTCGTGGGAGATCGAGCCGAAGGACATCGCTCCGGTGGCGAAGCGTTTGTAGATATTTTCGGCCGGTTCGACATCGTCGAGGGGGATGCTCGGGCGGTTGCGTTTGAATGTTATGAGGCTTCTGAGCGTTGCTGCCTTTTCGCTTTGGTCGTTGATCAGCTTCGAGTATTTTTTGAATGTCTCGTAGTCGTTCATCCGGGTGGAGTGTTGCAGCAGGTGAACGGTACCCGGGTTAAAGAGGTGGAATTCGCCTTTTCTCTTCCACTGATAGATCCCGCCTACGGGAAGGCGATCGATGGGAATGTCCTTTCGGCTGAAGGCGAAAAAGTGTTTTGTCAGCACTTCTTTTGCGATCTCGTCGAGGCCCATGCCTTCGATGCGGGAGGTCGCGCCGGTGAAGTATTTGTCTACGACCGTGCGGTTGAGTCCGATGATCTCGAAGATCTGGGCGCCCTGGTAGGATTGCAGGGTAGAGATGCCCATTTTCGAGAAGACTTTCAGGAGGCCTTCACAGATGGCTTTGATATAGTTCTTTTTCAGTTCTTCGACGTCGAGGTCGGTCTTCAGGTGGTCGGTCAGTTTCAGGTCGCGGATCGTCGAGAGTGCCAGGTAGGGGTTGATCGCGGTGGCGCCGAAGCCGATCAGGCAGGCGAAGTGGTGGACTTCCCAGACGTCGCCAGCTTCCACGATGATACCTACCTGGCCGCGGTATCCTTTCCGGATCAGGTGGTGATGGACGGCCGAGCAGGCCAGCAATGACGGGATCGGGGCGTGGTCCGAGTCGATAGCCCTGTCCGTTAGGATCAGCACTTCGAAGCCGTCTTCCACGGCGTCCACGGCATAGCGGCAGAGCCGGTCCAGACCTGCCTGCATGGAGCCGGGTTTCCCATCCGCGCGGAAATAAGTCTGGAGTGTTTTTGCCTGGAAGACGCCGGTATCGATGCTCCGGATCTTTTCCAGTTCGTGATTGCTAAGAACGGGATGTTTCAGGGCGACGGAGTGGCAGGCCAGCGGGTCTTCTTCCAGCAGGTTCGCGTTGCCGCCTACGAAGCTTGCCAGTGACATCACGAGTCGTTCGCGGATCGGATCGATCGGCGGGTTCGTCACCTGGGCGAACAGTTGTTTGAAGTAGCTGCTCAGGTGTTGGGGCTGGTCGCTAAGGACGGCCAGCGGCACGTCGGTGCCCATCGAGCCGACGGGTTCTTTACCGTCGAGGCACATCGGTGCGATCAGGCAATCCAGGTCTTCGGTCGAGTAGCCGAAGGCTTTTTGGTATTTGAAGATCTGGTCGTGTTCGAGGTGGGTAAAGGCCACCCGGGGTTCGGGCAGTTCTTCCAGCCGGATCTTGTATTTGTTCAACCATTCCGCATAAGGTTGTTGGGAGCAAATTCCCGCTTTCAGTTCGTCATCGCTGATGATGCGTTCCTGTTCCAGGTCCACGATGAACATCTTGCCAGGCTGAAGCCGGCCTTTTTCCTTGATGAGGCGCGGATCGACCGGCAGGACGCCGGTTTCGGAAGCCATGATCACGCGGTCGTCGGTGGTCACGCAATAACGGGAAGGGCGCAGACCGTTACGGTCCAGGGTGGCGCCGATGATCTTCCCGTCGGTGAATGAGATCGAGGCCGGGCCGTCCCAGGGTTCCATGATCGAGGCATGGAATTCGTAGAATGCTTTTTTAACGGGATCCATTTGGTCGTTCCCATCCCAGGCTTCGGGGATCAGCATCATCATCACGTGCGGCAGTGAGCGGCCGCAGAGGGTCAGCAGTTCGATCACGTTGTCGAGGCAGGCGCTGTCGGAGGCTCCTTCGGCGATGATGGGGAGCAGCATGTCCATTTCTTCCTTCGTGAAGTAGGGAGTGGTAAAGCCTTTTTCGCTTGTCCGCAGCCAGTTCAGGTTCCCTTGCAGCGTATTGATCTCACCGTTATGAGCAATATACCGAAAGGGCTGGGCCAGTTTCCAGGAAGGGAAGGTGTTGGTCGCGAAGCGGGAGTGGATGAGCCCGAAAGCGGAGACGACGCGTTTGTTGCTGAGGTCCGGGAAATAGTTCCTTACCTGGCCGCTGGTGAGCTGTCCTTTATAGACGATGGTTTTATAGGAGAGGGAGGCCACGTAGAAGCCGATGGCGTCCTTTTTGATCGAGTTGTTGATGGTGTTGCCCGCGTAGTTGCGAAGGAGGAAGAGCTTACGTTCGAAGTCATCCGGTTTTTTGAGATGGTCGGGGCAGGCGATGAAGACCTGTTCCATTTCCGGTTCTACGGACAGTGCGGTTGGGCCGATGCCTTCGGGGTTCACGGGCACTTTGCGGTAGCCGAGGATCTCCAGGCCCAACTTTTCTGCGGAGCGCGTGAAGATATCGCGGCATTCTTCCTTAAGGCGGATATCGCGGGGAAAGAAGAGCATCCCGACGCCGTATTTGCCATAGGCGGGAAGGTGGATGCCCAGCCGGATGCATTCGTCGAAGAAGAATTCGTGCGGGATCTGCAGCATGATGCCGGCGCCGTCGCCGGTATTGTTTTCACAGCCACAGGCGCCGCGATGTTCCATGTTCTCCAGGATTGTCAGGGCATCCGAGACGATCTGGTGCGACTTGTTGCTTTTAATATTGGCAACGAATCCGATACCGCACGAATCCCGTTCAAACTCAGGGGAGTAGAGACCGTTTTTTACCATCTTTAACAGCAATATTAGACGTTATTCAAAAAAATACCCTTTTTCTTAGATTTTCCTATGGCATTGGTCGCGGTTCCCTATAAAATTACACTAAATATCCGAATAATGTGTCATTTTTGTTCAATTCGGTATAGGTGATATTATGTAGGGCCAGTTTATTCAGTAATTGCTGATAATCTTCTTTGGAGGACAGCTCGATGCCGACGAGGGCGGGGCCGGTCTCCTTGTTGTGTTTCTGCATGTATTCAAAGCGGGTGATGTCGTCGTTGGGTCCGAGGACGTGATTAAGGAATTCTCTCAGGGCGCCGGGGCGTTGGGTAAAGGTGATGAGAAAATAATGTTTTAATCCTTCGTACTGCAGCGAGCGTTCTTTGATCTCCTGCATCCGGTCGATATCGTTGTTGCTGCCGCTGACGACGCAGACGACGGTTTTTCCTTTTATTTCTGTTGCGTAATCGTCGAGAGCCGCGATGCTCAGGGCGCCGGCGGGTTCGACGACGATGGCGTCTTCGTTATAGAGTTTCAGGATGGTCGTGCATACTTTTCCTTCCGGCACGAGGTGCATATCGTCGAGGACTTCGCGGCAGATGCTATAGGTCAGGTCGCCTACGCGTTTCACGGCGGCGCCGTCGACGAAGCGGTCGATGCTGTCGAGGGTGACAGGGCGGCCGTTTTGGAATGCGGTCAGCATCGAGGGTGCGCCTTCGGGTTCGAGGCCGATGATCTTTGTCTTTGGGGAGAAGGTTTTGAAGTAGGTGCCGGTGCCTGAGGCCAGGCCCCCGCCGCCGACGGGGACAAACAGGTAATCGATATCGGGTAAGTCTTCGAGGATCTCCACGGCTACGGTGCCCTGGCCTTCGATAATGCGCAGGTCTTCGAAGGGCGGGATAAAGGTCATGCCGTGTTCTTTTGTGTATTGGACGGCGGCGGTGTTACAGTCGTCGAAGGTATCGCCGGTAAGGATGATCTCGATATTGCTTTCTCCGAACATCCGGGTTTGGTTGATCTTTTGCCGGGGGGTGATGATCGGCATGAAGACGACCCCTTTCACGTTCAGTTTATGGCAGGAGTAGGCGAAGCCCTGGGCGTGGTTGCCGGCGCTGGCGCAGACGACGCCTTTTTCGAGCTGGGTTTGCGACAGGCTGCTCATCATGTTGTAGGCGCCGCGCAGTTTGTAACTTCTTACGACTTGCAGGTCTTCGCGTTTGAGGAAGACGCGGGCACCGAATTTTCGGGACAGGCGCTGGTTGAAGGCCAGCGGGGTACGGATGACGATCTTTTGGAGCCGCTTCGCGGCGGCATGGAAGTCGAGGTCCCGGTCCCGAATCTGATGATTTTGGTCCCGGCCTTCGGCCGGGACTGGGGGATCGGGAGCTGACATGGTATTATTAGTGGGCGACTGGTTCACTTTTCGTTGATTTTTGGGTGGAAGTGCCGGTCGGCTGGTTTTCGGGCCGGAGGCTACGGACGGTCTTGCCGGCTTGCCAGATTTCGCTTTCGCGGAGCTCTTTGAGTTCGGCGTCGAGTTTTTCGCGGTAGTCGGGCTGGCTGTTGGAATCGATGGAACGTTGGGATTCCTTGCCGGCGGCGACGCTCTCGTATAGTTCGGTAAACACGGGGAGGGTGGCGTCGCGGAACTTCTTCCACCAGTCGAGGGCGCCTCTCTGGGCGGTGGTGGAGCAGTTAGCATACATCCAGTCCATGCCATTCTCGGCGACGAGAGGCATCAGGGATTGGGTCAGTTCCTCTACCGTTTCGTTGAATGCTTCGGAGGGGGTATGGCCTTTTTTTCTCAGCACTTCATATTGCGCGGCGAAGATGCCCTGAATGGCGCCCATGAGCGTTCCGCGTTCGCCGGTCAGGTCGCTAAATACTTCTTTTCTAAAATCGGTTTCGAAGAGGTAGCCGCTGCCGACGGCGATGCCGAGGGCGATCACGCGGTCCTTTGCCTTCCCGGTGGCGTCCTGGAAGATGGCATAGCTACTATTGAGGCCGCGGCCCTGGAGGAACATCCTTCTCAACGAGGTACCGGAGCCTTTGGGAGCGACGAGGAAAACGTCCACATCCTTTGGCGGGATGATGCCGGTCTGTTCATTAAAGGTGATGCCGAAGCCGTGGGAGAAGTAGAGGGCTTTGCCCGGCGTGAGGTGTTTCTTCACGGTGGGCCACAGTTGGATCTGGGCGGCATCGCTAAGGAGGTAGCAGATGATGGTGCCTTTTTCGAGGGCTTCTTCGATCTCGAAGAGGGTTACACCGGGGACGAAGCCGTCGCGGACTGCTTTATCCCAGGTTTTGGAGTTTTTCCGTTGACCTACTATAACGTTGATACCGTTGTCTTTTTGGTTGAGTGCCTGGCCGGGGCCCTGGACGCCGTAGCCGATGACGGCGATAGTTTCTTTTGCCAGTACTTGTTGTGCTTTAGCTAGTGGGAACTCCTCGCGGGTTACTACATTTTCTTCTACGCCGCCGAAATTTAATTTTGCCATGGTTTATTTTTTACATTGAGAATACTTGATCTTGTTTGTCGAGATATTCGTTCTCGACGAGTTCTTCGCCGGGCGCGGCGAGTTCGAATTCTTTTAGTTTTTCGTGGAAGCCGCTCGAGTCCTTGATGATCGCGATGCGGGCGCTGCGAACGAATTCGATGAGCCCGAGGGGTTCCAGCACGGCGATCAGGCGGTCGGTCTCTTCGCGCTGGCCGGTGGTTTCGAAGACGGTGTAGTCTTTCCGGATCACGACGGCGCGCGCGCCGTATTCGCGGAGGAGGCGTTCGACCTTCACCTTTTCGGCGATCTCGTCGGTTGACACTTTGTAGAGGGCCATTTCCTGCCAGATGATCTCTTCGTTGGTGTTGAAATAGGCTTTGAGGATATCGACCTGTTTTTCCAACTGGCGGCAGAGTTTGCGAACGACCTCTTCGGTTTCATTGATCACGATGGTGAAACGATGGATGCCTTCCACCTCAGTCGGGGAGGTGTTAAGGCTTTCGATATTGATCTTCCGCCGGGAGAACAGGATCGCGATGCGGTTGATCAGGCCGATCTGGTTCTCGGTGTAGACGGTGATGGTATATTCTTCTTTATTGGTAGTCATGATGACAATTTTTATTTTAAGCGGATCTCGCTGACGCTGCAACCTTGCGGCACCATCGGGAATACGTTGTTTTCTTTTCCGGTAAAGACTTCCAGCAGGTAGGAGCCCTTGTGGTCCAGCATGGTCTTCAGGGCTTGTTTCAATTCGGCCCGGTCGGTGATGCTGCTACTCTGGATATAATAGGCATTAGCCAGCTTGACGAAGTCGGGGCTGGTGATGTCCACGAAGGAGTAGCGTTTATCGTGGAAGAGTTGTTGCCATTGGCGGACCATGCCAAGGAAACGGTTATTGAGGATAAGGATCTTAACGTCGACGTCGAATTGCATGATGGTGCCGAGTTCCTGAAGGGTCATCTGGAAGCCGCCATCGCCGATGATGGCAACGACAGTGCGATCAGGCGCACCGAATTTAGCCCCGATGGCGGCGGGGAGGCCAAAACCCATTGTTCCGAGGCCACCCGAGGTGATATTGCTATTCGACTGGTTGAAGATAGCATAGCGGCAGGCTACCATCTGGTGTTGACCGACATCGGTTACGATGACGGCGTTGCCGCCGGTCAGGGCATTGAGTTCATTCATGACTTCGCCCATGGTCAATTCGCCGGAGGCGGGGTTGAGCTCATCTTTGATGACGGCGTCAAATTCCTGTTGATAGAGGTCTGCAAAGCGTTTCAGCCATTGGGGGTGGGTCTTTTTTTGGATCTTAGCTGTAAGGAGGGGAAGGGTTTCCTTGCAATCACCCCAGACCGGGACGGTTGCTTTCACGTTCTTATCGATCTCGGCCGGGTCGATATCCAGGTGGATGACCTTGGCTTGTTTGGCATATTTGTCCAGGCGGCCGGTGACGCGGTCGTCAAAGCGCATACCCACGGCGATGAGCACGTCGCAATCGTTGGTAAGGACGTTGGGGCCGTAGTTCCCGTGCATGCCCAGCATTCCCACGTTGAGCGGGTGGCTGGTCGGCAGGGCGCTGAGACCGAGGATGGTCCAGGCTGCGGGGATGCCGCTTTTTTCCACGAATGCCCGGAATTCATTTTCCGCTTTCCCGAGGATGATACCCTGGCCAAAAATGATAAAGGGGCGTTCTGCTTCATTGATCAGTTCCGCAGCCTTATCGATATATTCCTTCCGGACGATAGGTTTCGGGCGGTAGCTTCGGATATGTTGGCAGCGGGTATAGCCTTCGTAGTTGAATTTTTGCAGCTGGGCGTTTTTCGTGATGTCGATGAGCACGGGACCGGGGCGGCCGCTGCCGGCGATATAGAATGCTTTCGCCAGGACCGAAGGGATCTCGGTGGCGTCGGTGACCTGGTAGTTCCATTTTGTTACCGGGGTAGTAATATTGATCACGTCGGTTTCCTGGAAGGCATCGGTGCCCAGCAGGTGGGCGAAGACCTGGCCCGTGATGCAGACGACGGGTGTGCTGTCGATCATGGCGTCGGCGAGGCCGGTGACGAGGTTGGTAGCGCCGGGGCCGCTGGTAGCGAAGACGGTGCCGGTCCGGCCCGAGGTCCGGGCATAGCCTTGTGCTGCGTGGATGGCGCCTTGTTCGTGGCGGACGAGGATATGGTTCAGCCGGTCGCGGTAGTCATAGAGTGCGTCGTAGATCGGCATGATGGCGCCCCCGGGATAACCGAAGATCGTTTCGACCCCTTCTTCGAGGAAGGCTTCCAGAACAGCTGCGGAGCCACTCAGCTCGCGGGGAGCGGGTTTCGGCTTCGCCGCGGCTTTGGCGGCTTTTGGTTTTGACGGAGTAGTTGTGAGATGGCTCATATAAATAAGTTGTGTGTTTGCATTCTAAAGTTCGTCGGTTACGCAGCCTTCGGCGGCGGTCTTCACCTGCCGGGCATATTTGAACAGGATGCCGTTGGTGGCTTTGAGGGCAGGCTGTTTCCAGGCTGCTTTTCTTTTTGCCAGGTCGGTATCGCTGATCTTTAAGGTGATCGAGTTCTTTTTTACGTCGATCTCGATCGGGTCGTCGTCCTTGATGAGGGCGATGCCGCCGCCTTCGTGGGCTTCGGGGGTGATATGGCCGACGACGAAGCCGTGGGTGCCGCCGCTAAAGCGGCCGTCGGTGATCAGGGCCACGCTTTTACCCAGGCCGGCGCCGATGAGGGCGGAGGTAGGTTTCAGCATTTCGGGCATTCCGGGAGCTCCTTTGGGGCCCACGTAGCGGATGACCACCACGTCGCCGGGGCGGATCTTACCAGAGTTGATGCCGGCGATGAGTTCGTGTTCGCCGTCGAAGACGCGGGCGGGTCCTTCGAATCGTTCGCCTTCTTTTCCGCTGATCTTGGCTACGCTCCCGCCTTCGGCGAGGTTACCGTAGAGGATCTGAAGGTGGCCGGTGGCTTTAATCGGTTTTTCGAGTGGCAGGATAATATCCTGTTTGGAAAAGTCGAGGGAGGGGATTGCGGCCAGGTTTTCCGCGATGGTCTTGCCGGTGACGGTCAGGCAGTGGCCGTGGAGAAGGCCTTTGTCCAGCAGGTATTTCATGACGGCGGGGATGCCGCCGTGTTCGTGCAGGTCCTGCATCAGGTATTTGCCGCTGGGCTTAAGATCGGCCAGTACGGGAATGTGGTCGCTGATCTTCTGGAAGTCGTCCTGGTCCAGGGGGACGCCTACGCTGCGCGCCATGGCGATCAGGTGGAGGACAGCGTTGGTACTGCCGCCGAGGACCATGATCACGGTAATAGCGTTTTCGAAGGCATCCCGGGTCATTATGTCGCTGGGCTTAATATCCTTTTCCATCAGCAGGCGGATGGCGGCGCCGGCGGCGAGGCACTCGAGCTTTTTTTCTTCACTGAGCGCAGGATTGGAAGAGGAATAAGGCAGGCTCATCCCAAGGGCTTCGATGGCGGCTGCCATCGTATTGGCGGTATACATCCCGCCGCATGCGCCCGCGCCGGGGCAGGAGTTCATGACGATGCCCTTGAAGTCGGCATCGCTCAGCTTGCCGGCGATCTTTTGTCCAAGCGCTTCGAAGGCCGAGACTATATTGAGGTCCTGGCCTTTATAATGACCGGGGGCGATCGTGCCGCCGTAGACCATGATCGCGGGGCGATTCAGGCGGCCCATGGCTATAATGGAGCCCGGCATATTTTTATCGCAGCCCGGGAGGGCGATAAGGGCGTCGTAATATTGGGCGCCGCAGACGGCTTCGATAGAATCGGCGATAATGTCGCGGCTGATCAGGGAAAAGCGCATCCCGTCGGTACCGTTGGCCATTCCGTCGCTGACGCCGATGGTGTTAAAGATCAGGCCGATGAGGTCGGTTTCCCACACGCCCTTCTTTACGAGTTGGGCGAGGTCGTTCAGGTGCATATTGCAGGTGTTGCCGTCGTATCCCATCGATACGATGCCTACCTGTGCTTTTGCGAGGTCTTCGTCAGTGAGTCCGATGCCATACAACATCGCCTGTGCGGCGGGTTGTGTTGTGTCCTGGGTGAGCGTCTTGCTGTATTTGTTGAGTTCCATGCTTTTTTTATATCGTTTCCAATTGCGGTTGACGTTCGGTTACTCTGTCTTTATAGGCCAGTTGGATCTTTCTGCTTTGCGTTTCTTTCCAAGGCATCGGGAAGGTATAGTCGTCGATCGAGGCCCAGCCGATCACTTCGGCGGCGGTGCCACAGAAGAAGGCGGCGTCGGCGGCCTTCAGCTGCTCCAGGGTATATTGGCCCTGTTCGACGGGGATATCCAATTCCGCGGAGATCTCAAGAACGGAGGCGCGGGTGATACCGGGCAGGATATTACCGGCGGCGGGGGTATAGAGTTTGCCTTCCAGTTCAAAAAACATATTGGCGCCGGGCCCTTCGGCGATATAGCCGTTCATATCGGTGAGCAGCGCTTCATCGAAGCCTTTTCCTTTTGCTTCATGGCTGGCCATGATAGAGTTGACATAATGGCCTGCGGCTTTTGCTTCTATTTTGAATGCTTTCGGGTTGGGGCGCTGGAAGGAGGAGGTCATTACTTTTAGCAGTTTTTCGCCGAGAAAGGGCGCCATTTCCCAGGTCTCGATGACGGTAAAGGATTCGGTGTTCGGGTTGAAGCTCATATTTGCGGGGCCGTATACAACGGGTCGGATATAAGCATCCTGGAGGTTGTTCCGTTCGAGTACTTCATAGGTGGCTTTGATCATTTCGGCTGTCGTATAGCGGTAAGGCATGTTGAGGGCCGCCGCGGAGCGCTGCAGTCTGTCGTAGTGCTCCACGGGTTTGAAGATCTTTGTGGTACCGGTCGCTGTGCGATAGGAGCGGATGCCTTCGAATACGGAATAGCCGTAATGGAGCGACTGGCCGTAGAGGTCGGTCTTTGTCTCTGAAGCTTTGAGGAACTGACCGTCCAGCCAGAGGATTGTGTTTTCGTCGTAATAATGTGCCATATGTTTAAAAAAAAGCGACCCGCCTTTGGGAGGCGGGTCGCTGGTATTTTTGTATTCGTATTTATTACATTACCACCCTCCTCCCTGGATCGCAGGAATAATAATTACCACTACAATAATTATTAAAGAGAGTGCCTTCATGTTACGAATATACGTCCGCCTTATGAAAAAACAAAGAACTTTTTAATCTATTTGTGTTTCGTTTTCGGGTCTTAGTCTAAAAGTAGCCCCTCAACGAAACCATTAATGATGGGCCTTCGGCCGGCGGACCCGTGGTCCGCCCTGATCGACTTATTTGATCGACTTAAATAATGGTCGACTTTCTCAATTCGATATTATCCTTATGGATATCGCCCGGGATCTTGCCGCCAACATAGTCGGCGATCAATTCGCCGATGGTGCTGGTGAAATAGAAATTAATGGGGTCGATATCTTTTGTGACGAAGCCATTCTGCAGGGTCCAGTTAGCAGCTTCGCGAATCCGGTCGGCATCGGCATGCAGCCCGAAGTGATCGAGCAGCATGGCTGCGGACAGGATGCTGCCGAGGGGGTTTGCAATATCTTTACCGGTGGCCTGCGGATAGGAGCCGTGGATGGGCTCGAACAGGGCCGCGCCTTTCCCGATGGATGCAGAGGGAAGCAAACCGAGTGATCCGCTGATCACGCTGGCTTCGTCGCTCAGGATGTCGCCGAACATATTTTCCGTCAGGATCACGTCGAATTGTTTCGGGTTGAGGATGATCTGCATGGCTGCGTTGTCCACGAACAGGAAGTCGACTTTTACGTCGGGGTAGCCGCCGGCGATATCCTGGATGACCTTACGCCAAAGGCGCGAGGTTTCGAGGACATTGGCTTTGTCGACCAGGGTAAGTTTTTTCCGGCGCTGCTGGGCCTGGCGGAAGGCCAGGTGGGCGATGCGTTCGATCTCTTCACGGGAATAGATGCATTCGTCGGAGGCCTGGGTGCCTTCGGCGTTGGTCTCTTTTTTTCCAAAGTAGATGCCGCCGGTCAACTCGCGGAAGATGATAAAATCCACGTTCTCGAGGATCTTTGCTTTCAGCGGTGACAGGTGCTGCAGGGCGGGGTAGGTCGAGACCGGGCGGATATTGGCGAACAATTGCAGGGATTTCCTCAGCTTTAGTAATCCCTGTTCGGGCCGGACCTTTGCGGTCGGGTCGTTATCGTATTTGGGATGGCCGATAGCGCCGAAAAGGATGGCGTCGCTGTTCAGGGCGGCCTCGATCGTTTCGTCGGGCAGGGGGGTACCGGTCTTGTCGATGGCGTCGGCGCCCATCAGGCAATATTTATAGGTGAACTCATGATTCTCTTTTTGCGCCACGGCGTTCAGTACTTTGATTGCTTGCCGGGTTACTTCCGGCCCGATTCCGTCGCCTTCGATGACTACAATGTGTTTTTTCATATCAGGGGGTTTAGGGTATTTGTTTTTCGAATTGTTCGATCTCGCCACGAATGCTCAGCAGGAAGTCGATATCGTCGTATCCGTTGAGCAGGCAGGTTTTTTTATAGTTATTTATTTCAAATGTCTCCGATTCGCCTGTTGGCAGGCTGATCCGTTGGGTTTCCAGGTCGACATCGATCTTTGTGGCCGGATCTTTTTGGATGGCGGCAAAGGTCTTTCGGAGGAAGTCTTCGCTGACAGTTACGGGGAGGAGGAAGTTATTCAATGCATTGTTCTTAAAGATGTCGGCGAAAAAACTGCTCACCACCACGTCGAAGCCGGCGTCTTTGATAGCCCAGGCGGCGTGCTCGCGACTGGAACCGCAGCCGAAGTTCTTCCCCCCAACGAGGATCTTTCCGCTATAGGTTGGGTCGTTGAGGACAAAGTCTTTTTTCGGGGTATTGTCGCTGTTATACCGCCAATCGCGGAAGAGGTTATCGCCGAAGCCTTCGCGGCTTGTGGCCTTAAGGAAACGTGCCGGGATGATCTGGTCGGTATCGACATTTTCCAGTTCGATGGGGACTGTGGTGGAATTTATCTTATTGATTGCTTTTGACATGGCTTCTTTGTTAGATGAATTCGCGGATGTCGGTCACTTCTCCGGTGATAGCGGCAACGGCTGCGGTCAGCGGGCTGGCCAGGAGGGTACGGGAATTCGGGCCCTGGCGGCCTTCGAAGTTGCGGTTAGAGGTCGAGATGCAATATTTACCGGCGGGGATCTTATCCTCATTCATACCGAGGCAAGCGCTGCAGCCCGGCTGGCGGAGGCGGAATCCTGCCGCTTCGAAGATCTTGTCGATACCTTCTTTGATCGCCTGCTCCTCCACCTGTTTACTACCCGGCACGATCCAGACCTCAACGTGATCGGCCTTCTTCCGGCCTTTGACGAAGGAGGCTACTTCGCGAAGGTCTTCGATGCGGGAGTTGGTGCAGCTCCCGATAAAGACATAGTCGATCTTTTTTCCCTTAATAGCGGCACCGGCCTGCAAGCCCATATAGGCAAGTGATTTTGGGTCTGCTGTAGCGGGGATATTGCCGGTAATGCCAATGCCCATGCCCGGGTTGGTGCCGTAGGTGATCATAGGTTCGATATCAGCGGCATCGATATGGATCTCTTTGTCGAAGGTAGCGTCGTCATCGGTGCGGAGGGTCTTCCACCAGGCCAGTTTTTTGTCCCATTCCGCGCCTTGTGGAGCGAAGGGGCGGCCTTTCAGGTAGGTAAAGGTGGTTTCATCGGGGGCGATCATCCCGCCGCGGGCGCCCATCTCGATGCTCATATTACAGATAGTCATGCGGGCTTCCATCGAGAGGCTGCGAATAGCGGAGCCCGCGTATTCAACAAAATAGCCTGTGGCGCCGCTGGCCGAGATCTGAGCAATTATATAAAGGATGATATCCTTGGAGACCACGCCTTTGTTGAGCTTACCTTCCACATTGATGCGCATCAGCCTGGGTTTACTTTGCAGCAGGCATTGGGTAGCCATCACCATTTCCACTTCCGAGGTCCCGATGCCGAAGGCGATCGCACCGAATGCGCCATGGGTGGAAGTGTGGCTATCTCCGCAGACGATAGTCAAGCCCGGCTGGGTCACTCCGAGTTCCGGGCCGATGACGTGGACGATACCCTGGTAAGGGTGACCGAGGCCGTATAGTTCGATGTCGTGGTTTTTGCAGTTTTCGATCAATTGCTGCACCTGAATGCGGGAAAGCTCTTCTTTGATCGGAAGATGCTGGTCGATGGTAGGTACGTTGTGATCGGCGGTGGCAACGATCTGTGCCGGCCGGAATACTTCGACGCCGCGACGCTCCAGTCCTTTGAAGGCCTGCGGGCTGGTCACTTCGTGGATAAAATGCCTGTCGATGTAGAGCACGGAGGGGCCGCCGTCGATTGTTCGGATCACGTGGCGGTCCCAAATCTTTTCAAATAATGTTTTTGGCATGGCTTGTTGACATTGGATTTAAGATGGAATGACCGATCCCGTATAGGCATGGGCCAGCCGGTGAAGGTCTTCCTCTATGACTTCTTTTTTGGTGTCTGCCACCTGAAGGAACTTTTCGTAGATCGTGTCGATATCGTTGCGGTTGAAAGTGTAGCCGATCTTTTGAAGCCGGAAGGCGAGAGCGCTTCGGCCGCTGCGGGCGGTCAGTACGATCTTTGAGCCATCCGCGCCGACCTCGTCCGGGTTGATGATCTCGTAGGTGCCGGCATCTTTGAGGAATCCGTCCTGGTGGATGCCCGAGGAGTGGGAGAAAGCGTTAGAGCCGACGATGGCCTTATTCGGTTGAACGGGCATACGCATCGTGTCTGACACAAGACGGCTGATGGGGTTCAACTCGCCCGCATTGATGTCGGTATAGAAGC
>DASZJO010000204.1:0-15553 GCA_035948015.1 Puia sp.
TGCTCTCAAAGGCCGAATGCGCGTATTCTTCCTGTTCCAGGAAAAAGTGTTTCATCCCGGATTGGCGGGCGTGCTGCAGCAGGCCTTTGATGTCGACCTTACCCTGGCCAAACTCGACACTTCTGCGTTCTGTCCTGGCCATATCTTTCAGATGCCAAAGGTGGAACCGGCCCGGGTAGTCGCGAAAGTACGCAAATGGATCGTGACCGGCTGCAACCACCCAGCCCAAATCCATTTCCATGGTGACCAATCCGGGGTCGGTATTTTTTAGCAATACATCATACAACACGGTATTGTCTACCTGTTCGAACTCCGAATCGTGGTTGTGATAGCCGAAGTGGAGGCCGGCCTTTTTACATTGTTCGCCCAGCTTGTTGAATTTCTCTGCCGACTCCTTATAATGGTCTACTGTCTGGCCCGGAGAAGGGAGGACGGCCGAGATGACATATTGCTGACCGGTTTCGGTCGCTTCTTCGAGGGATCTTTCCCAGTCCTTATCGACGTGGACGTGACCACTGCGCAAAGTCATGCCGAGGTCAGAGGTGATCTGCCGGATCTCCTTTGGCTGGAGACCGTAATAATTGCCCTTGTCGCTGCGGGCCGATTCAAGTTCTTTGAATCCGATCTTTGCTAGTTTTTTGAGGGTGCCGGCGGGGTCCGCGAGCATTTCGGCCCGGACGGTATAGAGCTGAATACCAAAGTCGGTTACCCGGCGGGAAGGAACGCGTCGAAGGAGCCCCGGGAAGAGCAGGGAAGCGGAGGCCAGCGAAGCTGAATTCTTAATAAAACGGCGCCGGCCGGAAGAAAAGGATGAGTTATTCGGCATATGCAATCTATTGAAGGATCAGGAGATCATAAATGGTTCAGTTGGCGCCCATATCCGTATTGCTGACAAAGGCAATCTTTTTACCGTCAGGCGACCAGGATGGTGTATTCATTGAGCCCTGGCCTCCGTAAACGTAGGCCAGCACTTTGGGGGTGCCTTTCCCGTCGATGGGCAGCAGCCGGATATAGACATGCTTATATGGCGGGTGGATACCTGCCGGCGTCTCTTCGGGCAGGAAGGTCAGGTATACGAACCATTTGCCGTCGGGAGAGATATGTGCGAACCAGTTATCGTATCCGTCGTTGGTGATCTGCTCCTGATCGCTTCCGTCCGGCTTCATTCGCCAGATCTGCATCAGTCCTGAGCGGACGGAGTTGAAATAGATATATTGGCCGTCGGGCGTGTATTCGGGGCCGTCATCGAGGCCTTTGGCGGTTGTCAGGCGCATCTCGGGGCCGCCGTCAGCGGAGACTTTGTAGACGTCAAATTCCCCGTTGCGTTCGCCGCAGAAGACCATGTCTTTTCCATCCGGTGACCAGCCGTGGAAATAGGAGGGTCCTTTAGGGGTGATCTGTTTCGGGGTGCCGCCCTCGATCGGAACGGAATAGATGATGGAGCCGCCCAGGTTACCGACGAAATTGCTAAGCCCCAGCATTTTGCCATCGAAAGAGATCACGTGGTCATTATTATTATTGGTGACAGTTCCTGTCTTGATGGTCTGGGGGCTTCGGGTCGCGAGGTCGAAATGGTAGAGAGTTCCCTTACCATCGTTAAATATCAAGCTTTTACCATCCGGAGTCCAGTTGGGCGCCTGGATGGAATAGGGCACTTTATAGATGGTTTCGCGATGGCCGGAGGCTATGTCGAGGATCTCGATGTTGCTGCCCAGGGTCATCGGAGTAGCCTGATTGGATTCGCCTTTATACGGAGCGGTTATGCTGACGTTGCTAAACACGCCGGTCTCGAGGACATCGGAATTATGAGAGCCTACAAAAAGGCCCACGTATACTTCGTCGCCCAGGTCGAGGGTCAGGGTGTCCGTCATAAAGGTTTCGCCATAGATGGCCGCCCGCATGATATATCGATTGCCGTGCCGTTCCAGCTGAAGGATGTTGGCGTGGGTTAGTTTAAGCTTATGTTCCTGGGTCTGGGCGCCGGGAGTGGGGCGCCATTGCAGCGAGGTGAGTCCATCGCCATGTTCCACGGCATTGATATGCGGTGAATTGCCATCCAGGGTCTTGCGGACCATCCAACCTACTTTCCGGTGATAGTTGACCCAGGTACCGAGGAATTCGGCGTGGGCGTAAAGGATAAAATCGCCCGTCATTTTCTTATATACATACTGGAATTCGTCGTGGTCGGCCCAAACGTTATAGCCGGCGCCGCTGATGACGTACTGACCGGTGGCGTGGATAAAGGTTGCCGAGCCGGGTTTGACATTCGTGCCGACATTGCTATGGCAGTCAAATATCCCTACTGATTGGGGGACCTGCGAAAATACGGGCTCAGCGGCGAAAACGCATAAGAAGGTCAGCAGGCGCAATACGTTAGTTGTAATGGATCTCATCTCAGGAAAATATTGGTTAGGAGAAAGCTGTGTGTTGAAAACAAATATAGACCGGGTTTGCTCAAACCGGTAGATTTTGGCTACATCAACACTACATCACTTGTTGAAAAAGGCTTGAATCCAGGCATCTGCCCCACATCAACACTACATCAAATTGCAGTTATACCGGATTCGGGTACTTCTTTTTAGGATCAGGGGGTCAAATTTCTTTATCTTTAGGAATAGCGATAATATGAAAAGAATCCGGATTCGATTTGGTCTAACTGCCTGCCTGATTTTCGTCTTTCTGGGCTGCCGGGGGTTTCAGAATACCATCGGGATTCCCGATGTTATCAATTATTCAAGGGATGTCTACGGTGCGGGGACGCAGAACCGGGCGATCGTTCAGGATCGGAACGGGGTGGTGTATTTTGCCAATTATGAAGGGTTATTGTCTTTTGACGGGAATTACTGGAAGACCTATCCGCTTCCCAATAAGACCATCGTGCGGTCGATCGCCATAGGTAAGGACAACCGTATCTATGCGGGAGGCCAGGGTGAATTCGGCTATTTTTCGCCGGATCGTAATGGCAGTCTGGTCTTCACCTCGTTAAAGCCGCTTCTTTCGGGGAAGAGTTATTCCTTTTCGAATTTTTGGTTTGTTGTCGCTTATGGCAACGATGTCTTTTTCATGTGCCCGGAGATAATCTTCCAACTCAATAATAAAGCGATCACTGTCTACCCGGCTGCTTCGGAATGGCTGTTCCTGGGTCAAAGCAACAATCGGCTGATCGCCCAGGATGGAAAGAATGGGTTGCTGGAGTTCCGCGCGGGATTGTGGGCACCCTTTGTACAGGAGAGCACCCTACCGTCGAACTACCTTGTCCATTGTCTGTTCCCATTCGGGAAGGACAGCAGCTTTTTGGGGACGATCAATACAGGCTTCTACATCTTATCAGGAAAGAAGATCACCCCGTTCCGGTTTTCCGGGGCAGATCCCTTTGGCAACGAGCGGGTGTTGACTGCTATTGCGGTCAATCAGGACTGGTTGGCAATCGGAACCAACCTGGATGGCATTTATATTGTCAATAAAAGGGGGGAGATCATTCAAAATCTTTCCAGAAAGGAGGGGTTGCAGAACAATAACATTCTTTCTCTTTTTCTGGATAGGGATAAAAACCTTTGGATGGGGTTGGATGATGGGATCGACCTGGTTGCTTATAATAATGCGATCAAGCATATTTATCCGGAGCGGCTGAATGAAGGGCTTGGGTATACTTCGCTCATTTTCAATAAGGAGCTATTTGTCGGTACGTCCAACGGGCTGTACTGCTTGCCTATCGAAGAACGGGAGGATCTGAGCTTTCTGAGGGGCGAGTTCAAGTCTGTGCCGGGCACCAAGGGATCCACCAACGGGCTTTGCGACGTCAACGGCAGGCTATTGCTGGGGCATCATGACGGCGCCTTCGAGATCAGAAATGACCGGCTTAGTCCTATCGACACCCGGTGGACATATTGGATGTTCCTGCCTTTTTCCAATGTGCTGCCTTCGGCCTTGATCCTAGGTGGGGATGACAAAGGAATCGAGTTGTTACGGTATGACGGGGGGCGTTTTTTGCCGGAAGAAAGTCTTCCCGGATACAATGCCTCTTCTCAGTACATGGCGATGGACAACGATAATACGGTCTGGGTGGCGCATTCTTATCTCGGGGTCTACCGAATCGAACTGAATGATACGCTGCATCCGCAGGTAAAGTTGTACACGGAAAAGAACGGTCTTCCTTCCAATCTGAAGAATCACCTTTTCAAGATCAGGAATCATATCGTAATAACGACCGAAAAAGGGGTCTATGAATATAATCCGGCGACGGATTCGTTCGAGGTATCCCCTTATTTCATGGGTTTACTTGGAGAAAGGAATATCCGGTATCTTCGGGAGGATGGGGCCGGGAACATTTGGTTTATCGAGGACAAGAACCTGGGGGTGGTGGATATGTCGGGATCGCAGCCGGAGGTCATCGATTTTCCGGAGCTAAGCGGCAAGATGGTCGCGGATATGGAACATATTTATCCATATGACAAGCACAATGTTTTTGTTGGTGCTGAGAAAGGCTTCTATCTGATCAACTATGAAGAATATAAGAAGAACCGGTATTTGATCCAGGCCAGGATCCGGGCGGTGAAAGCCCTTGGAAAGTCGGACAGTCTATTATTCGGCGGCTATTTCGGGGAGGTGAATGACAGCGTTGATCAGCCCGTTCAGGCCGTCTACAATATTTCCAAAAAGTGGAGTTCCCTGCATTTCGAATATAGTTCGCCGTTGTATGCCGCGCAGAACAGCATTCAGTATAGCTACATGTTAAAAGGGTTTGACAAGGACTGGTCAGCCTGGTCCAAAAAAACGGAAAAGGAATACACCAATCTGCCCGCCGGCAGCTATACATTCGAGGTCAAATCCAAAAGCAACCTGGGGAACGAGTCGGTCATTACGGGATATTCGTTCAGTATTCAGCCGCCATGGTATCAGACAAGCTGGGCCTACCTGTTGTATACCTGTATATTCGGCGGGTTGGTGTACCTGCTGTATTATTGGCAGCGCCGGATATTCCTGAGGCAGCAGGCAAAGCATGAGGAGGAACAAAAACGTCTGCAATATCTGCATCAGCTCGAGATGGAAAAATCGGAGAAGGAGATCATGAAGCTAAAAAACGAGAAGCTCGAGGCCGAGATCGAGCATAAGAATACCGAGTTGGCTTCCACTGCCATGCACCTGGTGCAGAAAGGCGAACTCCTGGGCAATATCCGGGAGGAGCTGACACGGATGAAGAAGAGTGTCAACGGGGATGGTTCCGCGGACGAATTCAAAAAAATGTTGCGGATACTCGGGGAGGAGAATAAGATGGACAAGGATTGGGAGCAGTTCGCGATCCATTTTGACAAGGTCCACAGTGATTTTCTGCAGATCCTGAAAGGCGCATATCCGCAGCTCAGCGCACATGAGTTAAAACTATGCGCCTATTTGCGGATGAACTTGTCCAGCAAGGAGATCGCGCAGTTGGAAAGCATATCGGTGCGTGGGGTAGAGATCAGCCGCTACCGGCTACGGAAAAAATTGCGGATACCGACGGAGATGAATCTTTTTGATTTTTTGATGGAGCTGCATTCCAGGGGGAAAGCAGCTCCTGGTTTTTCTAATTAAACGAGGTTCGCCTTGATATACGTGATGCTTTCGGTAATTGCGTCAAAGGGTGACCCGGGGGTTCTGTCCTGTTCGACGAACCAATATTGCAGGCCGGCCGTTTTGGCGGACTGAAAGATCTTTTTGAAGTCGACGGAGCCTGTGCCGACGGCGGCGGTATCGTAAGGGGCCGTTTTCGCCACGTCTTTCAGATGCCAGAGGGGGAAGCGATCCGGATGTTTTTGGAAGATCGTAGCCGGGTCCTGGCCTGCTTTAGTCGCCCAGAAGAGATCCAGTTCGAATTTCACGAGTTTTGGATCGGAGTTTTCCAGCAGCACCTGGTAAGGGAGGGTCTCGCCATATTTCGGATCGAATTCAAAGTCGTGATTGTGGTAGCAGAACTGGATGCCAGCAGCTTTGCATTTTTCACCAGCCACGTTGAAGTCGGCGGCCATTTTCTTGTAATGATCCAGGGTCGTGCGTTCCGCCGGCGACAGCCAGGCGCATACCATATATTTAATACCGAGGGCGTGGGCATCGGCTACGGTCTTGTCCCAGTCGTGGAGGATGGTGCCGTTGAAGACGCCGTCGGTGAGGGCGGGGGCGCCGCTGGTATCTTCGCCGTAGCGGTAATGGCAGCTACGCATGATCAAGCCGTTGTTTTTCAGCACGCCGGAAAAAGTCTGCGGGTCCATGCCGTAGAATTTCTCTGTTCCCGTGTAGGTTGCTCCTTCGACGGAGTTATACCCGATCCGGGCTACTTTTGCCAGTGTCCCGACAGGATCTTTGGCCATGGCGTCCCGGACGGTATACAATTGCAGGCCGAGGGCCTTCATATCTCTGTCCGGCCTTACAAAAGAGGAGAGGCCGGGAGCTGCCAGGATGCCGGCGGAATAGATGGTGGTAGATTTGAGGAATGATCTCCGGGTGTGCATATCGTTATTTTTTTAAATTTACGATTATTGATAACAGCGGGTGCTACATCAAGACTACATCAGGTGTTGATGTAGGAGGGATTCACTACATCATTCTTACATCTGGACAATGAATGTAGGTTACCGGCAGCAAACAGAGCGGGCAAATTTTGTAAATTCGATGGGCGGTCTGTCGGTGGCAGAACCGAAGTTCACCAGTCTTAAAAATATTGTCATATGAAGTTGTTCTTATTTGCCGTTGGGATTTTATCGTTTTTTGGGTCGGGGCGTCCGGCGGGAACGCCGCTTCGACTGGCGGGTGAGCATCCTACCTTGCCAATTGGTGCAGCGGCGCCGGATTTTTCGCTTCAGGGGGTGGATGGGAAAACCTATTCGCTGGCGTCTTTTGCCGCGGCCCGGGTGTTGGTAGTCGTCTTCACCTGCAATCATTGTCCGACGGCACAGGCTTATGAGGACCGGCTGATCCGGCTAACGGCGGATTATAAGGAGAAGGGGGTGGCTGTGGTAGCGATCATGCCGAACGATCCTACTTCCATCCGGCTGGATGAGCTGGGTTATACGGACATGGGTGACACTTTTGAAGAGATGAAGCGGCGGGCGGCGGAAAAGCATTTCAATTTTCCGTATTTGAATGACGGGCAGACAGAGACAGCGGCCAGGGCGTACGGGCCGATCGCAACGCCGCATGTGTTCGTATTCGACCAAAGCCGAAAGCTGCGGTATAGTGGCCGGGTAGATGATGTGGAGAAGCCGACGAAGACGCCGCATGTGCGGGATGCCCGGAACGCCATCGATGCGGTACTGGCCGGTCAGCCTGTAGCGGTGCAGACGACAAAAGTATTTGGCTGCTCGGTCAAGTGGATGGAGAAGAGTGATTGGATCGAGAAGGCGAAGCAGGATTGGGCCAAGGAGCCGGTTAAACTGGACACGATCACGGCCGACGGGATCAGGGATTTGATCCGGAACCACAGCGACAAGCTAAGGGTCATCGATGTGTGGGCCACGTGGTGTGGTCCCTGTGTGGCGGAATTCCCCGATTTTGTCGATATGAACCGGATGTATCGCCGGAGGGATTTCGAATTTATCAGTATCAGCGCCGATGAGCCGGCCAAACGGGATAAGGCGTTGAAGTTCCTTCAGCAATCGCAGGCTTCCAATACCAATTATATTTTCAATCTCGATGACAAATACCAACTGATCGATGCGGTCGATCCAAAGTGGCAGGGTGCGTTGCCATACACGATGGTGATCGAGCCGGGCGGGAAGGTGATCTATGCAAAGCAGGGGGCGATCGATGCGGCGGAGTTGAAGAAGATCATTGTCGACGATCCCGCGATCGGGCGGTATTATTAGGTATTTAGGGCAAAAGTCCAAAAAATTATCCCGATATTTGTGAGCGGAGCATAATATCCCGCATATGATTTTCTAAGCTGGTCCTGCGGATGCAGGTCCGAACATTATGGCTTTTTCTTCTTCTGAACATAAGTCGGGCATTTTTAAACGGGTAGGCAGCTTTATACGGGAGTCGCTGTCGAGTGAGCACCGCGATTATACCACCGGCAGTCTGCGTCGAGCGGTACTTTTGCTGGCGATCCCGATGGTCCTTGAAACGGCGTTGGAATCGGTATTTGCGCTGGTCGATATCTTTTTTGTAGGCCGGCTTGGCAAAGAGTCGGTGGCAACGGTTACGCTGACCGAGTCGATCCTCACCATAGTCTATTCGGTGGCGATGGGGCTGAGCATGGCGGCGACGGCGATGGTCGCGCGCCGGATCGGTGAAAAGAAGCCTGAAGCGGCGGCCCATGCGGCAATGCAGTCTCTCCTGTTGTCTCTTGGCGTTACGGTGTTGATGAGTCTTGCAGGCTCGCTCCTGGCTTCGCAAATCCTGCGGGTGATGGGCGGCAGTCGCGCCACGGTGGCCATCGGTACTCCCTTCACGCGAATCCAATTTGGCTTCAGTATCGTGATCGTGCTACTATTCCTGATCAACGGTATCTTCCGGGGAGCAGGCTATGCGGCGATGGCGATGTGGTCATTGACATTGGCCAACGCCTGCAATATCATCCTCTGCCCAATCCTGATCCATTATTATGGCCTTCGCGGTGCGGCGATGGCGACAACGGTCGGCCGGGGCATTGGAGTAGTATTCCAATTGTACCATCTGTTCAGGGGAAGTGCCAAGCTGCCAAAACTGCGGTGGAATCTCCGGCCTGACTGGGGTGTCGTCCGTGAGTTGATGAAGGTTGCGGTAACGGGGACCGCCCAGCTGCTGATCAATTCGGCCAGCTGGATTGTGCTGGTACGGCTGATCGCCCAGTTCCATGATGAGGCGATTTCGGGATACCAGGTAGCGATCCGGGTCATCATGTTCTTTCTTCTTCCTGCCTGGGGGATGAGTAATGCTGCGGCCACGTTGGTCGGGCAGAATCTTGGGGCGGGTCTTCCGGACCGGGCGGTGCGGTCGGTGCGGATAGCGGCCATCTACAATGGAGTTTTTATGGCATTGGTGACGCTGGTCTTTTTATTTTCGGCCGGTCCGATCGTTTCCTTCCTGAACAAAGACCCGAATATACAGTCGTTGGCGATCCTTGCGTTAAGAATCATCAGTCTGGGTTATGTATTTTACGGGGTTGGGATGGTCCTGACGAGTGCATTTAATGGTGCGGGAGATACGCGGACGCCGACGATCATCAATTTGTTCTGTTTCTGGGGTTTCCAGATCCCTTTAGCCTGGCTGCTGGCAAATGGGCTCCATTTTGGGCCGGAGGGGGTCTTTGCGGCCATTCCGGTGACTGAATCCACCCTGACAGTCGTAAGTTTTGTCGTATTTAGGCAGGGTAAGTGGAAAAAAGTTAAGATCTAAGGGTATACCCAGTCGGGGTAGTTTTATTGCTCAATAATTATTGAAAGTTTTCATAAAAGATTCTTGCACAAGTAGAAAATAGATAATATTTTAGATGCCCCGCCGTTTATGTAAAGGCCGGAAGGCGGTAAGCGTATCCATGAAAACCCCTGAAAGGCACGAATAAAACCTTTGAAACGATGGTTTACAGGAATTTGAAACCGCTGGTCTGGTGTGTCTGGATCGCACTCTTTCTCCCGGTCAACAGAGTATTGGCCGGTGGGGGTAATCCCGTTAAAAATCATAGCGCAGCCAAGGCGGCAAAGGCGGCAGCCTTTGCGGAGGAAGTTACTGCCTTATATGAGCAATTCAATTTGCAGGAGGTAGGGTTGACGAAGAAGGCATTCTCCTATGCGTTGAAGGGGTATAATTATTTACTGGAGCATCATTGGTTGAACAATCCCAATATTTTATCGATCTGCGATATGAGTCAGTCGAGCCGGAACAAGCGGCTCTATGTACTGGACATGGAGACGAAGCAGGTCGTGGTCAATACGTACGTAGCGCATGGCCGGGCTTCCGGCGGGGAGTTTGCGCGGTTTTTCTCCAACAGTCCGTCGTCTCGTAAGAGCAGTCTGGGCTTCTATGTCACGGAGGATACGTATTATGGAAGCAATGGGCTTTCATTGAGGATCAGAGGGATGGAAAGAGGTTTCAATGACAGGGCGTTCGGGAGGGGCATTGTCGTGCACGGCTCCGAGTATGTCGGTCCCGATTTCCTGCAAATGAATAGGTTCTGCGGTAGAAGTTTTGGTTGTCCGGCTGTACCTGCGGATGAGTCGGAGAACATTATCGATCTGATAAAGGAGGGATCTTGTTTGTTCATCTATTTTCCAACTCAAAAATACCTCGTCCGATCGAAGATACTTAACTACTAGCATGGACGCACACTTCAGATGGTTTGAAGGTGAAAAAGCTCAATTTAGGTTCGTACCCTATGATTGGGCTTTTCTTTTATTCGCGCCTTTTGGGCGCGGAGTGCGGTATCCGCCTACGGCGGGGGTCCGTTTGGGCCGCGGAGAAAGGTAGCCGCCACGGGCGGGGATCTATGAGAAAGGGCCGTACCAGCCGATGAGTTGAGCGAGCATACCGACGAACAGCCCGGACCAAACTTCAAAAGTGCTGTGATCTCCGACGGCCAGGCGGGAAGTAGCGACAAGGCCGGTTATTCCTACGGCAATGGAGAGATAGAGCCCTGAGGCGTAGTCGTCGGTGAAGCTGAAAAGGAAAAAAAACATCAGTGCGTTGCCAAGTGCGACGGTATGGATACTGATCTTGAACCAGATATTGCAGAAGAAGGCAAAGATAAGGGCAAGGAAGGAACCGGCGAGGAACTGAACGGCAATTAAAGGGGTGTCGGGCAGGTTCTTAAACGCATACCAGGTCCAAAAGTAAAAGATCATGGCGACGATATAGGGGACAATGCGTTCCTTTTGGTCGTGGAGGTACATGGAGGTAACAAAAAGCTTCAGGCGCCACATTATAAATACGGAGAAAAGGGGGAAAAAGACGTTACAGGATATGATCGTAATCATCCGGAATACGTGCGTCAAGTGATCGAACTCGGAAAAGGCAATAGGATGGACGAAGAGCAGAAAGGCCATCACGTAGCTACTGATAAAAAGGGGGTGAAAGAGATAGGAAAAAAAACTCGCGGTAAATCGCGTCAGACCATTCGCTAGACCATTCATAGAAGAGGTTTTATAATTCCTTTCGCAGCCGGGCCACAGGAATGTTCAGTTGTTCCCGGTATTTTGCTACGGTCCGGCGGGCAATATTGTATCCTTTCTCCTGCAGGAGTTCGGTCAGCTTCTCATCACTAAGCGGTTTCTTTTTGCTTTCGCCCTCGATGAGGTCGCTAAGGATCTTCTTGACCTCCCGGGTGGAAACCTCTTCGCCGCTGTCGGTGCTAAGTGATTCGCTGAAAAAGAACTTAAGGCGATAGGTACCGAATTCCGTTTGGACGAATTTGCTGTTGGCTACCCGGCTTACGGTAGAGATATCCAGGGCGGTGCGTTCAGCAATGTCCTTCAGGATCATCGGGCGCAAGGTCGTCTCGTCGCCGGTCAGGAAGAAATCATGCTGGTACTCCATGATCGTGTGCATCGTGTTGTAAAGGGTCTGCTGCCGTTGCTTGATCGCGTCGATGAACCATTTGGCCGCGTCTATCTTTTGCTTAATGAAAAGGACCGCTTCCTTTTGGCGTTTGTCCTTTTTACTGCCGCGGTCGTATTCCTTCAGCATTTCTTTATAGCCTTCGCTGATCCGAAGGTCGGGGGCATTTTTGGAATTGAGGGAAAGTTCGAGCTTCCCGGCATTGTTGGCGATAAAGAAATCCGGGATAACGTAGCTTTCGGCCTTATTGACTTCGCCAACGTCCCCGCCGGGTTTTGGGTTGAGTTTGACGATCTGGTTGATCACTTCTTTTAACTGGTCGTCGTTCAGGTTGAGGCCGCGTTGGATCTTGTCGTAATGTTTTTTGGTAAATTCGTCGAAGTAGTTGGTAAGAACCTCGATAGCTATGTCGACTGCTTTGTTACCGTTCTTTTTCCTGTGTAACTGGTTCAGCAGGCATTCCTGAAGGTCGCGGGCCGCCACACCGGGAGGATCAAATTGCTGGATCTTGCCGATAAGCGATTCAATCTCATCTTCCGAAGTTTCGATATTCTGCCGGAAGGCAAGATCGTCGGCGATAGATGCCGTCTCGCGGCGCAGGTAGCCGTCGTCGTCGATGCTCCCGATGATCTGTTCGGCGATCTTCCGGGTGCGGTCATCGATCACGAGCATTCCCAGCTGGTCGAGAAGGACCTCATGGAAGGAGGTCTCTACTTTATGCGGCATTACCCGGTCCGTGTCGGCGTCCGGATAGTTGTCATCCCGGAGTTTATAATCCGCGACGTCATCGTCATACTCGTTTACGTATTCGCTGATATCGATGTTATCGTATTCGTCTTCGCTGCCGTCCTTTTCTTCGAATTCTTCCCCGCTTTCAAATTCATCTTTCAATTCTTCCCCAGATCCGTCTTCGTGATCTTCCGTTACTTCCAACGCCGGATTCTCCTCAAGCTCTTCCTTGATGCGCTCTTCCAGGATGGCTGTCGGCACCTGAAGCAGCTTCATCAGCTGGATCTGTTGCGGAGACAGCTTCTGGAGTAATTTTTGCTGTAATGATTGGCTTAAAGACATGTACTTCAGGGGTTTTTCTCGACCTCGTTTCCCAGTTCCTGAAAAAGGGGCCGCGAACCACAAAAATCAGGCCGTAAATCTAAGTAAAAAAGGAGGGACTAACCATGCAACGTAAAAAAACTTTTCTTGTTGTATGTATCTCAATACTTACCAGCCCGGTATGGGCACAGGTTGCTCCGGTGGGGGTGTTGAAAAATAGTGGGTTGGTGGTGGGGGCGCCTAGGGCTAAAGAAGTGACGTTGCTGCATTCAAACCTTACGCGTCCGACTGTTGTACCGGATTGGCGAGCATATGGCAGCGGGTCTTATTTGGGCGGTCTGGGCTTCTTTTGTAAGAAGGAGCTGGATATTGAGAAGGCGATTCACGTTCCGATCCGGTTCAGGCTGGGGTCGCTGCAGGAGGTCAACCGGCTGGAAGGAAAACCGGGCTGGTAACTTTCTTAATCGCGGCGGCGATCTTTTCTCCTTTTTCCCTGGTTTGTTCCTCCGTCCATAACAATCCGATCGCGGTGGAGAGGCAGCGGCTCATGATCTGGTCGCTGGCGGTGAATTTGGTGTTTTCGAGTGCGGCGAGGGCCTTTTGTTGTGGGTCGGTCAGGGGGTAGAGGCTGGCCGATCGTTTTAAATGGTCCCATTTGCGGATATAGTGCCAATTATTGTCGTACCAGTAGAAATTCCCGGCGAGGATATTTTGTTGTTTTAGCTCCGTCACTACGGCGCGGGTTATCTCTTCGGTGGGGAGCAACCACGTGAGGAAGCTGCAGATATCTCCATCGGGATCGGGGATATGGCGGAAAGAGACTTCCGGTATGGCAGACAGGATGGTTTTCAGCTGTTGGTGGCTTTTCCGTTGGAGAGTAAGGAAATGATCCAGCTTACGGACCTGGGCAAGGCCCACGGCGGCGTGCAGTTCGGAGATCCGGAAGTTGTAGCCGATAAAGGGATGCAGGTCGGCCCCGCGGTCGGTCCCTTTATGGTCATGGCCGTGGTCGGAGAATCCGTCGAGTTTTGTGTACAGGTCTTTGTTGTTGGTGATGATTGCGCCACCTTCTGCGCAGGTAACGATCTTGACAAAGTCGAATGAGAAGGTCCCGGCATCGCCGATCGTGCCGAGGTATTGCCCCTTATAGCGCCCGCCGAAGCTTTGGCAGGCGTCTTCGAGTAAGATCAGGTTATGTTCCCTGCAGATCTTCATGAGAGGGTCAAGGTCGGCCATGGCTCCGCACATGTGGACGGGCATTATACATTTGGTACGGGGGGTGATGGCGCGGCGGACGGCTTCGGGGTCGAGGGTCAGGGATTCATCGACGTCGACGAGAACGGGTATGGCTCCGACGCTAAGGATGCATTCGAAGCTGGCGACGAAGGTGAATACGGGCATAATCACCTCATCACCGGCGCCGATGCCTAGGGCCGCGTATGCGGCTGTCAGCGCTGCCGTGCCGCTGGAAACCAGCTGGGTGTACCCGCAGTTCAGCTTTTTGCAAATCTCTGCTTCAAGCTCTTTTGCTTTCCAAATCCCTTTCCGGGGGTTGTCGAAGCCATAGCGCATGAGGATACCGGTCTCCAGGACGTCGTTCACTTCTTTGCGTTCTTCAGGGCCGAATAGTTCAAAACCGGGCATATAATAAATTTTTGAAGCTTCAAAGATACTTAAATTCTATCGCCATGGCGGGCCATGGCTCTGCCCTTATCTAATGTCTGGCCCCCTTCGGGGTCCGACGGGGCTACGGCCCCGTCAGAAAAGGGATGGGAATGGGGTCGCTCTCCACGTTGGTCCGGCTGATGGCCGTTACAAAATAATAGTGCGGCGTGCCTTTCTTCTCAGCCGGGGAGTGGTAGATGGTGAATTCGGCGACGGGATCATAGGGGATGAAACGAAATGCGGGGCTGGTTGTGATGGAAAGCGTAGCCGAGTCGGATTGATAGATGGCGAAACCGCGGAGGGTGTCCTGCGCGTCTCCTTTTTCCAGAAAGGCAGTTGCGGATGATTCATTTGAGTTGTTTTCGGTGTGGAAGCGCGGCGCGTGCGGTTTCGCGGAATCGATCCAGGGCATTGGCGGGATGAGTGCAGGATACTCATAATAGTTATTCTGCAGGCTGTCGCACCAGCCGTTCGGGTTGGTCTCGAAGGATTTGCTGCTAAAGAAGACGGCGCCCTGGATGCTGGGGAAGCTGCGCAGATAGTTTATCTGACGGGGCAGTTCGGTCGGGTCGCTCCAGGCGGGGCGGGTGCCGGCGAGGTAGGGTGCGAGGCCGATATAACATTGCCGGCCATAGGTATGCCGGGCCCACCAGTCAACGAGTAGGGCATAAGGGGCGCGGGGGTGGCTGAATTCGAAATAGATCTGGGGGACCACGTAGTCGATCCAGCCGTTCTTCATCCAGAGCAGGATATCGGCGTAAAGATTGTCGTAATCGGTGACGCCTACGTGGGTGTTGCTGCCTTCGGGATCCCTGTCGATATTCCGCCAGATGGCGAAGGGGCTAATCCCGAATTTGCAATGGGGCTTCTCTTCTTTTATGGCTTTGCCGATGCGGACTATCACCGAGTCGACGTTGCTGCGTCGCCAGTCGGCTTTCGACAGGCCGTTGCCATACCGGGCATAGGTGCGATTGTCAGGGAAGTCTTTGCCGGGCGGGCCGCCTTCGATGATCTCGTAGGGATAGAAATAATCATCGAAGTGAAGGGCGTCGATGTCGTAACGGCGAACGATATCCCGGATTACATTGGTGACGTATTGCTGGACCTCTTTGTTGCCAGGGTCGAAATAGAGGGTCTTTTGGAATCGGACGAACCAGTCGGGGTGTTGCCGGGTGATATGGTCGGCGGCGACGGAAGATTTTCCGATAGTATGCACTGCGCGGTACGGGTTACACCAGGCGTGGAATTCCATTCCGCGTTTGTGGGTCTCTTCGATCATAAATGCCAGCGGATCGTAGAAAGGGGAGGGCGGCTGACCCTGGATACCGGTCAGCCA
>DASZJO010000205.1:0-15990 GCA_035948015.1 Puia sp.
TACCCGGGATCACGATTGCCTATCATGTATATGGTCGGCTAAATGCGGACAGGACCAATGTTGTTTGGGTTTGTCATGCGTTGACGGCCAATTCGGATGTTGCGCAATGGTGGCCGGGGGTGGTGGGGGAGAACGGGGCGGTGCGGCCGCAGGACTATTTTATTGTTTGTGCCAATATCCTCGGATCCTGCTATGGGAGTTCGGGGCCGTTGAGTGTGGACCCGCGGACGGGGAAGCCGTACTATGAGCAGTTCCCGGTGGTGACGATCCGCGATATGGTGCGGGCCCATATCCTGCTCCGCAAGTATTTGAGGATAGAGCGGATTGCGCTGCTGATGGGTGGCAGTATGGGGGGGTATCAGGCGTTGGAGTGGGCGGTGATGGAAAAAGAGGTGATCGGGCGGCTATTCCTCATCGCGACGTCGCCGGCGGAGAGTGCCTGGGGGATTGCGGTCCATACGGCGCAACGTTTGGCGATCGAGGCTGATCCAAGCTGGGATTCACCGACGAAGGAGGCCGGGCGTCGGGGCTTGAAGGCGGCAAGGGCGATCGGGATCCTCACGTATCGGAATTATGGCATAATGGTCAAGACGCAGACAGACAGTGATCCGGAGAAGCTGGATGGGTATCGGGCTTCATCGTATATTCAATACCAGGGGGAAAAATTGATCAACCGGTTCCATGCCTATTCCTACTGGCTGCTGACGAAGGCGATGGACAGCCATCAGCTTGCGCGGGGCCGTGGTGGGAAGCTCGATGCGGTATTGCAGGAAATCGGGCAGAAGACGTTGTTGGTCGGGGTGACCAGCGATATCCTTTGTCCGATGGAGGAGCAGCTATTTATGGCGGCGCATATGCCGGATGCGGAGTTGGTGGAGATCGATTCGGCGTATGGGCATGATGGTTTTATGGTGGAGGGGGAAAAAATAGCCACTCTGTTGGGAGAGTGGCTAAGAAGGTGAGCGGCGGGTTGCGGCGCGGGTGCGGACAGGGCTGCGGGGCGCCTGGGAGGGATGGCGTTACCAGGTCAGTTGGCCCTGGTAGTAGTCGAGGATCTTGGTGGCCAGGAGGTAGCTGTATTTGGCGGAGATGAGGTTGAGCTCGGCGACATTTTTGTTTGTGTTATAAATAACGAAAGCCAGAGAAGCGAGGGCGCCGTTATCGTATTTGATCTGGGCTTCGCGAAAGGATTCTTCGTAGTTCTGGACCAATCTTAAGGTGACGTTGTAGTTCCGAAAATACTGCATCATGCTGACGTAGTTGGATTCCACGGCCTGGCGCAGGTTGTTATTGATCATTTTTTGATTATAGGTATACAGGTCGCGTTGAACCTGGGCATTTCTGTAAGCGACCCTGTAGCGGAGGCCATTTAAAATGGGCACATTCAGCTGGAGGCCGACCTCCTTTTGGAGGTTATTCTTGAATTGATTGTCGAATGGAATCCCTTTTGTGGCGCCCGGGATCGAGGTTGGATAGTTTACCGGGGTCTGGGTACCGCCGATATTGACATAAGAGCCGTCCTGATAATAGGTAGTGCCCAGGGATGATGTAGTGGTACTGGCGGATGAATAGTTCGTGTACAGCTGGTAAAATAAAGAGAGGGTTGGCGCCATATTTCCCCTGGCGGCGAGCACGCCTTTTTGGGCGGACTCCAGGTGCAGTTCGGCGGCCTGAACCGACGCAATATGGTGGGTAGCGTTCTGGTATACCTGGTCGACAGAGGCGTTGTACACAACCGGATTGGGGTCGATATTCAATTTGGCGACGTCCATATTGGGCGAATAGGGAATATTCATATCCTGGGCCAGCTTGAGCTTGTTCTGCTCGAGGACGTTTTTTGTGCTTACGATAGTCAGCTCGCTGTTGGCGAGCAGCGCCTTTTGATCGGTAAAGTCGCTTGGGGTGACGGCGCCCAGGCTGTCCTGGATGGTCATGAGGTCAACGCGATGGCGGCTATCGCCAGCTTGTTTCTGAGCGAGGTCCAACTGTTCTTCGGTACCCAAAATGGCCAGATAATCCTGGATGATCACAATCGTTGTAAGGTCCTTCTGGTATTGCCAGTCTTTTTTGTCGGCCTGGTATGCCAGGGAATATTGTTTTACAAAATTGTGCAGCGAGAAGCCATTGAAAAGTGTAATTGAACCGCTTACATAGGCTTGAGCCTGGTTGAAATTCTCGGTGATATAAGAATAGGTTACCGGGTTAACGCTTTTACCGCCGTTGTTGTAGAACGCACCACCGCCCTGGAGGCCCGGAAGCATATTACCAATCTGCTGAATGTAGGCGTTCTGGGCCGTGCGGGAGGTAAATTCCGCGCTTTTGACACTAAAGTTGTTCTTCAGCGCGCTGTCGATACATCGCTGGATGGTATAGGTAACGGCGGGGCCCGAGCTGATTTCGCTGATCAGCGAGTCGGCGGTTTGCGTTTGAGCGGTAGCGGAATGGTGGATTAAAAGCAGGAGAACCGAGATCCTCCATATCTTTCGTCGTTGCATGATCTTCTTCATTTTGTACTACTATGGTTAATGATAGGCCATTTCTACTCGTCCGTCCAGCAAGTTGATGATCCGGCTGCCATAGGCGGCGTTCTTTTCCGAGTGGGTGACCTGGATGATGGTGACGCCTTCGTTATTGAGTTGTTTAAATAGTTCCATGATCTCTTCGCCCTGCCGCGAGTTAAGGTTACCCGTGGGTTCGTCGGCGAGGAGCAGCTTAGGTTTACCTATGAGAGCGCGGGCTATGCCCACGAGCTGTTGCTGGCCGCCGGAGAGTTGGGTTGGGAACAGGTCTTTTTTTCCAACGATCTGGAAGCGGTCGAGGATATCAGCCACCATTGCCTGGCGTTCGGACCCTTTGATGTTTTGGTAGATGAGTGGCGTTTCGATGTTCTCATAGACGGTTAGTTCGTCGATGAGGTGATAGGCCTGGAAGACGAAGCCTATGTATTGTTTGTACAATTGCGACCGTTGTTTCTCTCTCAGGGTGTGGACGGCCTGGCCCAGGAAATCATATTCTCCTTCGGAGGAGTCGTCCAGCATGCCGATGATATTGAGCAAGCTGGATTTACCGGAGCCAGAGGGTCCCATGACCGAGACAAATTCGCCTTCGTTGATCTTGAGATTGATGTCTTTAAGGATGAAATTCGGTTTTCCGCCGACGTTGACCCATTTTGAGATGCGTTTCAGTTCTATCATATTTCATTATTAGAGTTTGTGCCGGCCGACTTGTCTATTTCAATCACATGCCAGCATTTAATATGTTTAATATCATTATCTTATACACTAGTTGGCCGGATGGTAGTCCGGTTTCGATACAAAAACTGTCCGGTTTTGATACAACTGGTTTGGGGCCGACGGGCCCGGTATATCGTTGCGCCGGGGGGCGGGGTCGGCAGCCGGATTATTCAGTTCGCAAATTGCGTACAGGATTGGCGATCATGGCCCGCAGGGTAAGCAAGCTAATGATCGCCAGAGCGATGGCGCCGATCAGGGCTTCGGTCAGGATGATGGTCCCGGCGCTGATGGAGACGCGGTAGGCGAAGTTGTCCAGCCAGCGGTTGACGAGCCACCAGGCGATCGGCAGGGCGATAGCGGAGGCGATTACCGCCAGCCGGATGAATTCGCCCGAGATAAGTTTCAGGATGCTTATTTTGCCTGCGCCCAAAACTTTCCTGATGCCAATCTCTTTTGTACGGCGTTCGATCGTAAATAAGGTCAGGCCGATGAGCCCGAGTGTTGCAAGCAGGATAGCCAGGGCGGTAAAAAAGGTGATGGCCTGGCCGAGGAGGCGGTCTTTTTCCGCGAGGCGGCGGAAATTGTCATCAAGGAAGCTGATGTCGAGGGGGTTGTCGGGCAGGAACTCCTGGCCGGTGTGGTGCAACCAGGTGAGGAATTCGGCGGGATTGCCGCCCCGCAAATGGATGACCATGGCGGCGGTCGAGTTGCCTTCACCCTTTAGTTTGAGCAGTGCGGGTCTGACCTTTTCGTGCAGGGAGGCATAGTTGAAGTCATGGACGACGCCGATGACCTGTTGGGTACCGTTCAGCAGGGTGCCGACCGGTTTGAAGAGGCCGAGGGCGGACACGGCTGATTCGTTGAGGATGACGGAGTTGGTATCTGAAAGCAAATCCTTATTGAAATTGCGGCCTTCGGTGAGATGCAGACCGAGGGTCGCGATATAGCGTTCATCGACCGCGAACTCCTGAATGAACTGCCAAGGTTTATTGTCGGGCGTTTCGTAGGCGCCCATGGTAAGGCTATTCCCGGCGGGGACCCGGTTGCATAGGCTGGTGGACGCCACCTGGGATTGCCGTTCGACCAGATCCCGGAAGGCATTGATCCTGTCTTTAAGGACCCCGGCGTTTTCTATGACGACGACGCCGTCTGAACGGAAGCCCTTGTCTTTATGCTTCATGTATTGAAGCTGGCTATAGACGACAAAGGACACGAAGAGGAGGCCGATGGCTATCACGAATTGCAGGGTTACCAGCGTGTTCCGCAGGATCGGGCGGTTGCGGCCGGTCCCCGAGGTAGAGCGGACGATAAGGCCGGGGCGGAAGCTGGTCAGGTAGAGGGCGGGGTAGATGCCAGCTACGAGGCCGACGGCCACGGAGAAGAGGATCAGCCAAAGGTAGTTTGCGGAGAGGAAGGGGATAGGGCCGGTCAGGGCGGAGCCTGTCAGGGAGCTATACCCGAAGAGAATGACCTGGATGAGGCCGCAGGCGACGATCATGGCCAGGAGGCTGAAGATCACGGATTCCCTCATCATCTGGGCGATCAGCCGGTGGCGGGGAGCGCCAAAGGTCTTTTTTAAGCCCACTTCTTTGGCGCGGATGGAGGACCTGGCCGTCACGAGGTTGACATAGTTGATAACCGCGAGGGCGATCAGCAGGA
This sequence comes from Puia sp., assembly GCA_035948015.1. Classification (GTDB taxonomy): domain Bacteria; phylum Bacteroidota; class Bacteroidia; order Chitinophagales; family Chitinophagaceae; genus Puia. The sequence continues at coordinate 4,893 of DASZJO010000205.1, forward strand.
GGCTGATGGCGCTGAGCAGCCGTACTTGTGTCAGGTTGCCACCGGGGGTGAGGTCAAATTTAAGATCGGAGTGGAAATAGATATCGGTGAGGGGTTGGGTGATAAAGGAGACTGCTTCGCCGCTGGTCTTCCATTGGCTATAAGATTTGGTGGTTCCGCTGCCCGGATAGATGATCTTTTCGCGTACCCGTTCGAGCCAGGTATTGAGGCCGGCGATGGCGCCCTGAGGTTTTAGCTTGACGTAATTGTACAAGCTGCACGAGGTCCAGACGGCCGAGCCGCCATCGGGGTTGCGGCGGAGGAGCACCTGGGGATCGAGGTGGGATTTGGCAAAGCTTGCTTTCAGCACGGCGATCACTTTGGCGGGCGTCATTTCCTTGCCGATATAGATCGTCTTGCCGATGGGGTCTGTCTTACCGAAAAACTTGGCGGCCTGGGTGGCGGAGAGGATGGCTTCGCCGGGGGCGGGACCATTCGGGGGGATGAAGCCGGTGCTCGCCTCGTAGGAGAAGACTTTGAAAAAGGAACTATCGACATAGTAGGGGGTGATGTTGGTGAAGGCCCGGTCCGCGGTGCTAGTGCGGATAGGGGTCTCGCCGCCCGACTCGATGCCGGTTGCGTCCTGAACGTCTTTGCAGGAGGCGATTGTCAATTCCCGGAGCATGGGTTGACTGAATGCAAACGGTCCCATCTGGTAGAAATCGGTGCCGATGCGGACGATGTGATCGGCGTCGGTGAAATGGCGGTCGGTGCTCAGTTCGCGTTGGGTATAGACGAGCAGCACGAAGGAGGCGGCGATGCCGATGGAGAGCCCGCCCAGGTTGATCAGCGAGAAGGCCGGGTATTTCCGGAGGTGGTGAAGGGCAGGTTTGAGCGTGTTCATGATCGTAAAGCTAATTTATTCGGAGCGTAAATTATTAACCGGGTTGGTGGCTGCGGCTTTGAGGGACTGGCTGCTGACGGTTAACAGGGCGATGAGGACTGCGATGACGGCGGCGGCGGCGAAGGTCCAGCCGGTGAGGGGAATATGATAAGCGAAGTCCTGCAGCCAGGCGTTGGTAGCCCACCAGGCGAGAGGGGTGGAGATGAGGACGGATAAGAATACAAGGCGCATGAATTCCCAGGAGAGGAGGGCAACGATATCGGTAAGGGTGGCGCCGAGCACTTTGCGGATGCCGATCTCTTTGATCCGGCGTTGCGCGGTGAAGGCGGCGAGCCCGACGAGGCCAAGGCAGGAGATGAGGATAGCGATCGTGGAGAACAGGAGCATCAGGGTAGAGGTCTTGCTGTCGGCCTTATAGAGGTGGTCGAACTCATCGTCCAGGAAGCTGTAGTCGAAAGGCTGATCGGGGAAGTAGCGCTGCCAGATGGACCGCGCGTCGGCGAGGGCAGTGGTGGCGTTGCCGGGCCGGGTGCGGATAAAGATGAAATTTTTCGGGCCGGCATAGTTATAGAATACGAATGGGGCGATCTTCTGGTGGAGGCTGGCAAAATGAAAGTCTTTGGCGACACCGATGATCTTCCCGGTATCGCCTTGAAAGGTGAATCGCTGGCCCAGCACCGGCTTATGGAGATTGAATACTTTGACGGCGGTCTCGTTGAGGATAAAATTCTTTTTGTCTTCGGGCCGGGCGGGGTCGAACCACCGGCCTTGCTGTAGCCCGATGCCCATCACCCGGGCATAGTCCTCATCTGCCTGAAACTGGTAGACGGTTGGGGTAAAATTTTTATCGTGGCCGTCCCAGTCGGCCGAGCCGGAGTTGAAGTTATCCATTTGCACAATCGATTCGTTGGCGAAGGTTGCGTCCTGGATACTGGACCGGGCAAGCAGGTCACGTTTGATACTCTCGCCGCGGTCGAAATGATGCCAGCTCAGATAAAAGCGGAAGACCTGGCTGCGATTGTAACCCTGATCAAGATGCTGAACGTAGGAAAGCTGGCGCTGGATGATCATGGTTCCCGCGATCAGGATGATCGAAAAAGTAAACTGGAAGACGACCAATCCGCGGCGGAGCCACGCGTCTTTGAAGTGCAGCAGGGTAACACCTTTCAGCACGTTGAGGGGCCGGAAGGAGGACAGCACCAGCGCAGGATAGATACTGTTGAGAACGGTGACCGTCAGCACGGTGCAACCGATAATGGTCCAGGTCGTGGCGGAGCTGAGCGGATTTGGATAGTTCCGGTCGGTGAGCTCGCGGAAAAAGGGCATGAGCAGCCAGACTGACAAGACGGTGATAAGCAGGGAAGCACAGCTGACCATAGCCGTCTCGATAGTGAATTGCAGGAAGAGGCTGGGCTTGCCGGCTCCGACGATCTTGCGGATGCCGACCTCTTTGGCGCGGGTGCTTGCCCTGGCGGTGGTGAGGTTGATATAGTTGATACAGGCGATGAGGAGGACGACGATTCCTAAGATGCTAAAGATGATAACGGGTTTACCGTTCGCGTGTTCGATCTCCCCGCCGGCCAAAGTGCTGGAGATGTCGCTTTCAAAGTGAATATCTTTCAGGGGGATGAGTGAGAATTCAACCTGATTTTTGCTTTCGCCTTTGGTGTAAATAGCGTTAAGGGCTGAGGCTACCTTCTCCGGACGGACATCGGGCCGCAGCTGCAGGAATGTCTCGAATTCGAAATTGCCTTTTGCGAGGCCATATTGTCGGTTGTTGGCATTGGTCAGCCACGCGGCCACCGGGATGAGCATATCAAACTGGAAAGAGGAATTAGCGGGGTTGTCGCCGACGATAGCAGCGACCCGGTAATCGATGCTGTCAACATGGATGATGCGGCCAATAGGGTCCTGCTCACCAAAATATTTACGGGCCTTCGAACGGGTCAGCAGCACATTGAAGGGATGCCGGAAGAATCCGGCGGGGTCACCGCGGAGGAAATCATAGTGAAAAAGCGAGAACCAGCCAGTATCGATAAAGGCGCAATGCTTTTCGATGAACAGGTCATTCCCCACCCGGACCTTTGTGTCCCAGCCTGGAGTAAAGCAGGCAAGAGACCTGACTTCAGGGATGCGGGCCTTGATGGGCCCTGCAAGCCAATAGGGTGAATTCTCCCAGGTCCATTTCGCAACGGTAAGCCGGGTGGTGATCCGATAGATGTGGGATGCATCGGGGTGGTAGCGGTCATAGGATTTCTCGTTGTTTACCCAAAGGAAGATGAGGATGGCCGCGGTCATGCCGGCGGCGAGGCCGAAGATATTGAGGAAGCTGGCTGCGGGGTTCTTGCGGAGTGAGCGCAAGGCGGTGAGGAGAAAATTGCTGAACATAAGCAGGTGTTTTTTCATCCATTGCGGATCATGGATGACGTGTTGATGAACTAAAGGTCGGTTACGGATCTTCCGAATCGGATCTATTCAGTCCGAAGGCTTTTGATAGGGTTGGCCAAAGCCGCCCTGATTGTGATAAAGCTGACGGTCAGTAAGGCGATCATGAGTGCGCCGGCGCCGGCAAGGGCGAAGACGACGACCCAGTTAATGCCGGCGCGATAGGCGTAGCTTTTGAGCCAATTATGCATGATCAAGCCGGCGATCGGAAGTGCGAGAACGCAGGATGAGAGTACCAGCAAGACAAAATCTGCGGACAGCATGCCGGTCAAACGCGCGACGGAGGCGCCCAGTACTTTGCGGACGCCGATCTCTTTTGTCCTGCGTTCCGCCGCATAGCCGGCCAGGCCGAAGAGCCCGAGGCAGGAGATAAAAATGGCGAGGGCGGCGAAGATACCGGAGAGCCGGCCGGTCAGGGTTTCGGTCTTGAATTGGTTTTCGAATTCCTCGTCTACAAACCTATATTCGAAGGGATAGCCGGGGTTATTGGATTTCAGGACTTGTCCGGTAGCTGTCAGTGCTTTCGGGACGTCGGCGTTCGCTTTGAGGCGGACGGACATGACATAGGTATCTGCCGGGTCGCAGAAAAGGATCAGCGGGGCGGCGCTCTGGTACATGTCATTGTATACGAAGTCCTTGATTACGCCGACTACCCGGAATTTTTGCTGCCCGTCGTTGCGGGTGATCAGGCTGCCGACCGGATTGCCTTTGGTAATGATGCGCGCCAATGTCTCGTTAATGATGATGTTGTTGCTGTCCTGGGCGGCGATCTCATTGAAATCCCGGCCGGCAGCGAGGTGCATACCCATCGTAGAAAGGTATTGCGGGCTGGCGTTTTCCACAGTGATAAGGACCTGTTTGCGCGGATCTTTGCCAGTCCAGTCAAAATCGCCGGTGTTGCTGCCAAGCTCCAGGACGGGGCTGCTGCTCAGCGCGGCGTCGCTTATATAACCGGTATGGATGAGGTCGTTGTGGATGGCGGCAAAGTGTTGGTTCATTTTCCCTTGCAGCGCCATATAGAAGAGTCCCTGCTTTTCGTAGCCCATCTCGCGATGCTGGACGTATTGCAACTGCTGGTAGATGATGATCGTCGTTATGATGAAGACGATCGACGTCGCGAATTGGAGTATGACAAGACCCTTGCGGATATAGACGGCGCCGCCCGCGGTCTTTAGTTTCAGTCCTTTCAGAACGGAGACGGGGTTGAAGGAGGAAAGGTAGAAGGACGGGTAGGACCCGGCCAGGAACCCGCAAAGCAGACCGATGGTCAGCAGGCCGGCAAGGTGGAGGGGGTTCAGCAGGTTGAGTGAAAGTTGTTTTTCTACAAGTGTATTGAATGCCGGAAGGATCAGGGTGGTGAGGCCGATGGAAACGATCACGGCCAGGAAGGCCATGAGCAGCGATTCGCCGATGAACTGGCCGATGAGCTTGCCCTTACCGGCGCCCAGGACTTTCCTGACGCCTACTTCGCGGGCACGGCGTTCAGAGCTCGCGGTGGCAAGGTTCATGAAATTGATGCAGGCGATGATCAGGATGATCCAGGCGATAATAATGAAAATGCGGACATATTGGATCCTGCCGTTGGAGGCGTCCTGTTTGCCGTTCTTGAAGGATCTATAGAGGCGCCAGTCGCTCATCGGAAAGATGAAGCCTTTCATGGCCGCGCCCGGCGATTTGGTTTGGACATAGTCAGTGAGCAGTTTATTTATGGCCGAAGGATTGGCGGAAGGCTTAAGCTCAACAAAAGTCATGATACTGTTGGTGCCCCATTGTTGAAGCCATTGGTTGTTCTGGTAGAAGGCCTGGTAGTTGCCCAGCCAATGGAAGCGGAAGGAAGTATTTTCGGGGAGGTCGTCGAACACACCGGTAATCGTGTATTGGTCGGCGTTGTTCATCCTGACTATTTTACCCAAAGGGTCGGTGGCGCCAAAGATGGCGGTCGCCATGGAGCGGCTGATGACGAGGGAATGGATATCGCCCAGGGCAGTAGCCGGGTTGCCTTCGGCGAAGTCGAGGTTGAACATGGACAAGAAGGAGGCGTCACAGAAGCTACCCTCTTCGTAGAGGGATTTGTCGTTCAGGCTAAAGAGAGCCCGGTTTGTCCAGGTGAGGTGGCTGCTATTGGCGATGCCGGGGATATCGGCCTTCATGCTGGCAGCGAGGGGGCCGGGGGTGGCTTCGAAGGTATAGGTAGTGCCGTCGTAGGTCTGGTTGTCTTCGACCTGGTAGAGGAATTGTTTTTTGTTTGCGAACTGGTGGTTCCAGTTGAATTCGTCCTCCACCCACAGGAAAATTAGGGTCGAGCAGGTGATGCCTACGGCGAGGCCGATAATATTGAGAAAGGTATAGGTCCGGTTTTTCCAAAGATTTCGCAGATAGGCTTTCAGGTAGTTGGTGAACATGTTGTATAATTGTTTTGGTTGGTTGAATTGGTTGGTTTTATTCGGTGCGGAGACTTTTTACAGGGTTAGCTGTGGCGGCGCGCAGGGCCTGAAAGCCAACGGTGGTCAGGGCGATCAGTAGTGCCAGTGCTCCCCCCAGGAGGAACACCCACCACTCGATCGAGATACGGTATGCAAAGTCCTGCAGCCAGTTGTGCATGACCAGCCAGGTGACGGGGATGGAGATGACCAGGGAGAGCAGCACGAGGTACAGGAATTCCCGGGAGAGCAGGAATACCAGGCTGCGCTCGGTGGCGCCGAGGACCTTACGGACGCCGATCTCCTTGGTACGCTGCAAAACGTTGTAGGCCGAGAGGCCCAGCAGACCGAAGCAGGCGATGAGGATGGCGAGGGTGGCAAAGAGGCCAAAGACCTCGCCGAAACGGGTGTCGGTCTTGTATTGCTCGTTGAAGGATTCGTCGAGAAAGAAATAATCGAAGGGGTCTTCCGGAAAATAGCGGTTCCAGGTCTTTTCGATGCCGGCGATCGTCTGTTGCACATGGTCCGTGGAGATCTTGACGGAATAGTAGCTCCGCATTTCTGGCCGGAGCAGGATCAGCATGGGGTCGACAGCTTTTTGCAGGCCTTGCTGATGAAAATTGGGAACGACACCTACGATATGCAGCGTATCATGCCCTCTTCTAATTTGCCCGTTGATCGCGCCGGCGGCATCCTTAAAGCCCAGGAGGTCGGCTGCTTTTTCATTGATGAGGACTGCTTTGTCGTCCGTTGAGAAGTTTTTAGAGAAATTCCGGCCGGCAACGGGGTTGAGTTGATAGGCCGGGAGAAAGTCGTAGTCTATGCCCAGGTGGTAAAGCGTAACGGCGGTTTTGGCGTCGTCGCCGACGCGGTTGATGCCGTTGGTCCAGTAGATCTCCTGCCCCATGACATTGGAGGACGCGGTGACGCTTTTCACGGCAGTTTGCTGCAGCAGGCTGGCCTTGAAGGGCTGCAGGACATTCTTGTAGATGGAGTCCACCTGGGAGGTGGCTGCCCGAAGCACGAGGGTTTGGTTGATATTGACGCCCAGTTGCTGACGGCGCATATACTGTACCTGTTGATAGACGAGGATGGTACCGGTGATGAGGATGACCGAGATCGTGAACTGGCCGATGATCAGGCCCTTTCGAAGGACCAGCCCTTTGGAGGTATTCTTGAATAGTCCTTTCAGGACGACAATAGGATGATAGCCGGAGAGCACGAATGCGGGATACAGCCCCGACAGGAGGGTACCTGTCAGGAAAAGGCCCAGGAATAGCAGGCTATAGGCAGCGGGCAGTGAGAAGAAGGGTGAACCTTCCGAACCGATCAGGGCATTGAATGGCGGGGTGAGGAGAATGGCCGCGCCGAGCGCAATGACTAGGGCCAGGATATTCAGGAGGAGGCTTTCCGCCAGGAATTGGAAGACGAGGTCGCGGCGGGCTGCGCCCAGTACTTTTCTCACGCCTACCTCTTTTGCGCGTTCAAGACTGCGGGCGGTGGCGAGGTTGGTATAATTTACCCAGGCGATGACGATGATAAAGAAGGAAATGAGGAATAGGAAACCGACGGATTTTCCATTGCCATTGACCTCGGCCTCCTGGTTATAGTTGGAATAGAGGTGGATATCGGAGAGTGGGATGAGGAAGAGGTCGCTTCTGACATTGTTCTTTTTATTCCATTCCCTGTTGTTCATATACCGGTCGCAGAAGGCCGGCATTTTGGCTTGCAGCTGATGCCAGTCGGTACCGGGTTTTAATTGTATATAGTCATAGAAGTCATACCAGCCCCAGGCGGTTTCGGCGGGGCGGGTGGAGTCGCCGCCTTTAGCGATCTCCGCGTCGAGCGTCGTATAGGAGATGAGGTGATGGAGAATGAGATGGGAGTTGGCCGGGAATTCCCTGAAAATGCCGGTGACTTCGAGGCTTATGCGATCGCCGTCTTTGACGGTCAGCTTCTTGCCGAGCGGATTTTCTTGTCCGAAATACTTTTTGGCGGTCGCTTCGGAGAGGACGATCTTATAGGGGCCGTCGAGGGCGGTGGTCGGATTGCCTTCCACAAGGTGAACGCCCAGCATGTCCAGCGCGGAAGGGTCGGCATAATAGCCCTTAGTCTCCCGGATCTTGTTTTGGTTCCGGTCGTTGGCCAGCAGGAAATTGGCGTCGATGAGCCGGCAATAATTTTCCACTTCGGGAAAGTCCTTTTTCATGGCGGGGGCGATGGCGGGGTAGACGGTAGCCGACTGCCAGGCCAGCTTGCCTTTCTGCCAGGCATCGAGGCGCAGGCGGACGATGCGGCCGGCATTTGGCTGAAAGCGGTCATAGCTTTTTTCGAAGGCGACATATTGAAAGATCAGCAGGCAGCAGGTGATGCCGATTGCGAGGCCGAGGATATTCAGTGCGGAATAGCCTTTTCGTTTGATGAGGCCGCGCCAGGCGAGCCTTAGATGATTCTTCAACATGCGGATAATTTTTTTTATTCAGTGCGGAGACTTTTTACAGGGTTGGCTCTTGCAGCCTTCAATGCCTGGAACCCTACTGTTACCAATGCGATCATAACCACCAGCAGCGCTGCCGCCGGGTACGTCCACCAGCCGACGGATACCCGGTAGGCAAAGTCTTTCAGCCAGGAATTGATCGTCCACGCTGCCAGCGGAAAGGAGACCAGGGCCGCGAGGACCACCAGTCTGAGCGTGCCGCCTGTAAAGAGCCTGATGATACCGGGGATACCGGCCCCGAGCACTTTTCTGATGCCAATCTCTTTTATCCGTTGCCGGGCCTGGTAGATACTGATGCCGAACAGACCCAGGCAGGCGATGGCGATGGCGAGGGCGGCGAAGATAGTGAGGATGGTCAGCAACCGGCTGTCGCCCTGGTAAAACTGGTTCATCTCTCCGTCGATAAAGAAATAATCAAAAGGGTCCTGCGGGTCAAGCTGCCGCCATTCCTTTTCCATAGACGAGAGAAGCGCCGCCGCCGATCCTGGTTTGAGCCTGACCGACAGGTATAGCGGGTTATTCCGCAACATGATAGCCAGGGGTTGGATGGTTTGCCGCAGGGATGCGAAATTGAAGTCTTTTATGACCCCGATCACCGTTCCCTTTGTCTCCTCGTATATCTCAAATTTTTTGCCCACCGGGTTCTTCCAGTTCAGGTATTTTGCCATGGCTTCGTTGATCACGATGGAGGCGCCCGTGTCGGTCGGCTGGTCCGGCGAGAAGTAGCGGCCAGCGGCCATATGGATGCCATAGGTATGGACAAAACCGGCGTCTGTTTCCAGCACGTTGGCCATAAGGTGGTCGTCCAGTCTGGACCCTTCGGGGATGATGCCGTAGCCGTTGAAGGTCTGGCCCGGCACCCTGTTGGTGGCGGTAATGGAAAGGACGCCGGAATATCGTTGCAAAGCGGTCGTGTATTCCCTGCTTTTATTTTCCAGCCCGGTATTGGCCAGCTGCAGGATGACCAGTTGTTCCTTGTTAAAGCCGAGATCCCGGGTTGTGATGTAGTTCACCTGTTTATTTATGACCACGGTCACGATGATCAGCAATATGGAAAGTGCGAACTGGGTGGTCACCAGGCTTTTTCGCAGCCAGCCGTCTTTGCCGGCCTTCACGGTATTGCGGAAGACATCGGCTGACCGGAACCGTGACAGGAAAACCGCGGGATAGGAGCCCGCGAGGAAACTGACCAGCAGGAGCAGACCGGCCAGGCCGGCGATGATCTCCCACCGGAGCAGCGACTGCGGCGTAAGGGAGCTGCCTGCGAGCGTGTTGAAGACGGGGAAAAGCGCAATCGCCAGCATCAGGGCCGCCGCAAGGGAAATGACGCATAACAGAAAGGACTCCATGAAGGACTTGCGGATCAGGAAAAGGCGGGTGGCGCCCAGCACTTTTTGCACACCGGTCTCTTTGGCCCTTGCCAGCGCTCCGGCCGTGCTGAGGTTGATGAAATTGAAACAGGCGATCAGCAGGATAAAGGCGGCTACTGCCAGTAGTGAATAAACGATCGTACCGTTGTTGGAATGGAATGACTCTCCATACAGGATGCCTGAGGAATGCAGGTGGATATCGTCGAGGGGCTGGAGATAGGGGGTGTATTCATATTCCCTTTCGGGCAGGTGGCGATGGAGCAGGGCGGAGATGCGGTTACCCGTCGTTACCGGGTCCGCATTTGGCGTCAGCTTAACAAAGGTATAGTTGACTTGGGTCAGCCAGTTGTTCATCCAGGAGAAATATTGGGCGTTGGCGGGGGCCGTCACTGTCGGCCAGGAGATCAGCATGCTGAAGCGCATGGAGGAATTGGCCGGAAGGTCTTTGGTTACGCCTGTCACCTTTACCGGGATGCTGTTAAGGGTCAGCAGGGTTTGACCGATGGGGTCCTTGCCGTCGAAGAACCGGCGGGCGTCCGATTCGGTGATGACGGCCGAAAAAGGTTCGTTGAGAGCGCTGTTCCCGTCGCCCCGGAGCAGGGGGAAGTCGAACATCTGCAGAAAGGACTCGTCGGCATAGGCGACATCCCGGAGCTTCACATGCACCGTATCCCGGCTAACCAGCATATCGGTAAACCAGGGCCGGAAGCGGCAGGCGGCCAGAACCTCGGGGATCTCTTTTACCATGGCGGGCGCGAGCTGTCCGGGGGTAATGGCGTGGAGCTGCGCCTGTTTGCCTTTCTCGTTCATCATTTTGTTGACCCGATAGATTTGGCTATGGTCCGGATGGAACCGGTCGAAAGACAGCTCGTTCCATACATAGAGGCTGATGAGGATGCAGCTGGACAGGCCGATGGTCAACCCGAGCAGGTTGATGAGGGAAAAGGTCCTGTTGCGGGCGAGGTTGCGTATTAGCAGCCTGAATGGATAAAATAGCATAGTGGACATATTGTGTTATTCCGACCGTAAACTATTCACCGGGTTGGCCCAGGCGGCCTTCAGGGCCTGGAAGCTGATGGTGACGAGGGCTATGATGGCGGCCAGAACGGCGGCAACCACGAACACCCACACCTGAAGGGAAACGCGGTATGCAAAGCTCTGCAGCCAATTATACATGAAGTAGGCGGCGGTTATAATGGCGATGACAGACGCCACGCCGACGAGCTTCAGGAATTCGACGGACAGGAGCCAAACGATCGTGGCCGCGCGGGCGCCGAGCACTTTCCGGATCCCGATTTCCTTGACGCGCTGAGAGATCGAGAACGCAGACAGTCCGAGGAGACCCAGGCAGGCGATAAAAATAGCGATACCGGAGAAGACGGTAAAGAGCTGTCCCTGTCTTTCTTCGGACTGGTACAACTGATTGAACCGTTCGTCAAGGAAGGTGTACTCAAAAGGCACTTCGGGAAGGTAGGTCTTCCAT
>DASZJO010000206.1:0-8667 GCA_035948015.1 Puia sp.
AGCTTCAGCGTCAGCCGCGACCCGCTGTCTACCGTCATCGTCTCTATCGTATACGCCTCCGGATTAGCCTTCCAATCCGCATTATCCCCATCCCGGTAAATAATCGCCTTATACCGCCGCCCCTTGTCCAAAAACCCCAGCGAAACCTCCGCCACCCGCGCCCGCTCATCCGTGATCGCCCCGACAAACCAATTGCCCTTCCCCTTCTCCTTCCGCGCGATCGTAATATAATCCCCCGGCTCCGCCTCCACTATCTTCGTATCATCCCAATCCACCGGCACATCCCGGATGAACTGGAACGCATCCATATGCGCCGCATAATTTTCCGGCAGATCCGCCGCCATCTGTAAAGGGCTGTACATCGTCACATATAACGCCAGCTGCTTCGTCAGCGTCGAATGCACCTGCCGGCCGGGCACAGTCGAATATCCCCGTATCCGGAAAATACCCGGCGTATAATCCATCGGCCCGCCCATTAGCCGAGTAAAGGGCAGAATAGTTTCATGATCCGGGGCATTCCCGTCGGCAAACGCATTGTACTCATTGCCCCGCGCCGCCTCACAAGCCAGCCAGTTAGGATAGGTCCGCTGCAATCCGGTCGGCCGCATCGGTTCATGTTCGTCGATCATGATATGATTCTCCGCCATCTTACTTGCTACATAGATATAATGGTTGTCCATCCATTGCCCATCGTGGTGTTCTCCCCTTGGAATGATCTTCCCGACATACCCCGTCTTGACCGCCACATAACCCCATCGCCGCATGAACGCTATAGCCGTATCAAGCTGCCGCTCATAATTCGTCGCCGAACCCGACGTCTCATTATGCATGATCATCGCCACTCCCTTCGACCGCGCATAGTCCGTGATCGCCCGGACATCGAAATCCGGATATGGCGTCACAAAATCGAAAACATTCTCCTTCCAGTTCCCAAACCAATCCTCCCAGCCCACATTCCACCCCTCCACCAACACCCCGCCGATATGATTGGCCGCCGCAAAATCGATATATCGCTTCACATTCGCCGTATTAGCCCCATGCCGCCCGTTCGGGATCAACGCCGCCGACGCCGTAAGACTATCCGGATAATCGGAATAATTCCAGGTACTCTTCCCCGTTTGCATCTCCCACCAAACGCCAACGAATTTCATCGGGTGGATCCAGTCGGTGCTTGCCAGCTTGCACGGCTCATTCAGATTCAGGATCGTTTTAGACGCCAGGATATCCGCCGCCTTATCGCTGACTAAAATAGTCCGCCACGGCGTATGACCTGGCGCATGCAAATAGGCCTTGTTGCCCACCGCATCCGGCACCAGCGCCGACGTGAGCGTAAGCGAAGCCCGGTCCACATGCAGCTGCATAGCCGGATAATTGACCTCAGCAGCCTCATGGATATTCAAGTATAGCCCGTCCGCCGTCTTCATCATCAGTGGGGTCTGAACCGAATACCGGTCCGGGGCCACCCGCACGGCAATAGCCGTAGAGGCAGCCACCAACGCCGCATTGTCGATCTCGCTCACCTTGGATGTGGTATACGGATATTCATTAGAATCAAAATCTCCGGGGATCCAAAAAGTCTTGTGATCCCCCACAAGGCTGAACTGCGTCACCTCATCCGATACCACGAAATACTTCAGCCCTGGCTGCCGCGGAAACTCATACCGGAACCCAACCCCATCCTCGAATGCCCTGAACACCAAATCGAGCAGCCGGCCCGAGCCCGTCTGCCTCAAACGCACCCGCATCTCTTTGTGATGATCGCGGACCCGCTTCACCTCCCCCCACACCGGTTCCCACGTCGTATCCGCTTCTTTCCGCTCCACCCCCGTCACCACAAATCCCGCATTAAAAAGGCTATCCGTGTCCTGCAGCCGAAACCCCATCTTTGACGGCAGGATAACCGGCTTGTCTCCATAAGTTACCGAATAAACCGGCGTCCCCTGCGAATCCAATCTGAATACCAACTTTACCTTCCCCATCTGTACCGTCTCTTCCTGCGCACTAACCAGATAACCGGAAAATACCGATACGCTCAGGCAAACTAAAAATCGATAGGTTATAAGCATAAGCAAGCAAAATTTTCATAAATATAGGCGATCCGGCCAAAACCAGCGGTCTTACCGAATCGCCTTGTCCTGATTATCGATTCTCCAATCAAATCAGCTTCTTTTCAATGGCCCGTTCCCGGATACCACGATCAATGCCCGGCCACCCGCCCCGGAACCCGCCTAGTACCCCGGATTCTGCTGCGAAGCCACCTTCGAATTTGCATTGATCTCCGCCACCGGTATCGGCCACGCGTAACAACGCGCATTGAACGTTAACGGATTGGCGCCGTAATTGTACGTCTTGTAATAAGCCGCTTCCGACGCTCCCAGGTGCCACCGGCACACATCTGTCCACCAGGTCCCCTCATTGAAAAGCTCGGCCCAACGCTCATAATACAGCGGATTATTGCCTAAGACAGGATCACTTGCAGCCGCCGCGGTCGCGCTCGTCAGGCTGGCATAATCAACCGGCGAAGGCGAACCGACCGGATAGCCGTAAGCCCTTCTCTTAACCATGTTCAGGTAGGTAAGACCATCCGTATTATCGCTGGTATTGATACACGCCTCGGCGTACAATAAGTAGACATCGGCCAAACGCAACAGGTAAATATTGGCCCCATCGGCCTGACCGCCAGGCACATCGTTGACATTACAATAGATCGGCGCATATTTGCGAAAGCTCCATTGATATTGATTCGATTTAAAGGGCCCCGCTTGCTTCGATACCGGGATATAACCTGCCGTCGGCACCGTCCCGGGCACATATCCCGCAGGTGGGGTATTGATCGCAGAATCCACCCAGGGCTGCAGACAGCTGACAAATAGCCGGGGATCCGCCGTCTGATTGGTCCGCACCGCCAGCGAATTCGCGTGGTACACAGGGTCCATGATATTCACCGGATTGGTGGGCGAAGCTGGCTTCGATGCATTAAAACCAGGATTGGGTACCAGGCTGTAATAGCCGAGCGGAAAACCGAAACGCAGGATGTTAGCGTCATGGATCGTCTCATTGCCATACCCCAGCGCGGCGGCGTCGGTCTCGGACCCGTCCGAACCCAATACCCAGGGCGACCAGATCAGCCCGTTGATGCCGGTGGAATTAGGCGCCGGACCATAAACCCCGTAATCACCATTGGAGTTATAATCGATATTCAGCTCGAACAGCGACTCCTGGTTGAACTTATTGGCAGTGATCCCGGTAAAGGCCTGGTCGTACAAGGCAAAAGGCATCAGCGTTTTTCCGCTGTTGCTGATGACGTCAAGCAACGTCGTTTTAGCATCCGCCCAGTCCTTCATATACACATAGGCCTTGCCCAGCAGTCCCTTGGCCGCCCACTCGCTCGCCCGGCCCTTGTCATTGCCCGTCCATACCTGGCCATGCAGCAAGGTAGCCGCCTGCGTCAGATCGCTGACTACTTGCGCCCAGGAGGCTTTGATCGAGCTCCGCGCTTTTTGCGACCCCGCCAGGCTTGTCGGGAGCGTCGTATCGATGATTATGCCCAGTGTGTCCGTAGCAGTGGGATTTACAATATTGTCCTCGCCGAATAAGGATTCGAGCAGCAAATAGTAATACCCGCGAAGACAATAGGCCTGCCCCTGGATCAGCGCAACATTCGGCCCGTCACCAGGCTGTTCATAACTGGCCAGGTATACTTTCGAAGCCTGCAGAACGGTATTGCAGTTCTTGATTCCCGCATAACACACCTCCCAGACACCCAGGCTGTACGTATTTGTACTCGAAATGTTGGTCTGCAGCATTTCTTGCCACCCGCCATCGTACCCGTTGTCATCCGCCGTATGCGTACAACTGGCCATCAGCTTGGGCAGGTAATTGAATCCGAACATATTCGCATCGCGCATCGCAGAATAGGCTGGAACCAGCACACTTTGCAGACCCGCCATGGTATTCGGATAGTTGGTCAGCGCATATTCGTTGGTAGGCGACACATTTACCGCGTCCTTTGAACAACCTGCCGCCAACAGCATCCCCGGAAGGAGGACGGAAAGAATTTTTTTAAGCATATCAATGAGTTTAAATATTTTTTTTCTCAACACATCTGGGCTCCGCCCAGTTATAGCACCCCGATTAGAAATTTATATCAATACCGCCGGAGTAGATCCTGGTCTGCGGATACTGCGGCACTGCATCCAACCCCCGGGTCGTTACCCCTACATAGGTGCCGACATAACCATTCATGGCAGCCTGCGAATAAGCGCTCCCCACCTCCGGATCCAAACCCGA
Source organism: Puia sp. (assembly GCA_035948015.1). GTDB lineage: Bacteria > Bacteroidota > Bacteroidia > Chitinophagales > Chitinophagaceae > Puia. The sequence continues at coordinate 4,291 of DASZJO010000206.1, forward strand.
ATACTTGGTGATGGTGAGAAGGTTATTGCCCATCACGAAGATCCGTGCACTCCTGATCTTCAATCGCTCCATCGCAGTACTCGAGAAAGAATAGCCGATCTGCAAATTCTTCAATTTGATATAAGCGCCGTTCTCGACAAAGTAGCTGCTCGGGTTATTGTAATTCCCATTCGGGTCGTCGGTATAGCCGCCACTCGCGTTAGTATAGCCCATCCGCGGCTGACTGGTCAGCCCGTTACTTCCGAAATAAGAATCCTTCAGCGCAACCGGCGAAACATTCGCATCACTCTCGAAAGGATGCTGCTCATACGCTTTTACACCATTGAACAACTGCACGCCCGCGACGCCGTTGATCAGCGCAGCCAGGTCAAAGTTGCCGTAATTGAGCCTGATCGTTATCCCATACACCAGCTTGGGATTAGGATTTCCAATAGCCATTTCATCCGCCGAACCCACCTTGGTGCCATTCTTAGGATTGTGGTAGTAGATCAGGTCACCTGCATGGGCATTGGGCTGGGCACTCGCCGCAGCCTGCGCATCACTCTGGAAAATACCCAGCACCTTGTAGCCATAGAACTGTCCAAACGGCAACCCGTTCTGCGTGATCGTGAGATTTTTTCCGATCATCGACCCGTACGTGGAATTACCGTTGTTGTAGTAATTGTATCCGTCATACAGCGCATCGGTGGCGATACCGTCGAGGCTAGTCACCTTATTGCTGTTGAAACCCGCCGTTGCCGTAATGTCAAAATTCAACTTCCCGACCTTATCCTTATACCCTAGCAATATGTCTACTCCTGTTCCCTGCACGCTGCCGATATTGGTGAAAAAGGGCGTGGAATAACCCGCATTCGGTGGCAAAGGCAGTGCATACAGCATATTCTGGGTTAGTTTTTTATACCACTCCACGCTGAAATACACCTTGCCCTTATACAACTCTCCGTCCACGCCGATATTGGTCTCCTTCACCGTCTCCCAGTGCAGATTCGGATTGGCGACCGTGTTGATGGACGAGCCGATCAGCAAGGGCGCGTAGGGCCCAAAATTGGCGCCGTTCACTGATGTATTGCCAAAGCCCTGCACACCCGAATACGGCCCATAAAAGGCGGCAAAAGTATAAGGCGGCACATTGCTGTTCCCCAGCGAACCATAGCTTCCTCTCAACTTCAGCAGGCTCACCGTGGGTAACAGGCCCTGGAAGAAGTTCTCATCGCTGATATTCCACCCGGCAGACGCCGCGGTAAATACGCCTTTTTGCATATTGGGGCCAAATACGGTGAAATTGGCATCCTGCCGGATAGCTCCGGATAGGTAATACCGTTGGTCGAAATTGTAATTCAGCCGCCCGAAATAAGACTTGACCAGCCCATTCGGGTCATAGGTACCAAAAGCCGAGGTCGTCGACGAGGAAGTCGTGACGATGGAATAGTCGGGCAGCCCGTTGAAGGTCACCGTCGTATTCAGGTTGTCGTTCTTGGTCGTGATTTGCTCATAGCCGGCCACCGCGTTGATGGAATGCTTTCCAAAGGTCTGATCGTACGTCAGCACGAAATTATCCAGCAGCTGACCGCTCTGATAATACAGCTTGTTCAGGGAATTGGTAGGATTCTGGTCGGCGCCGAAATTGAAAGGGGCCTGGTAAAAATCCTGCGTTTCCAGGTAATAGGAATAGCCTAACGTGGTCCTGAAGTTCAGGTGCAACGGCAGCTTGACCTCCGCATATACATTTCCCTGTAAATTATTCTGGATATCCAACGCATCGGCGGAGTAAGCCGCCCCCAGCGGGTTGGGGCCGCCAAATTGAATGCCGTAACCCGGCGGTACCGTTCCCCAGTTGCCATTCTCATTCTTGATGGGGATGATCGGCGCCGTGCGGAAAGGCGCATTGTGCAGCTGGGCCTCATCACCTACCAGCGGCTGCGTCTTGCGCTGCGATAATGCCAGTTGCTCCCCGATCTTGATCCAGTCGCCTAGCTTATAATCGGTATTGACCCGGATCCCGCCGATATTGGAGTAGTTCCGGACAAAAATGCCCTTCTGCGCATTGTAGAACCCGGACATCAGATAGTTGACGGCAGGACTTGAGCCGCTGACCGAAAGATTATAGTTCTGCTCGTAGGCATTGCCATACAACGTATGCACCCAATCTACATCGGGCAGGGTATCCAACTGTGTGGCGCCTGCGAAGTAAGTCGGGTTGATGACATTCTCCAGCTTGATATAGTCATTCTTGCGCAACAGTTGCACCAGCTTGGGCACTGTCACGCCATATCGAGAGTTGAAATTGACCTGCGGCTTGGCGCCCGAACCTTTTTTGGTGGTGATGAGAATAACTCCCCCCGCCGCCGCCGAGCCATAGATCGCGGCCGCGCTCGCGTCCTTCAGGATGTCAATCGTCGCAATATCCTGAATATTGATATTGTCCCCCGGCACCCGCACTCCGTCGACAATATACAAGGGCGCCGGCTGGTGCAAGGAAGACAGGCCCCGGATGATGATCGTCGGAGTTCCCCCACCCGGCTGCCCGGAATTCTGGATCACTTCCACGCCGGCAGCCTTTCCCTGTAAAGCCGCCGTAACATCCGTCACCGGCATTTGCTTGATATCATTGCCCTTCACGGAGGCAACCGAACCCGTCACATCCTTTCGCCGCTGCACCCCGTATCCCACGACCACCACTTCATTTAGACTCGATTGGGTCGGTTTCAAACCCACCCGGACCTCTGAACCATTCCGAAGGGATACCTCCTGCTGGTCGTAGCCAACATACGAGATCACCAGCACCTTTGCTTCCGCCGGCACGGAAATGGTGAACCGGCCTTCCGCATCCGTATTCACCCCCTTTACACTGCCGCGAACCTGAACGGTCGCCCCCGATAAAGGCCCGCCCTTATCGTCCGTCACCACACCTGTAATAACTTTGTTTTGCGCCCTGGCGAGTTGGAAAAGAAGTAGTAAACAAATGCCCGTAAGCATTCTGCTTAGCAATCGTTGTTTTGTCATATGCAGCTGTTTTAGATTTTCAGGATTCAAAGAAAAATTTTGACCCGGCGGAATGCAACTTTTATTCGGTTAGTATAAAATATATCGCCTGAAACAGCCCTTGACCGACATCCAATACAATGGAATTCAGCCGCTTGCTAACACATTAAAAAATTGGAAATATAACTGATTTGTAAAGAAAGAAGGCCCTTCTCAAATGTGTAAGATAGACACGATCACACCTTGAATAACTTATCGATAAGCAAATTGACAACCTCCAGCGCAACAAGAATGATGATGATCCATTCCAGGAAGGTGCTGTTGCGATACTGCAATAAGTCTTTAAAAAGTTCCAGGTTCTCCCGAACGATCTCCAAACCTTCACGAATATCCCGATACCGCTCCTGCAGATCAAAAGTCTTTTTCAGCCCCTGGTCGATCCGGTTTAGATTTTCATCCTCCCAGGTCTCCGGCGGCGAATCGAAAATATAGAGGTTCTCCGCAATCCGATTTTTGAGATTAAGGGTCCTGCCGATATACTTCTTGAGATTCGCACCCGATATATTCAGCCGGCCCCGCCGCTCGAGGTTGAGCGTATTCGAATTGGTCTCCTCCTGTAACGCGTTCGTCTGCTCCGAGTAATAATCCAAAGCCACCGATTGGCTGACATTGAGCATGATCAGCCGTAACACTTCGATATCCGGCTTGGTGATCTCTATCTTATTGTACCCAAACTTATTCTCCTGCGCATTTGTCTCGACCTCAAACTCCTCACTCAACCGCTGCTCAAAAACGTTTTTACAGAACGGCCTGATCTGCTCCAAAAAGCCCGACGCCTCTTGCACACTGTAGCCCATGAAGCAGACTACTCCGTATTTAAACACATACACATAGCACCCTTCCCCGGTCTTATAAAAAAGCTCGGAAGCATCATAATGATAGATGCCCTCCTTATAAGCCGTCCTGAGCCCCTTTACATCGATGCTGTCCGCGATCTGATACGATACAACCTGTGGCATATCCCGCAAATTACACCTCGCCCCACCCCATCAAAAAAATAATTTTGTTTGCTAATTTTTTTAGTATATTTGAAAAAAACTTCCCCATATGGACTCCCTCGCCCCCAATCTCTTCGTCAGAGACATCAGAGCCACCATTGAATTCTATAAACTCCTCGGATTTAATCTTGTTATGTCCGTCCCTGCAGAAGCAGACGGCAACCTTGACTGGGCCATGGTCAGCAGCGGCAACGTCAGCTTTATGTTCCAAACCTTTCAAAGCCTCGGCGACACCCTCCCTATGATCAGCCGCCAGGACGGCGGCTCCCTGCTGTTCTATATCAGGATCCGCAAGATCCGTTCGTTCTTCGACGCCATTCAAGGCAAAGTCAACCTC
>DASZJO010000207.1:0-14510 GCA_035948015.1 Puia sp.
CAGCTGGGGCGGATTGCTGAGCCCGGAGGATTTCGAAAACCTTTCGCTGCAGTACATACGCCAGATCGTTGCCGCATTAAAAGATGAGGCGCCGACGATCATCTTTGCCAAAGGGGCGTGGCATTCGCTGGCGGAAATGGCCGCAACCGGCGCACAAGGTCTTGGCATCGACTGGTGTATCCGCCCGCAGGTCGCGCGGCAACTGGCAGGGGAGAGGGTTGCGCTTCAGGGGAATTTCGATCCGGCTAAATTGCTGGCGCCGATACCTGTCATCCAAAAAGAAGTAAGGACAATGCTCGACGCCTTCAGCGGCTATCCGCATCTTGCCAATCTGGGCCATGGGATATTGCCGGAGGTGCCGGTCGATCATGCAAAAGCATTTGTTGACGCAGTTAAACAATACTCTTGACCTACCCACCACACCTCCCCGGCTTCGCCACGCGGGAATTCCGCGACCGGTGGATCGGCTATATCCATGGACTGCAGGAACGCATCTGTGCGTCGGTTGCACAAGCTGACGGCATGGCCTCCTTCGCGACGGATGAGTGGGAGCGGGAAGGCGGCGGCGGCGGCCGGACCCGCACGATCGCTGAAGGCGATCTCATCGAGAAAGGCGGTGTCAATACTTCTGTCGTTTGGGGAAAAGTGACGGATCCGATGCGGACTCAATTGAATGTGGAAGGCAGCCGGTGGTTTGCAGCAGGACTTTCGTTAGTGCTGCATCCGAAGAACCCGTATGTGCCGACAACACATGCCAACTGGCGATATTTTGAACTTTATGGTGAATCCGGTGATGTAGTGGACCGGTGGTTCGGAGGCGGATCGGATCTCACGCCTTTTTATCTTTTTTTGGAAGACGCGGAGCATTTTCACCGCACATTCCGGGATGCCATGGACGCGTTCGGAAAGGAACTGTATCCGCGGTTCAAACGATGCTGTGACGAGTATTTTGTCAATAAACATCGCGACGGCGAAATGCGCGGCATTGGCGGTGTCTTCTATGACCATCTGCGGCCGGTCGATGAGGCGGAGGCAGAGCGCCTGTTTGCATTTCAGCGGGCAGGGGGCGAAAGTTTTTTGCCGGCTTATTTGCCGATCGTGGAAAGGAGAAAGGCTATGGCGTATGGGGAACGGGAGGTCGAATGGCAGGAGATCCGGCGGGGCCGTTATGTCGAGTTCAATCTGATCCATGACCGGGGAACACTGTTCGGGTTAAAGACCGGCGGCCGAACGGAAAGTATTTTGATGAGCCTGCCGCCCCGGGCAAGGTGGGGGTATAATTATCAGCCGGCGCCGGGAAGTCCGGAGGCCGAACTGCTCGATGCATGCCTGCATCCAAGGGACTGGGTGAAATAAATAAAATATTATTATGTATCTGCAAAGACGAAATCGCATTTTACGGCAATCGCCGGCTATCCGGGCGATGGTTGCCGAGACGATCCTGACCCCGAATGATTTTATCGTTCCGTTATTTATCGATGAGGGAAAAGGGGTGAAGACGGAGATCTCGTCGATGCCCGGCTATTTCAGGCGAAGCCTGGATGGTACGGTTGAAGAGGTAAAGGAGCTATGGGGTCTTGGGATCAAAAGTGTATTGTTGTTTGTAAAGAGCAAAGATGAGCTTAAAGACAATACGGGGAAAGAGGCCTGGAACCCCGAAGGTTTGATGCAGCGGAGTATCATGGCAATCAAGGAGGCCGTGCCGGAGATCATAATCATGACTGACGTAGCGCTCGATCCCTATTCTTCGTATGGACATGACGGCATTGTGGAGAATGGTGAGATCGTCAACGATTCGACGGTGGAAGCCTTGATCAGGATGAGTCTCAGCCATGCGGCGGCGGGCGCCGATTGGGTGGCCCCCAGCGACATGATGGACGGCCGGATCGGGGCGATCAGGCGGGCATTTGAGGAGAATGGGAATCCGCGCACCGGTATCATGGCGTATAGCGCCAAATATGCATCGTGCTTTTACGGCCCGTTCCGGGACGCGCTTGATTCAGCTCCCGGCTTCGGCGATAAGAAGACGTATCAGATGGACCCTGCTAACCGGGTCGAAGCCGTCAGGGAGGCGCTGATGGATGTAGAAGAAGGTGCGGATATTGTCATGGTTAAGCCGGCCCTACCCTACCTCGATATCATCCGGGAAGTGAAGGATGCCGTGAACGTGCCGGTTAGCGCCTACAATATCAGCGGTGAGTATGCCATGATAAAAGCCGCCGCGAAAATGGGCTGGGTGAATGAAGAGAAGGCGATCATCGAAACGCTGACTTCGATCAAAAGGGCCGGCGCCGATCTGATCGCCACTTATTTTGCAAAGGATGCCGTCAGGCTATTAAACGCTTAAAAGATGTATACCCGTAGCCAACAACTTTTCGAACGCGCGCAGCGCAGCATCCCCGGCGGCGTCAATTCACCCGTCCGCGCCTTCAAAAGCGTGGGCGGCACACCGCTATTCATCCAAAAAGCAAACGGCGCTTATCTCTTTGATGTGGATGGGCATCGCTATATCGACTACATCGCTTCCTGGGGGCCGATGATCCTGGGGCACGCCTGGGGCCCGGTGGTAGAGGCAATCGGGAAATATGCGGCTTACTCGACTTCTTATGGGGCGCCGACGGAACTGGAAGTGGAGATGGCCGAGCTGATCCGCAGCATGACGCCGAACATCGATCTGATCCGGATGGTCAGCAGCGGCACAGAGGCCTGTATGAGCGTGATCCGGCTGGCGAGGGGGTATACGGGGCGGAACAGGATTATCAAGTTCGAAGGTCATTATCACGGTCATGCCGATCCATTCCTGGTTAAGGCGGGGAGCGGTGTAGCCACGTTGAACATCCAGACGGTGCCGGGAGTAACACCCGGAGTGGCGCAGGATACGCTGACAGCGCCATATAACGACCTGGACTCTATCCACCGCTTAATAGCAACGCACCCTGGCGAAATCGCCGCCGTAATCGTGGAACCCGTGGCGGGTAATATGGGCTGTATCCTCCCCAAACCGGGCTTCCTGGAAGGGTTGAGGGAAATTTGCGATGCGGCGGGGATCGTTTTAATATTCGACGAAGTAATGACCGGATTTCGGCTGGCGCGGGGTGGTGCACAGGAGAGGCTTGGTATCCGGGCGGATCTGATCACCTACGGGAAGGTGATAGGCGGAGGAATGCCTGTAGGGGCTTTCGGCGGGCGGCGGGAAATCATGGAGAAGATTGCGCCGTTGGGGAATGTCTATCAGGCGGGAACCCTGAGCGGCAATCCGATCGCGATGATCGCGGGTTATACCGTGCTCAACTGGTTGAACGAACATCCCGGCATCTACCGCGAACTCGAAGACAAAACCATCTACCTGCGGGAAGGCTTGGATAGGGTACTATCCGCCTGGGGCCAGCCATACAGGATCAACCAGCTCGGTTCGATGATCAGCATTCATTTCAGCGATCATGATATAACGGATTTTATCTCCGCATCAAATGCGGAGAATGAGAAATTCAAGGTCTTCTTTCATGCGATGTTGCGGCGGGGGATATATCTGCCGCCCTCGGCGTTCGAGAGCTGGTTTCTAAATAACGCGCTGACTTATTCCGATCTGGATGAGACGATCGCCGCGGCGGCGGAGAGTTTGAGGGAAATCTAGCGGGGGATCAGCAGCTCGCAGGGTTTGAGGCCGGTGTGCTTTTTGAAGGCGGTAGAGAAATGGGAGATGGAGGAATAACCAAGCATGACGGAGACTTCGGTGACGCTCAGCCCCTTTTCGTACAGCAGGTATCGGGCATGTTCCATGCGCTGGCTTTGGTAGAAGTCAAAAATGGTGGTGCCAAACATCTCTTTGAAACCTTTCTTCAAATAGCATTCGTTGATGGCCACCTTCCGGCTAAGGGCTTTGATCGTAAGTGGCTCGCCGATTTGGCTGAGGAGGATCTCGCGGGCGCGAACGATCTTTTCCCGGTCAGCTTCATTGGCGAGGAACTTACACTGAAATCCTCCCACTTCTTTTTCCCCGACCATGCATTCGAGGCTGTACAACAGAAGGATCTGACTTTGCGCGTTCACAAAGATATTTTCCAGGCTGTCCCTGTAGGTATGGTTGAGCAAGGCTTCCACCACCAGCCGGATACGGCCGCAGAGTGACAGGGTTTTTGAAAAAGAGCTGGGGTGTCTGAAATTGAGCAGGTCCTCGCTGACCGTGTGTTCGGGCTTACGGGGACGGACAAACTGAGAGAGGTGGACGGACTGGAAACGGAAGCTAAGGACGTCGACGGTAGTAGATTGGCCGACGCAGAAACGCAATTCCAGGTAGTTCTGGGCGGGTTCATCCTTTTTAACGTGGTAGACCATCATTCCCATATCGTCCAGATTCCATTGGGGATTTCGGCTGTAGCGGCGGACGGCATACTGGACAGAACCGGGGATCTGCCGGTCTTTTTCCAGGAGGAGGTGCAGGTCATCACGGAGGACCGGCTGCCGGTAGGCCATTGTCAATATATCGGGCGCCTCGAACATAAAATCAATTTCTGGCCTCCGGCCAGTTTGAGCAAATTTACATCGAAAAACATGAATTAATCGGCATATCCGGGAGGAAGGGTTTGCCCGGCGGTTTTTTGACAGAACCGTGACGGAAATCTGCCGCCCGAATGAGCAAAAAATAAAGGCAAAAACGCCCCTGAAAGAGAAGATAAAAAGCGGTAGAACCCCTTATTTTTCGTAGATTTGCAGACTTCATTAATTTATTGTTAACTACACTATTCCAGTCAAAAAAATGAGTGAATCAACGCAAGAAGTTCTGGTCCCGGAAACCAATGGCTATGGCGCAGATAGCATACAGGTTTTGGAGGGTTTGGAGGCCGTTCGGAAGCGGCCGGCCATGTATATCGGTGATATCGGGGAAAAGGGTCTTCACCATTTGGTCTATGAGGTGGTTGACAACTCGATCGACGAAGCGCTGGCGGGATATTGCAAGAACATTTTGGTGACCATTTATGAGGACAATTCAGTGGAGGTGGTAGATGACGGGCGGGGTATTCCTACCGGGATCAACACCAAGGAAAAGAAGAGTGCGCTGGAAATGGTCATGACCATTTTGCATGCGGGTGGCAAATTCGACAAGAATACGTACAAGGTATCAGGAGGTCTTCATGGGGTCGGGGTCAGCTGCGTGAATGCGCTTAGTGCGGACCTCCATGTGACCGTATACCGGGAAGGAAAGATTTTCGAACAGGAATACAAGATCGGGGTTCCGCAATACCCCGTGCGGGAGATCGGCGTCAGTGATCAGACTGGAACGACGGTGCGCTTCTGGCCGGACCCGACGATATTTATCACACTCGAATACAAAAAGGAAACCCTCGAAGGACGGCTTAGGGAGCTTGCTTTTCTAAACCGCGGAGTCAGCATTACGCTAAGGGATCTGCGGGAAAAGGAAGAGGATGGCAGCACGTATACCAAGACCTTCTTCAGCCAGGGCGGGATCGTTGAATTCGTTGAGATGCTGGATAAGAATGCCAGCCGGCTACCGTTGATCCCCAAGGTCATCTTTGTGGAAGGACATGACGAAGCCACCAATGTTGCGGTGGAAGTAGCGCTGAATTACAACGACGGTTATAGCGAACATATTTATTCCTACGTCAACAATATCAATACCATTGAAGGCGGCACTCATGTCACCGGTTTCCGGCGGGCGCTGACCCGGGTGTTCAAGGCCTATGGAGACCGGGAGGGGCTTTTTGAAAGGGCCAAGGTGGAGATAGAAGGGGATGATTTTCGCGAAGGATTGAGCACGATCATCTCTGTAAAGGTTCCGGAACCGCAGTTCGAGGGCCAGACAAAGACCAAGCTTGGGAATAACGAGGTTAGCGGGGTGGTGGAATCGACGGTAAGCAGGGCCCTCGACAGTTACCTGGAAGAAAATCCGCGCGAGGCAAAGAACATCATCAATAAAGTCATCCTCGCCGCCCAGGCCCGGGCTGCGGCGAAAAAGGCGCGGGAGCTGGTGCAGCGGAAGAGCGTGCTCAGCGGCGGCGGTCTGCCGGGCAAGCTTGCCGATTGCAGCGACCGTGATCCGAATCGTTGTGAGCTCTTCCTTGTCGAAGGAGATTCTGCGGGTGGTACGGCCAAGCAGGGCCGGGACCGTAGCTTCCAGGCAATCCTCCCGCTGCGTGGCAAGATCCTCAACGTGGAGAAGGCGATGGAGCATAAGATCTACGAGAACGAGGAGATCCGCAATATGTATACGGCATTGGGGGTGACGGTCGGGACGGCGGAAGACCCGAAGGGGTTGAACCTGGCCAAGCTCCGCTATCACAAATTGATCATTATGACCGATGCCGATGTGGACGGCAGTCACATCGCTACGCTGATCCTGACCTTTATCTACCGGTATATGAAAGAGATGGTCGAGCAGGGCTATGTCTATATCGCGCAACCGCCCCTGTACCTGGTTAAGAAGGGCAAAGAGCAATCCTATGCATGGAATGAAGAGCAGCGGCGGGGATGGGTGGAAAGGCTGGGTGGCGGGAAAGAAGACAGTGTGACCGTCCAGCGGTACAAGGGGTTGGGTGAAATGAATTCGGACCAGCTTTGGGACACTACAATGAATCCCGATACCCGGACCCTTAAACAGGTGACGATCGAGAGCGCCGCGGAGGCGGATCGCATCTTCAGTATGCTGATGGGAGATGAGGTTGCGCCACGACGGGATTTTATCGAATCCCATGCGAAGTATGCCAAGCTGGATGTCTAAATGTCGGTCGAACCGGCCTCCAGCCGGTTATGCCATGGAGAATTTTTTTCCGCCCAAATGGCCCAAAATCGGTAATATTACAAAAGTTCTTACTAACCGGACCTGCTCGCGCAGGCTTTAAATCAACTAATTATGTCAAGTGTAACGCTCACCGCCTACAATGTTAAGACGAAAGAGAAGAATGTGCCCATTCATGATGCTGTTATCACGAAGACCGCCAAGGGCGCATATATGGCGCAGGGACATGATGGAAAGGGCAATAAGCTGACGACCCTGCTTGGCGAAGAAAAGGCACTTTCTGCGATCAAGGCGGGTGTTGCCAAACAAGGGTGGTAAACCCATCCTTACGATATCCCATTAACTGCCTATCAAATACCGCAAGCCTACCACGAGTTGAAAGTCGGTAGAAAGGCTTGTGGCAAAATTGTAAGAATTATAGACCTGGTGCGTTTCGTACGGCGTGACCCCGGCTTGCGTCGGGATGTTGTACGTGTAATTTTGGTGCTGATAACTTGCCTCCAATACGTTCGGGAATTCGACTTCGAGCTGCCAATGACGGCTTAGCGCGTATGCCACGCCAGTCTCGATTCCAAGGTCGAAATTCGAGACCCTCTCGTCCTGCCGGTAGTCGACGGTCTGGTCCTGCGTCTGATCGCTATACGTCCATTCCAATTCCGGTCCGGCAAAAAAATAGAATCCCGCGCCGAGATATTTGTATTTCCTCAAGAAAAAGCCCGCGCTGTACAAGTTATTTTGCACATTTTCCCGAGGTCCAGCCCAATGGACGGGTCGAACGAAATACCGGACACCTTCTGGTTTACGCCGTTCTGGCTGGAGGTCGTTTTATAGGCCGAAAGATAGTAATAGTTGCTTCATAAAAAGGCTGGTTAACGTGATGAGTTGAGAACGCGCTCATCCCAAGTCGATGCGCGCAGAGCCGAAATATCGCTGGAGCGGTTCGGGCAGGGCGATGTGGTCGGGCTGCTGATGGTTCTCGAGCAAACAGGCGAGAATTCTGGGAAGCGCAAGTGAGCTGCCATTAAGGGAGTGCACCAGTTGGGTCTTTCCGGCGGCGTCCTTGAACCGGATCTTCATCCGATTCGTCTGGAACGCTTCGAAGTTGCTGACTGAGCTCACTTCCAGCCATTTCTCCTGGGCCGCACTATAGACTTCGAAATCATAGGTCATCGCGGAGGTGAACCCCATATCGCCGCCGCATAGCCGAAGGATCCGGTAGGGCAGGTCGATCGACTGCAGCAGCCTTTCCACGTGCTGCACCATTTCTTCCAATATGTCGTAACTGGTGGCGGGGTGTGTCAGTTGTACGATCTCCACCTTATCGAACTGGTGGAGCCGGTTGAGCCCGCGGACGTCTTTACCATAGCTGCCGGCTTCACGGCGGAAGCAGGGGGTGTAGGCGGTCATCCGCACCGGGAGCTGGTTTTCCTTCAGGATCTCGTCGCGGTAGATATTCGTGACCGGCACTTCTGCGGTAGGGATCAGGTAAAGGTTATCCTCATTCACGTAGTACATTTGCCCCTCCTTGTCGGGGAGTTGGCCGGTTCCGCGCGCAGAGGCTTCGTTTACCATAATGGGGGGCTGGTATTCCGTGTAGCCGGCAGCGGTATTAAAGTCAAGGAAATACTGGATCATGGCGCGTTGCAATTTGGCGCCCCTATCGATATAAACGGGAAATCCGCTTCCGGTCACCTTATTGCCCAGCTCGAAGTCGATGAGGTTGTATTTCTTTGCGAGGTCCCAGTGCGGCAGCGAGCCGGCGGGCAGGGCAGTGCGACGGCCGCCCATTCTGATGGTTACGTTGTCTTCGGGTGTCCGGCCTTTTGGAACGGGGGCGGCGGGCAGATTGGGGATGCGAAGGAGTGTAGCTGTCAGTTCCTCTTCGACAGCCGCCAGCCGATTGGCAATGGGGCCAAGCGCCGCTTTAAGCGTTGTGACTTCATGTTTCCTGTCTTCCGCTTCCTGTTTATTGCCCTTGCCCATTAGGCTGCCGATCTCCTTGGAGAGGGTGTTGATCCTGGATTGGGTGGTATCCGATTCGAGCTGCAATTTCTTCCGTTGATCGTCGAGGCCAACGACGGTGTCGACCAGTGCGGTTTCAGTAAAATTTCTGACCGCCAGTCTTTCCTTTACGAAGTCCAAATTCTGACGAATAAAGGCCACCTGTAACATTTTCTGAATTTTGCGTAAAGATAATGCTAAGGTCCGGTCTATCGGTCCGGCCGGTCGGCAAAAAAAGATGTAATTTGGCAACAAAACCTTCAATATGATTGACCCCACCATGATCACTACAAGCATTGAGCTCGACGGTTATCGCATTGTTCGCAACCTGGGTATTGTCCGCGGAATTACTGTCAGATCCCGCAGTGTGCTTGGCAATATTGCCGGCGGACTGCAAACACTCTTCGGCGGACAGATATCCATTTATATCGACCTATGTGAGAAGACGCGGGAGGAGGCCTTCCAATATATGATGCAGCATGCTGCCGAGCGGGGCGCCAACGCTGTGATCAATATGCGCTATGATGCCAACGAGGTCATGAATGGTGTTACGGAAGTGCTGGCTTACGGAACAGCGGTCGAGGTCGTAAAGGCCTAGTGCGGCGACGGGCAGCGGGTTGAGCGGCGATTTGCTATCTTTGCGGTTATGCAACAAGCGCAACATGATCTGCAAACCCGGTGGTGGAATCTGGAAGCCCGGCTGGTTGAACGGTTTGGGAAAAAGCCCGATATGGAAACCATTTTATTTCTTATCGGGGTCCAGGAGCTGGGAAATACCCGGAAAAAATTCACAAAGGAAGAGAAGCAGGATCTGATGCACATAGCCGTCTGCACGTTGTTCCGTCAAAGTGGATACTATGAGCTGGAGGGCATTGACGGAGATGGCTGGCCGCATTTCCGCCAGCTCAAGGCGTTGCCGCCGATGGAAGTGGCCGAGCAGGAAAATTTCCTTAAGGACCATATCCTCTTGTATTTCGGGAATGCGGACAACGGTGAAGAATTGGATAATCTATGATAATAGGGCTGCCGGCTATGGTGGCCGGATGTGCGCGGGCGGCGCGGCTTTTGACCATACCGGCGATGGCCGGATGCGTGCTGCTTGGAGCAGCTTGCAACCCGCGGCTTACAAGCGGGCTGAGAAAAAATGACCTGCACAAAGATGTCGCCATCATAACTACGAAGGGAATCATCGTTCTCCGGCTTTCGGATTCCACGCCGAAGCATCGGGACAATTTTCTGAAATTGGCCAAAAGCGGTTATTACGACAGTTTGCTGTTTCACCGTGTCATTCGGAATTTCATGATCCAGAGTGGAGATCCTGACAGTCGGGAGGGCCATCCGGGCAAGCCCTTGAGCCAGGGTGGCAGCGGCGGGCCGGGTTATACGATTCCGGCCGAGTTCAGGCCGGCGCTTTTTCACAAGCGGGGTGCGCTTGGAGCGGCGAGGACTGGGGACAACGTCAATCCCACGCGCGCGAGCAGCGGCAGTCAATTCTATATCGTCCAGGGAAAACGTTTTACGGACGCGGGCCTTGATTCAGTTGAGCAATTCCGGCTTCACGGCCGTAAAATCCCGGAAGACGAGCGATCCGCATATAGGCAGCTTGGCGGAGCGCCACACCTGGATCAGCAATATACGGTCTTCGGGGAAGTCGTTAAGGGTATGGACGTCGTGGATTCCATTGCTGCCGTAAAGACCAGCGGAGCACCGCTCGACCGGCCTGTTGCAGAGGTCCGGATACTGAAGATGAAGCTTGTCCGGCGATGAGGCCGGGAAGCCTGCTATTTAGGATTTGGTATGTCGATGCCTTTTTGTAATCTTGCAACACAAAAATCTAGTCATCATGAACTTCCCTGATACGCTACGTTATACCAAAGACCATGAATGGATCCGGCTGGGCGACAACAATGAAGCGGTTATCGGCATTACCGAGTTCGCGCAGAAAGAATTGGGAGATATCGTGTATGTAGAAGTGGAGACGGTGGGAAAAACCCTCGCGGCGGAAACGGTCTTTGGCACGGTGGAGGCTGTAAAGACTGTGTCCGACCTGTATCTGCCTGTCGCGGGCACCATCCTGGAGGTGAATCCAGCGCTGGGTTCGGCGCCCGATTTGGTCAATTCGGATCCCTATGGAAAGGGGTGGATGATTCGGATGACGGTTAAAGACCCGGCCGATCTCGAAAAGCTGATGGACGCAGCCGCGTATGCCAACATAGTGCACTGATGGGAATGCCAAATACCTATACTGAACCTGAACTTGTGCTTGCCCTGAAAGAGAGGGATAGCCAGGCCTTCGCTTTCCTGTACGACAATTATGCTGGTGCGCTCTATAGTATTATCCGTCAGATCATTACGGATAATAATGAGCTCGCAAGCGACGTGTTGCAGGAAGTCTTCATCAATATCTGGCGGAAGATCGGATCCTATGATCAGACAAAAGGCCGGCTTTTTACCTGGATGTTGAATATTGCGCGCAACGCTTCTATCGATACCCTGAGGTCCAAGAGTTATCAGAATTCTCAAAAAAACCAGGAACTCCCGGATAACGTACATAAGGGAGTATCCAACCAGACGACCCAACAGAATGTTGACAATATCGGGTTGAAGAAGGTGCTTGAGCGGCTGAAACCGGAGCATCGTGTATTGGTTGATCTGGCTTATTTTAAAGGTTTTACCCATGAGGAGATCGCCGAGATGATGACGATCCCCCTCGGGACGGTTAAGACCAGGATCCGAAACGCCTTATTACAACTAAGAGAATATCTAAAGTGAATTTAAAGGAATACATAGCAAGCGGCATCATTGAAAGTTATGTGATGGGTCTGGCCAGTGAGTCGGAAAAGGCAGAATTCGAGCAAATGTGCGCTCAATATCCTGAGTTAGTAGCAGAACGCAGGAAATTCGAGGAAAGTCTTGAAGCGTATGCATCCGAGCAGGCTGTGCGCCCTCCGCTGGAGGTTAAGGCGAAGATCTTAAAAATAATCACCATGGAAAATTCAAAGAGCCCTCGCAGTTCGGGCTTGTTGCGCTTTGTCGCCGCCGCTGCGGTTATCCTCCTCATCGGCATGGTTGTTTTGTATTACCAGGTCAATCAGCAAAACAAAGAACTGGCGGACAGCAACAGACAGTTGGGAGACAGGTTAAATCAGGCGGAAGTTGCGCTGAACAAAGTGGTGCAAGAGATCTCAGGTCCGAGTACGACGGTAGTCAATATGGTCGGCACCAAAAGAGAGCCGAAGGCTTCGGCCAATGTCTATTGGGATTCGACCAGTTCTAACGTCTACCTGCTGGTCAAAAATATGCCGGAGCTGCCGTCCGACCAGCAATATCAGCTGTGGGCGCTGATCGATAACAAACAAAAGAATCTTGGGGTATTTGACGCCAAGGACAAGAATATCATTCTGAAGATGGACAGTACAAAGAAGGCGCAGGCCTTTGCGATCACCATCGAAAAAAAAGGGGGCAGTCCACATCCGACCCTCGACTCGCTGCAATCGGTCGGTAAGACCCAACTGACGCAGTAGGCGTAAATAAGAAATTGTCAACCCTCGTAGAAAAAAAGGTCCCGTTAGTCGGGACTTCTTTATTTTCGCCATGGACGGCCGAAGGTCGCTTGATCTATATGGTAGATTTTCTAAAAAAGTATTTTGGGTCGTTGTACATCCCGTTGTTGTGGACGGTTATCGTCGGCACGCTTTGTTTTATTCCGGGTTCGATGATCCCAAGCGAGACGCATTTTGCGATCCCGCAATTCGACAAATTCGTGCATATTACTTTATTCGGCGGCTTTGTATTTCTGTGGAACCTATACGAAGCAAAACGAATAGGCGACCTGGGGAAGCTGTCAAGGCTTTTCTTTCTATGGTATGTGCTTGGGAATATTTATGGGATCGGGTCGGAATACGTTCAGAAATACTGGATACCGGGGCGGGACTATGATCAGGCAGATATCATCGCGGATATGATCGGCGCTGGGCTGGCGTATGGGTGGAGTAACCTATTTCTTATAACAAAGGAGAAGGGCTGCTGACGCGGCGCCGCCGCCCGCGGATCGCTGACACGGTTTCCTGGTCTAATGATTGGCCTTCGGCCATACGCCGTCCCGGCGTATAAGAATAAACCCCTGTAGAAACAGGGGTCGTAACCAAAACTAACTGCTTATGAGAAAATTGACTGCTTTATGTGAGTCAAATAGAAAAGACTGATTTAATAACAATAACGCAAAACAGGTGCCAATATTATACTCCGCAACACTTATCGTTCGTTCACTACACCAAAATTACGATCCAAAAACGGGTTCGGATTTAAGCCGGGGGACTAATAACATTTATTTAGCATTACCCCTTTTAAATTAAACAATTTCCGGCTATATAGCAAATTTCAGCGCATTTATTTAAAGAACTTACACTATAATAGACGCACAAGCGGCGGGAAAGTTTAAGATTTTCGCGTTAAAAAAGTGTAAAAACACGGGGAGGGCGTTTAATGGGGTGATAATCACCCAACCATCAATTCTGCCGAGCCATTTTTTCCGCATTCTCGGCGAATTGCAGGGCATCCAGGAATTCCTGGATCTCGCCGTTCAGCACGTCGTCCAGATTGTATACGGTCAGGCCGATCCGGTGGTCGGTGACGCGGCCTTGGGGAAAATTGTAGGTCCTGATCTTGGCGCTCCGGTCGCCGGTGCTGACGAGGCTTTTCCGGTGCCGGGCGATTTCTTCCTCCTGTTTCCGGACCTGCTCTTCGTATAATTTGGTACGGAGCATTTGCATGGCCTTTTCGCGGTTACCCAGCTGGCTTCGTTCCGTCTGGCAGACGACGGTAACCCCAGTGGGAATATGGGTAAGAAAAACCTTTGTTTCCACTTTGTTGACGTTCTGCCCGCCGGCGCCGCCGCTGCGGGCGGTCTCCATCTTAACATCGCTTTCCTTCAGTTCAAAGTCCACTTCCTCAGCCTCCGGCATTACCGCTATGGTGGCGGCGCTGGTATGGACCCGGCCGCTAGTCTCGGTGTCCGGGACCCGCTGCACCCGGTGGACGCCGCTTTCGAATTTGAGGGTGCCATAGACGTCGTCCCCGATGACCTCTACCTGCACTTCTTTATAGCCACCGACAGTGCCTCCGCTTTCGCTGAGAATGGCAGTCTTCCAACCTCTGCGTTCGCAGTATTTGATGTACATGCGCAGGAGGTCGCCTGCGAAGAGGCTGGCTTCGTCGCCTCCGGTACCCGCCCGGATCTCGAGGATGGCGTTCTTTTCATCCTGGGGGTCTTTGGGGATCAGGAGCTGACGGATATGGCCTTCCAATTGTACTTTCCGTTCTTCGAGGCCCGGGATCTCAGCTTTGGCCAATTCTTTCAGTTCGGCATCCTCGCCGTTGAGGGCTTCGCGGTCGAATTCCAGGGTATCCAGCAGGTCTTTATATTGGTTGTAGGCAATGACGATCTTCTCCACGGTGCGATATTCCTTGCTCATAGCGCTGAATTTCCGGTTATCGCTCACGATTTCCGGGTTACTCAGGGCTGTACCGAGATCTTCGAATCTGGCCTTAATCGCTTCCAATTTGTCTAGCATGGTACTTTTCTTTGGTACTTTTGCGGGCCGCGCCTCCGGCGCGGCCCGCGTACGGAACGGCAAAATTAATCGTTTGGCAATGACTTACCGAAAATTCAAAGCCGATTATTTGTGGCTTGGGGACCGGATGGCCGATCCGAATAGTGTCCTGATTACCACCACGGAAGGAAGGGTGCAGGCTG
>DASZJO010000208.1:0-14223 GCA_035948015.1 Puia sp.
ATGCACTTGCTCAAGTTGAGGTAAAAGTCAACACGCTTTATACGCCTTCGCGGCTTCCTTCCGTCTTTACTCCCACAGCTGAAAACCCGCCAGACCAGCTCTAGTCTGTCAGCCTGATCTCAAACAAGAGAAAAGACACCGGAATTCCCGGAAAATGCCCGCGTGGGCAGCTACCAACTATTATGAAGGATTTGCATTTTACTCTGCGCATGGCTTCGGCGATGTGTTTTTTTGGCCACGGTGCGTTTGGCATGATCACCAAACCGATATGGTGTAACTATTTCGGCGTATTCGGTATCAGTCAGGATCTCGCCTATCACCTGATGCCGGTCGTCGGCACTGTCGACATTCTGTTGGGCCTCTCCTTGTTGCTATATCCTACCCGTGCAGTGCTCATCTGGTTGGTAGCGTGGGGTTCGTTCACCGCCCTGCTCCGCCCGCTTTCGGGTGAATCGATCGGTGAGTTCATAGAGCGCGCCGGCAATTATGGAGCGCCGCTGGCGTTGCTGCTATTGTCGGGTCAACGTCCCTGGTGGTCCCGGCTGGATGCGCATCCTCAGCCGGATAAAGCGCAGTTCAACCGGTTCGTAGGCTGCCTGCGTGTAGTTGTATTTCTCATACTTCTGGGTCACGGCTGGCTCAACTGGATCGAAAAGAAAAGCTTGCTGGCGCAATATGCCGCGCTCGGTTTCTCCAATCCCGCCGGTGTCGCGCATTCGGTTGGCGTTTTCGAAATGACTGCGGCGGTTATGCTGCTGATCCGGCCGCTGCGACCGCTGCTCCTGATCCTGTTCGTTTGGAAAACAGGTACGGAGCTGTTCTATCCGCACTGGGAGGTATTCGAGTGGATCGAACGCAGCGGGAGCTATGGGTCGCTGCTGGCATTGTGGCTGGCGCTTGGAAAGAACAAACCTTCTATTATTCACAACAACCAAATACTATCTGCATTATGAAAAAGATATTTATTGCTCTGCTGTCAATTACTGTTTTATTATCGTGGCAACGCCTATCCGCGCAAGGATGTGTGGCTATCCGCAGTACCGGTGGTTTCTGCGCCGCGGGTGATGTGCATCATCCCGATACGACTGCGCAGTGGCAGTTCACGGTCAATAACCGCTATTACAAATCGTTCAGGCATTATGTCGGCACGGTTTATCAGAAACAGCGGCAGGTGCTGGGTAATGAGGTCATCAACAATGCCTATACGGCGGACCTGGCTATCTACCGGATACTGAACCCCAGGTGGAGCTTGATGCTGGACCTGCCGATCTCGGCCAATTCCCGGTCGCAGACCTACACGCAGGCCGATGCGTATCATCGTTTTGCAACCCATTCCTTTGGTGCGGGCGATATCCGGGTTGCGGTCTATGGCTGGTTGCTGGACCCTGTGAAAATGCCAAAGGGAAATATCCAGGTCGGCCTCGGGATCAAGTTTGCAACCGGCGAAGATAACTACCAGGACTATTTTAAGACCAGCGATAGTACAAAGACCTACGGTCCGGTCGACCAGTCCATTCAGCTTGGAGATGGCGGGACGGGGATCACGCTTGAGATCAATACTTATTACAATTTCTCGCATAAGGTAGGGCTGTACGGAAACTTCTTCTACCTCTCGAATCCGAGGGACCAGAATGGTGTTTCCAATGCGCACGGCGGGACGCCTTCGGCATCGTCCATCGCCAATGGCAGTAATATCATGAGCGTGCCTGACCAGTACATGGCAAGGGTTGGCGTCAGCCTGCAGTTCAATCGCCTCTTTGCTACCGCGGGTGTCCGGGACGATTGTCTTCCTGTCCATGACCTGATCGGAGGGAGTGACGGATTTCGGCGGCCGGGATTCATTATTTCCGGCGAGCCGGGACTGACTTACGTATTCCCGAAGGTTAGCCTCTACACGTATGTCCCGATAGCTATTGTCCGGGACCGTACGCAAAGTGTGCCCGACAAGATAACTACTGCGTTGACGGGGGTTTACACCCATGGTGACGCTGCGTTTGCCAACTGCGTAGTGAATATCGGCGCAAATATCAGGTTCTAATGCCAAAACGCAGATTGCTATTTGAACCGTTGACGTTAACTAATATTGACTGCATGAAAAAGAAGACTTTTTTAATTACGATTCGGATGCTCGCAGTTGTAGCTCTGATCCTGACCAGCCGGCAATTGCAAGCGCAAACGGATGACGATGCGCTTATGATGGCAAAAAATAATCTCTGTGTGGGAGGCACGTATTCGCATAGTTCGTGGAACTATTACTGGGAAGGCACCTATCACCGTAACAACCAGAACCTTGGAACGGTAACAACGAAGATGGTCAGCCTTATGGGCATATATGGGATCAACCGTCATCTCGCAGTTGTAGCGGGCGCCCCTTTTATCTGGACGGATGCGAGTTCAGGTGTCCTGCATGGGATGCATGGGGTCCAGGACCTTTCGGGCTGGCTGAAATGGCAACCGATCGAGCAACGGATCGGGGCCAACAGCAAGTTCTCCCTGTTTGCCCTGGTGGGCGGGTCAGTGCCGCTGACCAATTACCTGGCTGACTATCTGCCTTTATCGATCGGACTGCATAGCCGGACGGCTTCGGGGAGGGTCATTGCCGATTATCAGCTGGGTCATTTCTTTATGACGGGTGTAGGCACTTATACCTGGCGCAGCAATATCACCATCGATGAACAGTCGTATTATACGACCTCCTTCTACGAGACGAACCACGTGCAGATGCCGAATACAACGTCCTGGCTTTTCCGGACCGGGTATCGCACTAACCGCTGGATCGTCGAAGGGTTATTATCGGACATGATCACGTTGGGCGGGTTCGACATCCGAAAGAATGACATGCCGTTCCCCAGTAACCGGATGAATGCATTGATGGCTGGTACGCACGTGAAATATGAGTTCCATGCAAAGCCGCTAAAAGGGCTGTCGCTTACTGCTGACGGAAACTATACGATCACCGGCCGAAACGTGGGGCAGGCGACGACCATCGATGCCGGCATCTTCTATATTTTCGATTTTGCCCATAAGGCTAAAACTGGTGAAACACCAACGCTTAAAACCAGATAACCATGCGCACCCATATATATTCCCTTTGTCTTTTCAGTGCTTTTCTTGCGATGACTATTTCCGCCTGCAACAAAAGCGTTACCAACGTGAATTCCAATCTCGGGCCGCTCAACCCGGCCAATGCGGATCTTAATGCCGGCACCTGGAAGCTCATCCTGCTGAGCCGGCCGGACACTTTTGCGGTGGCTGCACCGGCGGCCACCAATACGCCGGCTTATGCTGCCGATCTCAATACGATCAAGGGGTATCAGCATAACCTGACCAGCGATCAACGGGCTCAGATAAAATATTGGAGTGCCGGCAGCGTCCTGAGATGGAATGAGACCATGCGCGGCCTGGTTGCAAAGTATAACTTGCCGCCTTATCAGCTTTCGAACGGGACATACCCGATCCCCAGCTCTACTAACCCCTTTGCCTATCCGTTGTTTCCGTTTGCCAATCCCCCATATTCGGCCAGGGCCTATGCCTATGTAAGTGCGGCGCAATACGATGCGCTCGTCGCCTGCTGGCATTATAAAACGTTATACAATCGACCGGCGCCCTATACGGTAGATTCTACAGTCCAGGCTCTGGCGGCGAAGAGTTCCCTCCCGTCCTATCCTTCTGAGGGCGCAGTGCTGGCTGGTGTCACGGCGGAGATGATGCAATTGCTTTTCCCCGATGAGATCGCGTCGATCCGGGATAAATTGGAGCAGGCGGAGTTCAGTCTGATCGCCTCCGGTGCGGCGGCACCGAGCGATGTCACGGCAGGAGAGGCCCTGGGCCGCCAGGTGGCGGATGCATTTATTGCCCGGGGAAGATCCGACAAAGCCGGGTCGGCGGTTGGCAATGCGACGATCTGGGCATCCTTTGTAACGACGGCGCAGGCCAATGGTCAAACGCCATGGGTCAGCCTGGAGACTCCTGCCCGCCCTCCGATGCTGCCATTGTTTGGTCAGGTCAAAGGCTTCCTGCTTGACTCGGCCGATGTCGTTGCCTTGCGGCCCGGGCCGCCGCCTTCGACCAACAGCGATTCGATGAAACAGCAAGTCCAGCAGGCGATGAATACGGTAAAGAATGCTACCCGCGACCAACTCAGCCTGGTGCAGTTTTGGGCCGATGGGGCGGGCACGTGGACGCCGGCGGGCCACTGGAACTATATTGCAGCACAGGATTTTATCACGCAAAACTGGAGTGAGGTCCGGTGGGCCCGGAACATGGCCTTGCTGAATATGGCGGAGATGGATGCCGCTATCGAATGCTGGTATATCAAATATTACTATTTCAATCCCCGGCCTACCCAGATGGATCCGATTATCCGGACGCTGACCGGTATTCCCAACTTCCCGTCTTACGTCTCGGGTCACTCGATGTTCAGCGCGGCGGCGGCCACGATCCTTGGCCATATTATGCCGTCGAGGGCGCAGGCCTACCAGGCGATGGCGCAGGATGCCGCGAATTCAAGGATCTATGCGGGCATTCATTTTAATGTTGATTGTGAGGTAGGGATGACGGTGGGTCAAAATGTAGGTAATTATGCCGTCCAGCGCGCGATGAGCGACGGCGCAGAATAATATTCGGGCGGCAGAGGCCGTAAAAATGTTTTAAAGGTTATAAGCAAAAGCAAAAAGAACACCGCTAGTCCTGGCGGTGTTCACTATTTTAATGCCGTCGGCCCCTGCATAAATGTATGGAAAATACTCTATTTTTAGTATTCATTTTCGCTTTATGAGAAGATTTGCAGGCTTAATAGCGCTGATATTCAGCTACTTTCTTTCGTTTGGTCAGCCGATTGTTACTACTCCCCCCGACAAGGTCTATGGCAAATTATTTATCGACGTTCAGATGAACCAGGTTTTTCCCGACGGTAAGACTTTTGTCGACTGTGTTCCCAAACGGAAGCCTGCCGACATTGTGGCCGACTATGAAGCGCAGAAGGGTGCCTCCGGCTTCGACCTGAAGAAGTTCGTGCTCGATAATTTTGACTTGCCGGTCAACCCGGCTGAAGCATATAAGACCAATATGTCGGAGGACGTCGTCACTCATATCAAGAATCTATGGGCAGTGCTCAAACGCACACCTGACAAGGTGGTGGAGGGCAGCTCGCTATTACCTTTGCCCAATCCGTATATCGTCCCGGGGGGCCGGTTCAGGGAAGTTTATTACTGGGATTCTTATTTCACCATGCTTGGGTTAAAAGAGAGCGGGGAGATCGCAATGATTGAAGATATGGTCCGGAACTTTGCCTTTTTGATCGGGAATTACGGGCATATTCCCAATGGTAACCGGACCTATTATCTTGGCCGGTCGCAGCCTCCCTTCTTTTCCGTCATGGTTGAGCTGCTGGCTGCTGCCAAGGGGGACAGCGTGTATCAGGAGTTCCTGCCGGCGATGGAAAAAGAGTATGAATTCTGGATGGATGGCGCAGACAAGCTCAAGCCCGGACAGGCTTACCGCCGGGTTGTCCGGTTAAAGGACGGGGATATCCTCAACCGGTATTGGGACGATGCGACGGTACCCAGGCAGGAGAGCTGGCGGGAAGATGTTATTACTACGCAGCGATCAGGGCGGGATAAGGTAGAGATGTATCAAAATCTTCGGGCTGCTGCCGAAAGCGGGATCGATTTCAGCAGCCGTTGGTTTGCGGACGAAAGGAATCTCACGACGATCCGGACCACGGATATGGTGCCGCCGGACTTGAATGCCCTCCTGTATCATTTGGAGTGGGCCATCTCCAAAGCCAAGTTAATGAACAAGGACAGCGCCGCCAATGAATTCCGGCAAAAGGCTATTCATCGGGGCGAGCTGATCCAGAAATATTGCTGGAATAAGAAAGTCAGTTTCTATACGGACTATAATTTTCGGGCGGGCAGGCAGTCCGGTCACATCAACCCCGGCGGGATGTACCCCTTTTGCTTTATCAACGAAAATCCCGACTATATGAGCTTTCTGGCCGCCAAGGTCGCCGATGTCATCAGGAAGAAATTGCTCAAGCCGGGCGGCGTCGTGACCACCGGGTTCGCTACGGGCCAACAGTGGGATGCCCCCAACGGCTGGGCTCCGCTGGAATGGATGACAATATGGGGGCTGGATCGTTGCGGGCAGAAAGAATTGGCCGCCGACATTGCCGCACGGTGGGTCCGGCTGAATGAGAAAGTATATAAGGAGACGGGAAGGCTGCTGGAAAAATATAATGTTGTCGATCTCGATAAGGTTGCCGGCGGCGGGGAATACCCCGACCAGGATGGCTTTGGTTGGACCAATGGGGTACTGTTGCAGCTCATCGACAAATATAATTTGCCCAAGCAATGAGCCTTCGTTTTGGCCGGTAATGAGCTATCTTTGGCGCAAAATTTTTTTTGGATGCGCAGAGCTTCCCTTATTATTCTTGTTTTTCCGGTGTTTTTTTTCGGCTGTTCACCGAATAATGTGACGGTTGATGATAGCTTAGGCCGGTATTTCGATTCCGCCGGCGTGAAGGGGACGTTTGGGTTGTTTGATAACGGGCAGGGGCATTTTACCATCTATAATTTGTCGCGGTATAGGGACAGTTTCTATACGCCCGGAGCGACCTTCGATATTTTCCAGTCGCTGGTGGCGATACAGACGGGGGTGGTGAAGGATGAGAACTCCTCAATCAGCGAGGCGCTGGATTCGATCCAGCGTATCTTTAAGTCGGCAGGTCCATACACGTTGGAGGAGTGTTTCAGGGATTCATCCGCATTGGAGAGACTGGGATTTGTTGAGCTGGGAACGCTGCGGTTATCGTATGATACGCTGAGAAAATGGATCGATTCGCTCCAATACGGGAACAAAAAAATGGGACCTGCGGATACGATGGATATTTTCTGGGAAGACAACGAGCTCAAGATCAACAGCGACGAGCAGCTGGGATTGTTAAAGAAATTATATTTTAATCAGCTTCCATTCTTTTCGCGCACCCAGGAGATCGTTCGCCGGATGATGCCGGCGGAAAGCAATTCTGTGTATCGGTTTTGCTATAAAACGGCGCAGGAGCAAAGGGAAAACGGGAACGGCATCGGCTGGGTAATAGGCTGGGTGGAAGAAAACAAACATCCCTATTTTTTCGTTGTCAACCTGGAATCCGCCGATCCGGCCAAGGACCTGCGGCAGACCGGCCTGGTAATTGTAAAAGACATCTTGCGGCAACAGGGTTTTTTCCAGGGAAAGAAATAAAATTGATCATCCGTGTTTAGAGTTGAACATATCGAATACCTGAACGGACTGGGGGTTTTCCCGGTGTTGCTGCTGCTGTTGTGGCTCCTCCTGGGCTGGAAGAAAAGAACGGCCGCAAAGATCGGCGATCCTGCTCTTGTCAGCCAGTTGATCCAAAGTTTCTCTTCTGCCCGCTTCATGATCAAGGCGACCCTGGCGTTAGTTGCTTTTATCGCGATCGTGGTTGCCGCCGCCAACTTGCAGAAACCGGGGTCCATGGAGAATGTCCAGCGGAAGGGCGTAGATGTTGTATTGGTGCTGGATGTCAGCAAGAGCATGCTGGCGAGAGATATCAAGCCAAGCCGGCTGGAGCGGGCCAAGCAGTTCCTGCTGCGGCTGGTGGATCAGCTCCCGAACGACCGGGTCGGGCTGGTGTTGTTTGCAGGCCGGGCGTATCTGCAAATGCCGCTGACGACGGATCATGGGGCGGCGCACATGTATATCCAGGAAGCCAGTCCCGACGTAGTGCCCACTCAAGGTACGGTAATTGCCGAAGCATTGAGGATGGCGAATGCCGCCTTCAATAGTAAGGAAAGAAAATATAAGTCGATCGTATTGGTATCGGACGGTGAAGACCATGATCCGGACGCGGCCAAAGTCGCCCAAGAGTTGGCTGAAGACGGCGTAATGATCAATACCGTGGGGATCGGATCGCCCGAAGGCTCCCCAATTGAGGATCCTGTGACCGGCGAGCTCAAAAAGGATAAGGACGGACATACCGTCATGTCCAAGCTGAATGAAGCAGAACTGCAGCAGTTGGCAACGGAGACCAGCGGTTCCTATCTCCGTCTCGATAACGTGGAAGACGGGCTTATCACGATGACACAGCAGTTGGATAACGCGGAGAAAAGGGCTATGAGCGATGCCGAGTTTATCGATTATAAAAGTTATTTTCAGTGGTTCCTGGGAGCGGCGATCCTGTTGCTGCTGGTAGAGTTCGTGCTTGCGGAACGCCGGCGCGGAAAGCTTGCCGGGGGCGCGGTACGCATGCTATTGGCGGCCGGTCTCGGCCTGATGACAACACTATCCGCATCCGCCCAGAGCACAAATACGCTCATCCGCAGCGGCAACCGGGCTTATAAAAAGAAACAGCTCGACCAATCGATAAAACAATATCAGGCGGCGGTCGATAAAGCGCCCGATAATCCTATGGCCAATTACAACCTGGGTAATGCCCAATTCAGAAAGGACGAGTTTGATGCGGCGGCCCGGTCGTATGACGCCAGTGCCGATCACAGCGCGGTCGATAAGCCTATGAAGGAAAAGAGTCTCTACAACAAAGGGGTGGCCATGGCCAGGCAGAAGAAGCTGCAGGAAAGCATCGATGCGTGGAAAGCCGCCCTGAAACTGGATGCCGCAGATTCGGATGCCCGGGAAAACCTGGAAAAAGCGCTCATGGAGCAGAAGCGGCAACAGCAGCAGAACCAACAAAAAAAGAACCAGGATCAGAAGAAGGATCAAAAGGAAAAGAAAGATCAGAAGAACCAGGATCAGCAACAGGAACCGAAGCCCCAGCCCAGTCGGCTGAACAAGCAACAGGTCGAACAGCTGTTAAAAGCCCTTCAGCAAAGGGAAAACGATCTGCAAAACAAGCTCAACCAAAATAAGGTGCATTCCCTCAACCAGCCGGATAAGGACTGGTGATGGCTGGATTAGCAATGGCCGGTCGCATGGTTTGGATCGGTGAATCTTTATTAAATTTGCAGCATGCAATTATATTGTAATTCCCTTACCCGATACTCCAGGCTGGATACGCTGGAAGTGAGGATTGGCGATCTCATTGTAGGGAATCATCATCCTATTCGAATCCAGACGATGACCACCACCGACACGATGGATACGGTCGCCACGGTCGAGCAATCGATCCGTTGTATCGAAGCCGGGGCCGAATTGGTTCGCATTACGGCGCCCAGCAAAAGGGAGGCGGAAAACCTGCTGAATATCCGGAATGAGCTTCGGCGCCGGGGGTATTCCACGCCGCTGGTAGCGGATATTCATTTCACCCCCAATGCGGCCGAGATCGCGGCCCGCATCGTCGAAAAGGTGCGGATCAATCCCGGCAATTATATCGACAAGAAGAAATTTGACTTTATAGAATATACGGACGCCGAATACAACGCGGAGATTGACCGGATCCGCCAGCGATTCACGCCGCTGGTGAGGATCTGTAAGGATTATGGAACAGCGATGCGGATCGGCACGAATCATGGTTCGTTAAGCGACCGGATCATGAGCCGGTATGGCGATACCCCCATCGGGATGGTGGAAAGCGCAATGGAGTTCCTCCGGGTGGCAAGAGATGAGAGCTATCACAATATAGTGTTAAGCATGAAGTCGAGCAATCCGCAGGTCATGGTTCAGGCCTACCGGCTGCTGGTACAGAAGATGAATGAGGAGTTCGGCGTGATCTATCCATTGCATTTGGGTGTCACAGAAGCCGGCGACGGGGAAGACGGCCGCATTAAATCGGCGATCGGGATCGGTACACTACTGGAGGACGGCATTGGGGATACGATCAGGGTCTCACTAACCGAAGACCCTGAATTCGAGATACCTGTCTGTAAGGATCTGGTAACGCGATATGCGCGGCGCCAGAGTCTGCACCGGGAAACGGAAGATGTGCGAAAGATAGCTGCGGGTATGGAGACCGTGCCGTATTCTCCATTCGAATATCGCAGGAGGGCAACCCTGGCTGTTTCCCATATCGGGGATCATCATGTGCCGGTCGTGGTAGCTGACTTTATGAAATCGACAACTATCCGACGGGAAGATCTGCAAGCCATCGGGTATACATATGACCCTGCCCTGGATAAGTGGAACATCGGCGATGTGGCGGCTGACTATATGTATACAGGAAATACGCTGGTCGACTTTGAGCTGCCCGGCACTTTAAAGGTTATCCTGGATCGTTCTGCGTGGGAGACGGCTGGCGACCCGATAAAATATCGGCCGCTTTATACCGCCAGGGAATTTTTGAAGCTGCAGCCTCCGGCGGGGGCTCCTCATTTTGTATCGGCCGATGCCGCTGACCATCAGGTGTGGGATGTGCTGGGAAAATTGCCGGACGAGAAGGACGGGGTACTTTGTCTTTGGTCTTCCCATCCCTGGGCAATGATGTCGGTGCGCAACGTTATAAGATCGATGATGACCCGGGGAAGCAAAACACCGGTGATCCTGGTCGTGGAAGGCAATGATCAAACGATCGACGAGCAGCTGATCCACTTTTCCGCCGAGGCCGGCGCTTTATTGCTGGACGGGATTGGAGACGGGATCTGGTTAAGAAACGATCCCGAGAAGCTCGTCAATCACCAGGTGAGCGGCCGCACCTACCTCCCCGCAAATAGCGATCGTCAATTCTTGAATAATACTTCCTTTTCTATTCTTCAGGCTACGCGGACGCGGATCTCGAAGACCGAGTATATTTCCTGTCCCTCCTGCGGGCGAACACTATTCGATCTCCAGGAGACGACGGCTAAGATAAGGGCTGTAACCCATCATTTGAAGGGTTTGAAGATTGCCATTATGGGTTGTATCGTAAACGGCCCGGGTGAAATGGCCGATGCGGACTTCGGATATGTCGGCAGTGGTCCGGGTAAGATCACCCTATACAAGGGTAAAGAAATTATTAAGAGAGGGGTCGATAGTTCCATTGCCCTTGAAGAATTAATAAATTTACTAAAGGAGAGCGAGGCTTGGGTCGATCCCCTTCCTGTCGCGGTGTCTTAAATGCTATCCGGTGAATCGTATTGACAGGCTACATGCCATCCTCACTCATCTGCAGAGCAAGAAGAAAGTGACGGCACAGGAGATGGCCGACCGCTTTCAGATCAGTCTGCGGACCGTCTACCGGGACGTCAAGGCCCTGGATGAATCCGGCGTACCGGTCATCGGCGAGGCGGGTTCGGGCTATACCATTATGGAGGGATACCGGCTGCCACCCGTCATGTTCACGCAGGAAGAAGCCAGCGCGCTATTGCTGGGGGCCAAGCTGGCCGAGCAATTCACAGATGGATCGGTAAAAAAGCATTTCAATGCGGCCCTTTTTAAGATAAAAGCCGTGCTACGGTCCCCGGACAAGGAATACGTGGATAGCCTGACGGAACACATCGAGATCCTGACGCGGTATATGCCCGATCTTGAGTCGCCGCAGCAATATCTGTCGATGCTGCAACAGTCGGTTGTCAACAAAAAGATCGTCCATCTGCAGTATCGTTCCCAACTCAAGGAGGAGGTCACGCTTCGGAAGGTGGAACCGATTGGATTATTGCACTATGGGAATGCATGGCACCTGATCGCCTGGTGTCATCTGCGCAATGACTGCCGCGACTTCCGGATGAGCCGGATGCTGGGGGTGACCGTTGACGATCATTGTTTCGATCCCGGCGCCCATCCCTCATTCCGGGAATATATCGACAAGATCAGGCAAGGATCCGACCTCGAGGAATCCATCGTCCGCTTCGACCGGGAGGTAGCCAAATATCTCCAGGAGCAGAAATACCTGAATGGATTTGTGTCTGAAGAAGTGCTGGACACCTGTGTAAGGATGAAGTTCCTGACGTCCAATCTGAATTATTTCGGCCGGTGGTTGCTAACCTGGACTAACAGGGTGCAGGTGGAGTCTCCCGAGACTCTTAAGACGATAATGCGCGAGCTGGCCGAAAAATTATCTGCACATTACGTTGGCTACTGACATAAGGCTGACACAAACCAACCCTATCTTTATGGAAACCAGAAACACTATGCTTATCCGCGTCCATCCTCCCATGACAGTCTTATATGTTACCCGGCAAACGACTTTGCAAGAATCAAGAGCATTGACGGCCAATGCCTTACGCGAACTCTATACTTATGTTGCCGACCTTGGACTGCTGATCTGCGGACCTCAATACCGCATCTTTTATGGGATGGATGGCCAGCCCGACAGCCCGGTTACGATGGAGATCGCTTTGCCGGTGCAAGGACAGATCCCGACTACGCTCCTTCCCTATTTCAAGCAGATCCCGCCGTTCAATTGTGTTTGTTCCCGGTATGAAGGTCCCTGGGAGGGTCTGCTGGCGGAATATTCGGAAATGCTGGACTATATTGCTTATAACGATCTGGAAATGACGGATATGTATGTGGAGACCCTATTGCATATCGATTATTCGGCGCCGGCCTGTCAACTGACCGAGATCCAGATCGGGCTTTGTCCGGCCTCCAGTGTGTCGAAGACGGGAAGGTCAAGGGTCCTGGCGGCGGTATGTTGATGCTTTGCTTTACATTGCAGGGAAATACTCTTTTCCGCTATGAGTTTTTCGATTCGGCACACGCAGGAGCACGGCTTTGACCTAGTCAATATTGAAGATGAAAGCAATGGAACCGTTATCGCCCTGCTGCCGGGATTCGGGGCTATCCTTCACGCGTTTATCGTCCGCACCCCTGATGGTTCGGCTTTTAATGTTATTGACAGTTATTCGGATCTGAATGAATTGAACAGGGAGCTGGCCCGATCGTTCAAAGGGCCAAAGCTGTCTCCCTTCCCCTGCCGGATCAGGGATGGGAAGTACGAATTCGGGGGTAAAACGTACCAATTTAACCGGTTGTTTGGTGACGGGACGGCAATCCACGGGTTGATCTACGACAAGCCCTTTTCGATCCTGGAGGAAGCGATCAGCGACCATTCCGGTACGGTGCTATTGGAACACAGCTATAAAAAGGACGATCCCGGATATCCTTTCGATTATGACTGCCGGGTAAGATATATCCTCCATTCTGACAGTGTGCTGGAGATAGTGACTTCGGTGACCAACCTCGACCGGACCGTCATCCCGATCGCCGATGGCTGGCATCCTTATTTTCAGTTGGGTGGCAAGATAGATGACTGGCGCCTGCAGTTCCATGCGGCGGCGATCGTCGAGTTCGACCGGCAGCTCATTCCTACGGGTAAGCTGGTGAAGTATGACGTGTTTGAAACGCTGCATCCGATCGGAGATACTTTCCTTGACAATTGTTTCAGTCTTAAACCGGAGCTTGTCAGTGCGGCCTGCGAGATCCAGCATCCGGAGACCGGGCTTACGATCTCGTTCTTTCCTGACGCCAGCTATCCCTATCTGCAGGTCTATACTCCTCCCGGCCGGACCAGCATCGCCGTAGAGAATTTGAGCGGTGCACCGGATTGCTTCAATAACCGGATGGGGCTGACCCAATTACAGCCGGGACATTCACAAATATTTACGGTCCGCTATAAGGTTGGCGTCCGGTAAAAAACTAAATTGCGTTCTACGCTAAAAACAATCTGCCCTCTAAACATTGAACGTCATGAAGGTTCTAAAATTTATCCTGTTTGCTTTTATCGCGATCGGCTTTTCCGGCTGCCTGGATATTTATGAAAAAATAGATGTGAAGAAGGATGGCAGCGGGGCTGTCACGATGGATATGGACATGAGCCAAATGCTGGAGATGATCCAACAATATATGGGAACTGAAGGGATGGAGAAGGCGGGGTTGGCCAAGATGGATACCACCATCAACATGAAGGACGTCCTCGATAGCGTCACCAGCCTGTCTGCGGATAAGAAGGCGTTGCTCAGCAAGGGGAGCGTTCACATCAGGCTCGATACGACTGCCAAGATCTTTACGACCCACATGAACTTTCCGTTCACCAGTCAGGATAACCTGCAGAAATTGTATGCGGCCCTGGGTGACGGCTCACTGGGGACGGCACAGCTTTTGAAAGGGCTCGGCGGGGAAGAAGGCGGGCTCGGTGGTGGAGGCGGCGCAGGCAGCCCGGATATCAATCAGTTCAACGGCATCTATGACTTCAGCTGTCATGACGGTCTTATCACCAAGAAGGTGAATCAGGACAAGTGGAAAGCCTTGCAGAACAACCCGCAACTGGCCCAGATCAAACAGGCCGGGCAAATGGGGATAGAGATCAACTATACCACAACGGTCGTGCTTCCC
>DASZJO010000209.1:0-19652 GCA_035948015.1 Puia sp.
ATAAAAAGATCTTTTTTGCTTTCCTGCTGGTCATGAACTCGCGCAGAAGATAAAGCTCGAATGAAATGACCACCAGGGATCCGATATTGTTGAGAAAAACATTATTGATAATGTATAAGGCGGTATAATTCTCTGCAATATCAATTAGAAGGTTGAAAAACAGGAAATAGGAGAAGTATTTTAGATACCGTTCAGCGGCGGGTTGAAAAAAAATCGTCAGGCTGGCGAGAAAACAAATAGTCGACGCTATGGGGATAATGAAATAGAGGTAATAGGAAATATGGGTCATAATGCAATTTAAACGATAACTGTGGCTTTTTATTCGCGGGCACGGCAAAAAACGAAAAGCCGCACTGCAAAAGGCAGCACGGCTTCCGGTTATAGGACTTTTCGATGTCTGGTTATGGGAAATTAGATGATTTCCATGCTATTGTCTTCACGCACGACGAGCGAAGCCTTCCCGAGCCCACCACCGCTGCAGAAGGGGGGGCACAGAACGCCGCCGGCCAGTGCTACGATCTCGGGTTTGCCGTTCTTGTTGGAATAAAGTTCTTTACTGGTGCTATAAGATCCGTCACTGCTACGATTGCCGACCATGACCAAGGTCTGCCGGCCATCGAATTCAGGCTCTGGAGCGTTGTCGGCGTTATGCACGCCAAAATGAAACCGAACACTATTACCACCATTAACCTTTACCGCAGCCAGAAACGCTTCTACTTCCTCGACCGTGAACCATGCGCTGAGGGAATCAGCCTTGCCCAGCCGGTCAGAATTTGCTGCCCATCTTTCCTGTTTGTACGAAGTGATTAGGGTATCTACTTCCTGTTTAGTGATAAATTTCCCCGCATTTACGGATTTTTTTTCAATTGTGTTCATGGCTGTTTGTTTTAGAATGTTGAAGAATAATTTGCTTTTGTAAAAGTATTCTTCAAAGGATTAGACAGCCGTGCGCAAGCGCCCTATAATCAAATGATTATAAATTAATATTATCCGTAAAATAAAGGAGATCAAACAATCATGAAGCAAATATCACAAAAAAAACGTTTTTTAAGCAATCAAAATACAGTGAAATTTCAGGATAAGTGCACGTGAAGTACGCAGGTGAATTTTGCGCGTTTTGCGCAAAAAAATAACGTCTCATTTTCCGGGGCATCATTTGGCCCAAATTAAAATAATTATAGGACATCTATTAGAGCGGTCGCGAATGAGTCCCGTTTTTAATAATTTAATATCCTTTATTCGGTTGCGTTAAAAAGGAAGTGTGTCTGCGTTGTAAACTACCAAACTTATGGTAGTAATCACCGGTAATCCTCTGATATTTTTTGAATAATTAGCAACAGCATACATAACCATTAACACCTTATCCTGTTAGTTTATATAAGCGTGTATGGGTATGTATGCTGATGTTATCCCGACAGGCCTCCGATGCCGCATGCAATTTATTTTCGCGCATGAGGAATTTCTATCGCATGCTTACCGCTGTTTGCCATTCAAAACTACCGGACTCAACTTGCCCCTGGCGGGTTGAGTCCGAATTGCATTAGATAGGCTCCGCCCAGTTGGAGTTGTTGCTGGCACTTTCGTACTTTTGCGGCGCAAACCAGCAATATGAAGCTCATGAACAAGCCTATCAAGTCGGCGCTGATCTCCGTTTACTATAAAGATGGCCTTGAAACAATCGCAAAGAAACTACAGCAGCTCGGTGTGACGATCTATTCCACCGGCGGCACACAGCAATTCATTGAAAAGCAGGGCATTCCATGTATCCCCGTAGAGTCGCTCACCTCCTACCCTTCCATTCTCGGGGGCCGGGTCAAGACCCTGCATCCGCTGGTGTTCGGGGGGATCCTGGGGCGGAGGGACAATCCGACCGATATGGAGGAGATGACACGTTATCGGATCCCGGAACTTGACCTGGTGGTCGTGGACCTATACCCTTTTGAAGAAACAGTAGCGAGCTTCACCGATGATAGCAGCCGCGATGACAAGGCCATTATCGAAAAGATCGACGTCGGAGGGCCTTCGATGATCAGGGCGGCGGCCAAGAACCATAAAGATGTTGTAGTCATAGCGTCCAGGTCTGAATATGGCTATCTGGAAAAGCTGCTGGAGGAGCAGGATGGGGCAACGACGCTGGAGCAGCGGCGGCAGCTGGCGGCGAGGGCATTCGAGGTCTGCGCCCATTATGACGTAATTATCGCCCGATATTTCAACCCATCGGCGCCAAGCTATTTTCTCGAATCGGTGTCCGGCTATAAGTCCTTACGTTATGGGGAGAATCCGCACCAGGCGGCAGGTTTTTTTGGCGGGCTGGAGGATATTTTTGAGCAAGTACACGGGAAGGAGCTTTCCTATAATAATCTGGTTGATGTGGATGCCGCGGTCCAGCTGGTCGGAGAATTCCCCGAGGCGGAACCCGTCTTTGCGATCATCAAACATACCAATCCATGTGGGGTTGCCATCCGTTCGACCTTGAAAGAGGCCTGGGACAGTGCACTGGCGGGCGATCCGGAAAGCGCTTTCGGCGGTGTGTTGGCATGTAACCGGAGTGTCGATAAAGCTACGGCGGCCGCGATCAATGAAATCTTTTTTGAAGTGCTGATTGCTCCGGCCTTCGAAATGGATGCGCTGGAGATCCTGCGTTCCAAAAAGAACCGCATTTTGCTGGTGCAAAAGAAACCAGTTGCGCCGGTTATACAGTACCGATCGTTATTGGGGGGTGTACTGCAGCAGCAGGCGGATGAAGGTAACTATGCCGAATGGAAGGAGGTTGGCGGGCGGCCCGGTACAGAGGCCGAGAGGAGGGACCTGGTCTTTGCCAACGTTGTATGCAAGCATCTTAAATCTAATGCCATTGCCCTGATCAAAGACCGGCAGCTGATCGGCAAGGGATGCGGGCAGACCAGCCGCATCGATTCGGTAAGGCAGGCCATTACGAAGGCAGGGCAGTTCAATTTTGACCTGAAGGGAGCAGTATTGGCAAGCGATGCCTTCTTTCCTTTTTCTGATAGTGTGCAGATTGCGCATGCTGCGGGGGTTACGGCGTTCATTCAACCTGGTGGGTCGATCCGGGATAAGGATTCAATAGATTATTGTGTGGAGAATGGGTTAGTGATGGTGATCACGGGGATGCGGCATTTTAAGCACTAAAACGGGCGGAGCTCGGTTTGCCCGGCGTTAGCCGCCAGGCATTAATGGAAAGGCCGGCCGATAGGCCGGACGAAGGGCTTGTCACATATCCCAAAAGATTTCCTGCTTTAAGAAGGTCTCATAGACTTCGCGCCAGCCAATGAATTCCGGGTCCTGGCCGAGGATGGAATTGTGCCAGATGGTCACCATCAATCCGTTGATCTTGCGGATGCTACGGTAATAGCCCATTAACTCGGTCATGGCTGCGGCAGCGGTAGACCTTTGTTCATAGAAGGAGTTGGCGTCCATATAACAAAAAGGGAAAAGGCGAAGGGCTGTCTTCTCTTCTTTTTCGAGATCGTACCAATAAAAAGAAGAAGCCACGGATGCTCGGAAACCGTTAACGCTGCCATAGCCCATTGAATAGTCTTGATCGATCCCATGTTGCAGAAGCCGCCGGTAGGTCACGGGCAAGGCGAACCGAATATAGTGCTGGCGGCTTCGGGTGATCTGTTGCCCGCTGATATATTCCATCCAGTCGATCTCTTCCTTCATCAGGTCGTCCTGGTCGCCGCTTTGCCAGGAAGGATGAACTCCAATGCGGGAGCCGGCGGCGTGGTAGCGGATCAATTCCATGAAGCCGGGTGCGGTAATCGGGAGGTTCCGGTCGACGCCTTCTTGTCGGGCTGCAGCCAGAAAGAAATAATAAGGTCTCAACCGGCAATATAGGTGCAACGAATCAAGCCATTCATAAACATCGAAGGGGTCCTGTTCGCGGCCCCGGAGCACGGCCACCCTGTTGATTATGCTTTCCCATTTGCCGGCGGCCAGTGATTTAAGGATCCCGCCAAGGTTACGTCGCCATCCTTTAAAGCGGTAGGAGTAGGCGGTGTCGATGTCATAGGTGGGGATGAATTTGAATGCCTGATTATGGAAGACAAGGTCAGGGTAGAGTTGGGATAATTCCTTTCTTAACGCCTGTATCCAATCGTTGATCAAAGGTCGATCCAGGAAGCCTTCTTTCCATGCGAGTGAGTAGGTATGCGCAAATCGGCCGTATTCATCTTTTGGATGGGGCAGGTATTCTTCGTAGCGGGAGAGTAGATAGAAAGACGCTGCAAAAATATCGAAGGGTAGGTTGCCGTCGGTCGGAAAAAATGTTTTTTGATCGTTGTGGGTAATAACGGTGATTGGGATAGGTTGGATGTTGGCATCGAAGATCAAAGGGTGTGGGCGGAGGCGAAAACTGCCGGGGAGCTCTTCGGCGGAATAATTGATCCGGGGTCCGGTCGCAGCAACAAAGGTCGTCCGGTCGTTTGTGATGCGGATTGCCGCGGAATCGTCAAAAAGCTCATTGCTGAAAAATTCGACAATATACTTCAGCCGGGGGGTGATATGGGAGGTAAATAAAAGCATTATTTCCCGACGCGAATGCCGGACTTCGGCGACGGACGTCCGGTCCGTTCCGCCCGCCAGCGTTCGTTGAAGGTCTTTGGCGCAAAGTCCAGTGCGTCGCGGTGTGCAGTCCAGGCGTTGAAGGCCTTTTTCACCAGCCAGTTCTTTTGCTTAGCGCTGCCCATATTCATCAACATCCGACTGAGGCTTGCTTTTCGCCAGACCCGCCAGGCAAGCTTCTCCTGCCAGGTGGCGTAACCGCTTTCCACAGCTTCATGGCGATTTTCAAGCAGAAGCTCATGGAGGTTGATCTTTACGGAGCAGACTTCGGTGCAATTGCCGCACAGTGAGGAGGCATAACTAAGATGCTTCCACTCCTGCATCTCTTTCAAATGGGGTGTAATTACAGAACCGATGGGTCCGCTATAGGTGGTGCCATAGCTGTGACCCCCGATGTTTTTATAGATCGGGCAAGCGTTGAGGCAGGCACCGCAGCGGATACAGTAGAGGCTTTCACGTGCTTTGGCGTTGGCGAGAATATTAGTCCGGCTGTTGTCGAGGAGGATCAGGATCATTTCATCGGGGCCGTCGGCCTCCCCGGGCTGCCGGGGGCCGGTGATGACCGTATTGTATACGGTTATCCGCTGGCCGGTCCCATACGTAGCCAGCAAGGGCCAGAAAAGACCCAGATCGGCAAGTGTTGGGATTACTTTTTCGAGGCCGGCGATGACAATATGCGTCTTCGGAAAAGCGGAGCTCAGTCTTGCGTTACCTTCATTTTCCGTCACCGCAATGCCGCCGATATCCGAAATAATAAAATTGGCGCCTGTAATGCCGATCTCGGCCTGCACATATTTCTTACGCAACTTCTCGCGGGCGACGAGGGTCAGTTGCTCGGGGCTGAGACCGGGTTTGGTATTCAATTTCTCGTAGAAGAGTTTTGCAACGTCTTCCTTACTCTTATGCATGGCGGGGGTAACGATATGGTAGGGCGGTTCACCATCGAGTTGCTGGATATATTCGCCGAGGTCGGTCTCTACGCTTTCGATGCCGTTCTCTTCAAGGAAGTGATTCAGTTTGATCTCTTCGGTGACCATGCTCTTGCTCTTGACGATGGTACGGCAGGATCTTTCCTTACAGATGGCGAGGATCTCTTCGAGGGCCTGGGCGGCAGTTTCGGCCCAGATCACACGGCCGCCGCGTTTGGTGAAGACGGATTCGAAATCCTCCAGTTGTTTGTCCAGTGTCTCGATAGCCCGCCATTTAATATTCTTGGCCCGTTCGCGGGCGAGGTTCAAGTCTGCAAACTGCTGCTTACCCTGCGGGACCACTGCGTTATAGCGGCCAATATTGAAATTGATCTTATTGCGGTGGTCGAGGTCCTCCGCTTTGATCGTGCTGCGGGCGATAAAATTAGCTGCGGTTTCTGTCATAGTTCACTGCAATATGCTCCAGGGCGTTGTAAAAGTCCTCACCATATTTTCGGATAATGGCATCCTTCAAAAAGACATATGCGGGTACCTGCAATTTCGTACCGTTGGTGCAGCCCGGACGGCATAAGGTTTCACGCGGCTCGTAGTTCATGACTTCGCCGGCTTTCGTGCGGCCGACCTTGATGGGATAGAGATGGCAGCTTATCGGTTTTTTCCAGCTGATCTTGCCGTCATAATAAGCCTGTTCAATGCCGCATTTGATGATACCTTTCCCGTCCTTATAGCCATAGGCGCACATCTTTCCTTCTATGGTAGGGGTAACCCAACCGAATTCCCGGTCATATTGGAAGCGGCCGCTGGTTTCGATCTCGCGGATGCCTGCAGCGGTGAGATAGGGTTTTACCTTCTCGTATACTTCGTTCAGCCGGTCGAGTTCTTCCTTTTCCAGTGGGGCGCCGGCATCACCGTCTTCGCAGCAGCCGCCTTTGCACTTCAGCAGATCGCAGACGAATTGGGATTCTATAACCTTATCACTGACCAGGACATTGTCGATTGCAATCATGATGACAAATATAACTTATTTCCATTTGAAAGTATTGATAAGGTGTTGCAGGTCTTCCTGTAAGAAGTTATTGACTATGCCCAGGGAGTCTTCGTTAGGGGTGGTGTCAAAATAGAGCGCGCCGCGCAAAAAATGGTGGGTAGTATCAGTCAGGAAGAATTGCTGGGCGGTAGCGGCGTTACCGCCGACATGGAAAAAGATGCCGCTGACGCCATTTGCGGTATGGATCACGGATTGATCGATGGAGCTGGCCTTATAGGTATGCTTGTAAGTCAACTTGAAGGCATCGTCGGTAAGCTTGTCGAAAGAATTGCCTGGATTCTTCGGGTTGTCGGCCGGAGGTCCGATACGTTTATAGCTGATATAGATCCTTGCGCCGAAGCGGGGAAGGTCGACATTGATCCAATATGGATTCTCCGGTATGGTGTCAAAGAAGCTGCTGTCTTTGAGCACGTTGGCATAGACGGGATATTCGAAGCTAAAGGGATAACCGGGCCGATCGAAGGATTGGTATTGATGGGGGGGGAAATCGATGCGGAAATATCCCCGTCGTTTTGGCGTGTAAGGGCTGTTGCAGGATTGGAAGCAGGAAAAGGCCAATAGCAACATATAAGCAAATGCGCGTGTATGTATCGGTATTCTCATGGATTTCAGCACAACGTAAGATTTAAGATTTTGAGGGTTTGATAGTGACCTTTACTTTTTTGACCCGGCTGTTATCGGCATCCAGGATATTGAATTCGAAATCGCCGCTTGGGACGACATCACCCGTTTTCGGGATGTCCCCGGAAAGTTCCAGGATCAGGCCGGCAAGGGAGTCGCTCTCTCCTTTCACCTTATCGAAAGTATCGGCGGGGATATTCATGGTCTTGCAGACGTCATTCAGCATAGTGCGGCCTTCAAAGATATAGCTGCCATCGTCTTGCCGGCGGCTACCCGATTCTTCTTCATCAAATTCGTCCCGGATATCGCCGATGACCTCCTCGAGGATATCTTCGAGCGTGACGATGCCGCTGGTGCCGCCGAACTCGTCGACTACGACGGCAAAGTGGATCCGTTTCTGTTGAAATTCAGACATCAGGTTCTCGATCAGTTTGTGTTCGTGAACGAAATAGGCGGGGCGAAGCAGGGAGTGCCAATCGAAATCATCCGGCTGGGCGAGCCAGGCGATGAGGTCACGCGTATGGATCATGCCCGCCAGGTCGTCCAGGCTGGTTTTGAACACGGGCAGCCGGGAGTAATGCAATTCGTCGACTTTTCGCCTGAGGCCTGAGAAATTAAGGTCGTAGCTGACGCCGCAAACTTCAAGTCGGGTGCGCATGACTTGTTTGACAGTGATGCTTCCGAAATCCAGCAAGCCTTTGAGAATGTTCCGTTCTTCATCCGAATCATTCTTTGTAACCTGGTCGATCTGGCGTTCAAGCTGTTGAGGACTATAGGCCGATCTGGCGCCACCGAGTGCCCGTTCAAGTCCTTCGGACCGTTGGATGGCCCACCCTCCCACCCGTCTGAAGAGCAGATAGATGAGCTCAATCATTCCGGAGGTATAGTAAGCAAACTGAAGGTTATTCTGAGTCGCCCAGATCTTCGGCATTATTTCCCCGAAGAGGATCATCACAAAGCCAATGAGGATCACTTTGATAAGAAATTCGAAAAGCCAGAAATCCTGCTTGAGCAGGACCATCTCGTCAATGAGGAAATTTGCGAGGATAATGATGGCAATATTGATGATGC
Organism: Puia sp.; assembly: GCA_035948015.1. GTDB lineage: Bacteria > Bacteroidota > Bacteroidia > Chitinophagales > Chitinophagaceae > Puia. The sequence goes on from DASZJO010000209.1 coordinate 8,254, forward strand.
TGTTCGCGATCAGCATGGAAGCAAGCAGGGTCTTGGGTTCCTCGAGCAACGAGACGATGCGCCGCCAGGAAACGTCCTGTTTGGTCTTTAGGATATTGATATCCTTGAAGGTCAAGGAAAAGAAGGCGACTTCGGAACCGGACAGAACGAAGGATAAGATCAGTAAAATCAGGATAATAATGGCGAGGATGGTAGTCGCCTGTGGATTTATTACCAGCAGGCTGGTGGAAAAGATGGATGTAAGCGAACTGACGTGCACTGGCAAATTTAGCAAATTCTTTTATATTTAATAGGCTGCGGGCCAGAGAGAGCACTAAAAGGGAAGGTCTTCGGAAGGATCACCTATGGCGGGCGGAGTGTCGGAATTGCCAAGACCTTCCATCCCTTCATGATGGTGTAGCGAGGAATGGGATGAGGTCCCATCTGTGCGTTTGTCGAGCATGATCAGGTTATCACCTACGACTTCTGTTGCAAATTTTTTATTTCCTTCCTTGTCTTCCCAACTGCGTGTTCTGAGTCTGCCTTCGATATAAACCAAACTCCCTTTATGAAGGTATTTTTGTGCCAATTCCGCCAGTCCGCGCCACAGAACGACGGTATGCCATTCGGTTTGAGAGATCAGTTTGCCGGCCCTGTCTTTAAAGGTCTCCGTAGTTGCCAGGGAGAATTTAGCCACAGCGATATTACCGTCCAGAAATTGGACATCCGGATCTTTACCCAAATTGCCGATCAGCATCACCCTGTTAACGCCTCTCATACACGAAGTTTAGAATGTTTGTTGTTCATCTGACTGAATTAATTCCCAGCGCTTATAAAATTACCCATTTTTTAGGAAAAGATAAATTTATGTTCCGTTGGCAGTCAAAACAAGGTTTGTGCCGGGCTTGGGTCCGACAGCCAGGTGTTGATGAATTTTGGGAAGGCATAGTCGGCCAGGCTGCTCCTGGGGACCAGCCAATATTCGTTCAGATTCCGCAAGGGCCTGCTGACCGTAACCGTTATAAATTGCCCCTGAAGGCTCTGGTGGCTGAGCTCCTGCCGATATATACTTGAGATATACCTGACTGTGAGTGCCTGCCCGTCAAAGAGTTGTCGCGCGAAATCCGACTGAAGGAGCACTTCAGGCCAAACAGGGCTGGCGGTTTCATAAAGAATAAATTCATGGAGGCCTTCCCAAATATCTTTTCCGGTCCGTCGGCGGAGATATATTTTGTCTCCTGGTGTCTCCACTATAAAATAATAGAAACAGCGTTGTCTTTTCACGATGGTTTTTTCCTTTACCGGCAGTTGATCGGTGAGGCCTTTCTGCCAGGCGAAGCAGGTCGGCCGTTGAATACAGGATGCGCAATGCGGGTTGCGGGGCGTACAAACCGTAGCGCCGAAATCCATCATGGCCTGGTTGAAAATGCCGGGCTGGCCGGGATCGAGCAATGTATCCGCCATTTCGGTGAGTTGTCGTCGCCCTGCAGTTGTATCTATTGGTGTCGAGACCCCAAAGCAGCGGGCAAGAACGCGCATGACATTTCCATCTACAACCGCATGCGGAAGTTGGAATGCAAAAGAGGCGATGGCTGCGGCGGTGTATGGCCCGATGCCTTTTAGTGCCAGGATTTCCGCATAAGTGGAGGGAAACTTACCGTCATATTCGGCGGTTATTTTCTTGGCGGTCGCGATGAGATTTCGACAACGGTTATAGTAACCAAGGCCTTCCCAAAGTTTGAACACTTTATTTTCGGGAGCGGCAGCGAGGTCTTGCACGGTAGGAAAAGCGGTGATAAATTTTTCGTAGTAAGTCCATCCCTGATCAACGCGGGTCTGTTGAAGAATCACCTCACTAAGCCAGATCCGGTAGGGTTCTTTTTCCCCTTTCCAGGGCATTTCCCGAAAATTTTGGGTCTTATGCCACTTAATCAAGGCTTTTGTAAAATCGGCTTTTTTTCGGTTCATTTTTGCCATATAGTATTCAAAATCAATATTTTAACAAATAAATGCCGTAAATACCCAAATCCATTATTTTGATAACCCTAAAGGTTTTTTAGCAGCAAAAGTTGGGAATTAATAATTTTGTTATATATTTAAAATCAGAAACTTATAAAACTTAATCCCCATGAGAAAGGCAGACCTGGTCAATCAAATATCTGAAAAAACAGGAATACCTAAAGTTGACGTCCTGGTGACGTTGGAAACCATGTTTAAAGAAGTGAAAGAGACCCTGTCCCAGGGAGAAAACATTTATATACGTGGGTTTGGGAGCTTTATCACTAAGAAACGCGCCGCCAAGATCGGGCGCAATATAAAAAAGAATGTGGCTGTGCACATTCCTGAGCATTTTATTCCTGCGTTCAAGCCAGCAAAGGAATTCGTAGCCGAAGTAAAAAAATTGCAGTCCGTAAAGGAAGATCAGCCAAACGCCGATGAAGAGATGTAACTTGCGTCTCTAATTATCCGGCATGAAGAAACAGCAAATTCTGGTAGCTGGCATCGGGGTGCTCGTACTGTACCTTTTATATTTTTACGGGAATACGGTTCCGCCGCGAAAACGGCCGGATGCCGCTGCCAATGATGCTTCAGGCTCGCCCGCTGCAAAATCAATTGGTTTACAAGATATTCGATCTACACTTGAAGCTCATCTCACTCCAGAGCAATTATCCCGAGTCAACAGGCTTCAGCAATCCGTAGTCAGAGGTGATGTGGTCGCGCAGCAAATTAGTGCGGATCGGCAGCTTGCCCGTTTCTGGAAGGATTCGGCTGCGGATGGTTTTTTATTGTATGCATATTACACCGGTGAAGCAGCCAAGTTGGAAAATAGTGAAAAATATCTCACCTTTGCAGCCCGTTCTTTTTTAGAGGGATTGCAGGCGCAGGAAGATCAGGGCGTGAAAGGATGGATGGCGACAGAGGCTAAGGAGTTGTTTGAAAGGGCGTTATCATTAAATCCGGCGAATGATTCGACGAAGGTGGGGCTTGGGGCTTCCTATATTTTTGGAGCAAAGGCCGGAGATCCTACTGAGGTTATGCAAGGGATCCAACAAATCCTGGAGGTAGTGCGAAGGGATTCTGCCAACATGTATGCCCAGTTTATGCTGGGGGTTGGTGGGATTGAGTCGGGGCAATATGATAACGCGATTAAACGGCTGACCACTGTTGTCAGGCATCAGCCTTCCAATGCCGAAGCGATGATCCTGCTGGCGGAGGCTTATCAGCAAAAGGGTGATAAAGAGGATGCTGTAAAATTTTATCAGGCGGCGAGGAAGTTGATCGGTAATCCGGAGCTGATAAAGGCGATAGACGCTCAGATCCAACAGTTGAAAAGATAAGAACGACATTATATAAAACGGCCGGAGGCCGTTCGACCGATAGGTCAGACATTAGCGATAAATTATTTATAACCAAAAATTGAATTGAGTATGCCTTGTGGTAAAAAGCGTAAGCGTCATAAAATTGCGACGCATAAGCGTAAGAAACGATTGAGAAAGAATCGCCATAAGAAGAAGAACAAATAAGTTGTTTTCCTTTGACGATTGACAGCGATCTGACCCCGTAATTGGCTGATGTTGATGGAAAACGCTCGATACGCTTGAATAAGGAACTGATCATAAATGCTACTCCACAGGGTGTTGAAATAGCCCTATTAGAGGATAAAAAGCTGGTGGAGCTCCACCACGAAAAAGCTGATGCCAGCTTTGCGGTAGGCGACCTATACCTTGGAAAGGTTAAGAAGCTGATACCCGGGCTTAATGCGGCTTTTGTCGACGTAGGATTCGAGAAGGACGCCTTCCTTCACTACACCGATCTTAGTCCCTACGCGCGCTCGTTGCTGAAGTTCACCCAGATGGCCATGAACGACACGAGTGCGGACGGATTCGACTTTGGGAATTTCCAGGTTGAGCCGGAGATCATCAAAACGGGAAAGATCAATGAGGTCCTGAACGGCAAACCGCACATTCTGGTTCAAATCCTGAAGGAGCCTATTGCCGCAAAGGGTCCGCGGCTAAGCTGCGAAATCTCACTTCCGGGCCGGTTCGTGGTCATTACCCCCTTCAACGATATAGTGGCAGTCTCCCGCAAGATCCACTCCTCAGACGAACGTAAACGGCTCCAGAAGATCGTGGAGGCCATCAAATCCAAGAACTTCGGAGTTATTGTCCGCACAGCGGCGGAGGGAAAGAACACGGCGGAACTGCATGAAGACCTGACCGAACTGGTTGCCACCTGGAAGATGATCCAACACAACCTAAAGGGCGCGGTAGCTCCGGCCAAGATCCTCAGCGAACAGACCAAGACCACGAGTATGCTGCGGGACCTGCTAAATGAGGATTTCAATAAGATCGTGATCAACGACCGGAATATCTTCAACGATACCAAAAGCTATATCCAGCGGATCGCGCCAGACAAAATAGACATCGTCTCTTATTACCACAACGGCTCACCCATATTCGACCAGTTCAGTGTGACCAAACAGGTTAAAGCCGCTTTTGGCAAGACAGTCAATCTGCCAAGCGGCGCTTATCTTATTATCGAACATACAGAAGCCCTGCATGTTATCGACGTAAACAGCGGATATAAAAGCGTCAGCAATAACCAGGAACAGAATGCGCTGGAAACCAACATGGAAGCTGCCGAGGAAATTGCCCGGCAGTTGCGGCTCCGGGATCTTGGCGGGATCATCGTAGTGGACTTCATAGACATGAAACTGCCCGATAACAAGCGCAAGCTCATCGAGGCTATGGAGAACTTCATGCGGACGGACAGGGCCAAGCATGCGGTGCTACCCATCTCCAAGTTCGGGTTGATGCAGATCACCCGGCAGCGGATGAAGCCGGAGGTGACGATCAATACCCAGGAGGTTTGCCCGACCTGCAACGGGACCGGGAAAATCTCTTCTGCGCTGATCCTGGAAGACGAGATCGAAAAGAACCTCAGTTATCTGCTTAATCATCAGCATAAGGATCTGACCCTGGCGGTGCATCCAATTATGCATGCCTATCTCACCAAGGGGAGATTCCTTGGGATCGGCTCCAAACAATGGAAATGGCGGTGGAAGTACAAACAGAAGGTGAAGATCCGGGCGAATACGAATTATCATTTGACCGAGTTCCATTTCTTTGATAAGCAGGATGATGAGATTAAGCTTTGATTGTTGGCGCGGTAGCTTGTCGCCCGGCATCGCCCGCTGACGCGGGCTCCGTAGGGCTAGTTTGTCAGACCTTCGGTCTCAACACTGTTGAGACCTCGGTCGCATCCTTCGCCGTTGGCTCGGATGTCCTTCGCATCGCTAAGGCCCCTCCGGGGCCTTATATGGAAGAGCCCCGGTAGAAACCGGGGCCGTCTTTCACTGTCAACATTGAGTCACACATTCTTTCAATGCTATATGCTATAGGGCATTATAAAATTCGATCACCTTTTGGATCTCGTCAAAGGATCTTAATTTAAGCTTGTTTTCAGTAATAAATGTGTCTACTTTATCCTTCTTGTCAGCAAGCAGGTTCTCTATAAAGGCTTTATCCTTCTTTATTCGCTGCATCGTCTTGCCATCGTAAGCATAATAATCTTCGTATGTCTTGTATTCCTTCCTGACCTCTCCCGACATTTCATCCTTTTCCTGCGCGATTATTTTTCGGATGGACAAGAGAAGGGAGATCTTCCCCTTCACCAAAACCTCATAGAAGTTATTGATGCCCTGCTCATCTACGGCGGGAAAACCGTTCTGAAAATCCATTCTGGCGGGCATCCCTGTCTTTGGATCCGGCAATAGGATCTCCCTGATATAACCTTTGTCGAGAGCCAATTCCAGGTTGCTGTTATTTAGAAAGTGAACCTGCTGCGAGAATAGGTTAAGCCTGATCTTCACGCTATCATACCTTCGGTTGCTGGCGGCCACCACAGTGCCATTTTTCCAATCGTTTGCGAGGAAAGGGGAGCCGGTCACTTCCGTTGCCGGATTGACAAAGGCTTTACCGTTTTGATCGAAAACATTAATGGATAGGCTCTTGTTCTCCGTCACAAACCCGGATCCGTCCTGTGCCCGGGCCGGGCCGGCGAGGCCAACCATCAGCAAGCCGAAAAGCAGATAGGCGCGCATATGCCTAATAATTAGGATTCGTTACCGGCGAACTCCCTGTGCCTGGCGCATTCAGCTGGGTCTCGTCGGCCGGGATGTCCCAATAGTCCATGAAATTATAGTCAATAGTCACGTTGACGTTGTAAGTGCCATCCGCGTTATACAGCCGCTGGGCGTACTGACCGCCTCCGTTGCTGATATCGTAGATCCAACCCCAGCGCCGCGAGTTATAGAAAGAGAGGCCGCGGGAAAACAGGGCTACCCGGCTTTCATTGGTCAGCTGCGTCATCGCCTGGGCAAGTGTCAGCCCCTTGCCCGATACGGCAGCTACGCCCGCACCCTGATAAGCGCGTACGGCATCCACAAAGGCAAGACCCGGGTCGATGTTGCCGGACCGGATATTCGCTTCCGCCAGCATCAGCGCATTTTCTTCATAGCTGCCTCCTATATAGGCCTCATACTGTCCTATCTGGGTGCTGCCGATGACATATACGCCAGTGGTACTTTGTTGCAGGCTGTCTGTGATGTTAAAAGGCGTTCCGTAGAAGGGGTTGTTGTAGATTGAGGCCGTGTTGAAGTCGGTGGTCAGCCGTTTGTCACCCGCTGTGAAACACTGCAGATAGCGGACACCGATCTTGAAGGTCACGGAGATATTGTTACCCGTAGTCATTGCCGCCGCGGTGCCGCCGGTTGCCGAAAAGATCGTGTTCGTGGCGGTCGAGTGCGCATCGAACACCACATCACCCGGCTGAATGCCGTTGGTTGCCAGCGAGATGACCTGTTGCCAATCAGCCGCCTGCATGTTACCCGTGGATGATTTGGTGATCGTTGCGGCTGGATTGCCGTTGACGAAGGGGGCCAGTTTGTTACAGATAATATTCCGGGCCATGAGGGTATTGATATTATGGACCCACATGGTTGGGGTCGGTATCCCGCCATGGTCATACTGGGAGGCGGCCGGGATCATCGAGCTCAGTTCCGTATTGTAGTCGCCGGTGTTGGTGATGCCCGACAGGATGCTTGCGGCCTGGCTGAGGTAGTAGTTGCTCCGGGCTAAAATGGAGTCTTTTGGCAGATAATGATTGTTGGTATGATTTAGCGGGTCGTCCTGGATGAGACCGGAAAAGTACATGGAACCGATCTGGGAGTAGGCGTATCCCTTCCACCAGTAACACCATGCCGTAATCGTATTCAGCCGCGTGGTTGCATCTCCGCCCAATTTGATCGACGGCGCCACGCTAAGGATCTCGTTGCAGGCCGCATTCAGGGCATACATATTCTGCCACTGGAAATACATCGGGTTATTGCCGCTTCCCCCGAGGACGTTATACTGACGAAGGACGGCGATCTGCGGAGTGGGGGTGGAGGTGTTGGGAGTGATCTTTGTGAGGTTGTCGAGGATATAGTAAGTGGGATAGCCTACGGTGGTGATCTGGTTATTGGAGGCATCTGCGCCGATGTTGTCGGACATCAGCTCGTGATAACCATAGGGCAGGGAGAAATAGCTGTCGCCCAGCCAGCCGTCGCCGTTGACAAAACCGTTCTGGTACACGCCGCCTTCCGCGAATTCCAACAGACCTGTCTCGTTGCTGACGTTGCCGGTGAGGGTGGCGTCATTGGGGTCGCCCACCTGCAGGCTGGATTTTTTACAGGAGCTATTCGCGATGCTGATAATTCCTACAAACAAGAAGATATAGAACAATTTATTTTTAGTCATGATCTTTAAGTTTTTGGTCAACGAATTAGAATCCTACATTTAAGCCTACCTGGTAGGACTTCAGGTTCGGGATGGAGCTGTTGTCCACGCCTCTCGTATAAGAGGAGTTTGGCGTAAGCGAGCTAATCTCGGGATCCATGCCGGGATATTTGGTCTTGGTCCAGATATTACGTCCGGAGACGAACAGCTGCAGCTTCTTTACATAGTGGATCTTGTAAAGGCGCGCGAAGTCCAGGCCGGCGGAGACGTTTCGCAGCCGCAGGAAGCTCGCGGGATAAAGGAAATAATCCTTCGGCGCTTCGTTACCCGAGCCGTGCAGGCTACCCCACAGGGCATAATAGGCGCTGGCCCGGTAGGCGGTAAAGGCGCCAGTTTGGCCATTGATCGTGACTTTCTTGGTGAAATCGTTGTCGATCCCGTCGCGGTACATCCACTCCTTGGTTTCGCTGTACATGTGTGAGCCGTAGATCCAGTCGAACTGGAAGGAGAAGGTCAGAAAATCCTTGAAGCTGAATTCGTTGATAAACGAGGCATTGAATTTCGGGTCGGTATTGCCAAGCGGATACTTCTCCGCGGTGAACTGAATGGCCTTTGTGGCGGTGTCAACAATGTTGCCCTCTACGAACTGGTACTGGCCATTATTCCCGTTGGGGAAGTATTTGGTCTTCCCATCCTGGTAGGTCTGGTTGAAGCTATGGATCGTCTTGTAACCATAGAGCTGACCGATCTGGTAGCCCGGAACGAGGTACACATATAGGCTGTTCCCATCGATGGGGCCGACAGGGATCGGCTGATTGCCCTCCACCTTATCGATCATCGAAAGCTGGTGGCCAAAGTTGGTGGTAAAATTCCACGTAAACGTCCGCGAGGACACGACCGGGGTGTTTATGCTAAACTGATAGCCCTGGGAATGAAGGTCAAAGGCGTTATCGATAAATTGGCTAGCCCCTGTCGAAAGCGGCACGTCAATCGTATAGATAACATTGGAGCTCTTTTTATGCCAGTACGTGAACGATACGTTGATGGAATTAAACACTGAACCGCTCTTATTCGCGGCAATGGTCAGGTCCGTCCCGGCTTCATACTCTTTGGATACTTCCACCTGCAAATTGGGGTTCTTATTCAATGAGGGGAGGCTATAGACCAGCTGCGACCCGATGTTATTTTCATTAATGCTCGGATAGCGGTCGGCGTATCCGGGTTGGATGCCCGCTTCGCCGTAGGCTGCTCTCAGTTTAAAGATGGAAAAGACATTCGACAAACCGCTCCTGTCCCAGAAATTAAAGGACGAGGGCAGGATATAGCCGTTCACGTGCGGGAAGGTAAAGGCCTGAGAGCCGCGGCCGAATGCCGAGGAGTAGTCACTGCGGAAGCCGCCGGCGATACCGCCCCAGCTGCCGAAATCGATGGTCTGCTGGAGCAGGTAGCCATAGGTGATGAAGGGCACTACGTAGTCGCCTGCGATTGCCTGGCTTTGCGTCGCGGCAATGTTGATCGGGGGAGATGTCGATAAACCCACACCGTAAGTATCATATTCGGTATAGTGCTTCTTGCGCCAGTCCCATGCGACCTGGGTCATGGTGGTGATCGGCACTTTCAGATGGAAATCATTCTCAAAGTCGGTGCGGAAATAGGCGCTGGCGAGGAGATTCTGGAACGTGTTATTATATTGCCAGTTGTCGATCTCGCCGTTGCCGTCGGGGGCATAATATCCCGCGTAGTGCGTGGGATACACCTGGTGATTGCTATTACCGCTTTGGTTTGCATAGGTCCAGCGGTCGTTCTCCGTTCGGTAGTTTATCCCATACTTGGCATCCAGTTCAACGAACCGGGGGAATTTATAGTTGACATCGAAGTTCTGGACGACATCGATCTTGTTATCGAGGCTGGATGCGTATTCCTTCCTGTAGTACGGGTTGAATGCGTTGATGCTAAGGAAGTCGGCCACCTGATAAACGGGGTAGTTACCGTCTGCATCTTTACGGGACAGACTAAAGAAAGGCGCCGTATTCAGGAAGGAAAAGATCCCGCTGTTATAGCCGCTTTGATTGCCAACACCATAACCGTATCCCCCGGGGCTGCCCAGAGCGGGTGGGATGGTATTTTTTGTATAGACTACCTGGGTGATGGAGCGAATCCTGAATCCCTTGAAAAGCTCGGTCCCCAGATTGGCAGTAAGGTTATTCCTGTCAAGGTAGCCCGATTTCATTACCGGGGTGACCGTGTGGCTGTTCGAAGCGGTGAGGCTGAAGTCGCTTCTGTCCGATGCGCCGGAAATATTGAGGGAATTATTTAATGCTGAACCTGTCTGGAAGACCTGTTTAAAATGGTCATAAAATTTAAGGTTCGCGTTATAGGGCTTGTCGGCCATGTTTTGGGTGTTCAGGATGGCATAACGGGTGTTGCCGCCCGGGTCGGGGTTGGCATACGCGATCCCTGTAATATCGCCGGTAGCGTTATAGTCAAGCGGCAGACCCGTTTTATAATTGATGATATTGTTTTGGCCATCGGTCAGGAAGGGGTGAAGGGTTGCTTTCCCCAGATGTCCGCTATTGATATAGGAGTTGGAAGAAGCATTGGTCGAGAAATTGATCGCTACGGCACCACGCTTCCCCTTTTTTGTAAAGAGCTGAATGACACCGTTGGCGCCTTGGGCACCATAGATTGAAGCTGATGCAGCACCTTGTACGACTTCCACGCGTTCGATGTTGGTAAGGTCCAGGGAGTTGATGTCTGTTCCTTTCACCTCCACGCCATCCATGAGGATGAGGGGCAGCGTGCCGCCATTGAGTGTATTGACCCCGCGGAGCATAATATTGACCGGGTCGCCGGGGTTGCCGCTCGTCGATGAGATCTGCGCACCGGGGATCTTACCGACCAGCGCCTGATCGATGGATGCTGTTGGCGCGGGGGGCAGCTTGTCTGCGGTGACCGATTCAACGGAGATGCCCAGCTTCTTTTTACTGGTAGCTACGCCTGTCCCTGTTACCACGACTTCGCTGAGTGATTTTGAATCCGTGTTGAGGGTGACGGTTAGGGTAGGGCTGGTGACTTTCACCTCTCTGGTTTCGTAGCCGATGCCGCTGATGACCAGAATGGAACTGAGCGGGACTTTAAGGCTGAAAGCGCCTTGCATATCGGCGCTTGTGCCTGACCTGCTGTTCTTAAGCCTGATTGTTGCTGCGGGGATCGGGGCGCCTGTGGCATCTGTGACTTTCCCCGTGATTTGTGTAAGCTGTGCGTGTAACCCGACGGTGACGAGCAGTAGGATGCCCGTCATGAAGTGACGATTTTTTCTCATGTGTAGTAGTTATTGGTGAATCAAAAAATTCATTCCAATGGCAACGAACGTTCCCAGGAATGACGAACGGGGTACTCGAAGCAGGCGTCAGTCTGGGTGAATAAAGTACGGATTTTTAATCCAAAATTAATTCGGTTTAATTTTTTTTAGAAAAAATTCAATTCTGATAGAGTTTTTTTAATAATGATTTGTTAAATCGCAAAGGTGCTTCGTTGAAATGAACCATTTCGAGAAAATAAGTTAAAAGTGGGCGGTTGAAGGCGGGGCAGGTTTAGGAAGTTGCTTTTCTTTATAAAAGGCTGCTAAACCAAACTTATTAG
>DASZJO010000210.1:0-25482 GCA_035948015.1 Puia sp.
CGATATCCTGGTAGACGATATCTCCGTCGTCCGGATGAAGGGAGCTACCTGTGCAGGCTATCAGCATACAAAAGACTCGCTATATTCAATCCGCAGGCGGCATTCCGATAAACAACCAGGGGATACCGATACCAATGTCTCCGATACTCCGCCGGATACTACCGAAAAAGCCACCGTGCCTCCGAAACAACAGACTGATACTCCGAAATTACCCTACAGCCCACCACCGACTGACACTATTATCATCCGTAACATCCAGTTTGATTTCGACAAATACCTGGTACAGAACCCCGATACCTTGCTGCGATACCAAAGACTCTTGACCAAACCCGGCATAAAGAAAGTTCAAGTGGTCGGATATACCGACGATGTGGGCTCCGTGACCTACAATCTGGACCTATCCAAAAAAAGAGCGGGTGAAGTCGCTCGCCTGCTGACTTCCAAATTTAATTTACCCCCCGCTTTGATCGAAGCGGAAGGCAGGGGTATCTCCACGGTCTATCCGACAAGAGACCTCAACAGAAGAGTGGAAATTTATATTTTGCACGAATAACTCATTCCTTAAAGGCACGAAAGATAATCGTATCATCAAGGAATCGCAAGGCCGTATCCGTCAATATGGCCTTTTTCCCCAACGGAAAATCCAACGGAATATCCAAATAAATGGTATCCTTATCACATCTGTATCCACCCCAATAAGACGTGAACTCCCAATGATCATGGCGTTCCGCTTGTACATGCCCATTCTTCTTAAAGTCCATATAAAATCCCCCGTCATCTCCGAACCTGTCCGTGCTGGCTTTGAAACTCGTGTCGGAACGATCCAGACCTTCCCTCCGTTCATCAAGGTAATAGGCAAAGAATGCCGAAACCAAGCATATGATAAATGGGACCATGGCAAAGGACCTCACACCTTTGACGTATTGCCGTATCAGCAGTACTAAAAACACCAGGGAGGTTAAGCAAAGCAGGATAATTGGAGCAGAATATATCCAGCTAAAGAAAAGGGAATAATGCTTTATGGGAAGATAGGCGCTGTAGATCGCCAGAATTCCACAAAAGAGCCCTATGATAATCTGATAATATCTCATAATGCGTACCGAAATTTCCATGCCATGCCGCACGCCAGAGATTTATTTCTTCCCAATCCTATATATATCCCCATCATCCGTGATCGCATACAACTTCTCATCCATATACGTCACATCCCGGATCCGTTGATCCTTATCGACGAGCAACCGCTCTTCTCCAACGACCCGGTTATTCTTGATGACAACCCGATCCAGATGCTGCCCGCTGAGACAGGAAATAAATAAATTATCCTTCCATTCCGGAATAGCGGTCCCCCTGTAAAAACAGATCCCGCTCGGCGATATCACCGGATCCCAATAATAGATCGGCTGCTCCATCCCCGCCTTCTGCTGAATTCCATCACCGACTTTACCGCCCGTATACTCGATCCCATACGTAATTACCGGCCAACCATAATTTTTGCCGGGACGGATAATATTGATCTCATCGCCGCCCCGCGGACCAAATTCCGATTCCCACAAATCACCCGTCACAGGATTGATCTCAAGCCCCTCCGGATTGCGGTGCCCGTAAGAATATACTTCCGGCTTTGCGCCCGACTGGTTCAGGAACGGATTGCCGGGAGCAGGCTTGCCATCAGTCGTTATCCTTATTATTTTTCCGAGGTATGAGTCGGGGTCCTGAGCCTGCACCCTGCTTGAAGGCATGAACTTCTCCCCAATGCTCACAAAAAGGTTCCCATCCTTATCGAACACCAGCCGCGAACCATACTGTAAGGTGCTGCCTGTACCCGGCACGGCACGAAAAATAACGGTCACATCCTCCACCTTCCCTGCAGACTCGTTCAACTTCCCTTTGGCTACCGCCGTCAAATTACCCGTCGAATATCCCTCCGCGTAACACCAATACATAATCTTATTGCTGTTAAACTTCGGATCAAAGACCACATCCAGCAGCCCCCCCTGCCCCGTATACACCACTTCGGGAAAACCCGTGATCTTCTTTACCAGCACCCCGTTCTTATCATGGATCTCCATATAACCCGATTTTATGGTCACCATCAACCGGCCATCCGGCATCGCCACAATCGCAAAAGGATGACCCAACTTGTCAGCAATCTTTTCAACCGTATAGGGGGTAGTTGTCTTTACCCCGGCAATCCTCGTTTGCCCGGCGAACGCCGGTTTGTAATCGCTGTTGGGAGATTTTGTTTCCACCGGCGGCAAGCTATCGGAACGATTGTCGTTCAGACTGCTCCCATTATTTGCGCAGCCCGGCAAATACGCAAACACCCCAACGATCAACAAAGACAAAGTTGTCGCTGCCCGTACGGCAATTGGGGGAAGATTAGGCGAAATACGGCTTTTCATTATCTGACTCATTTTGTTGTTGCTTCCAATATGCCAGGGTCACTACATGCCCCCCCGGCGCCTTCAACAACCGCCCGAAAATGGCATTGATGGGGTTGAACATCACATCCGTCACGCCGACCGTAAACGTCTCCGGCGCCGGCTGCGCCGGCGCCGCTCCCCCCGCCCCAGCCTCAACTCCCGGTGCCGCTCCCCCCGCCGCCCCCACACCTCCGGCCCCCGCATCCGCGGGCGCTACCGCCGCCTTCGGCGGCGGACTAGCCACCACCACCACACTATACCCATTATACTCCAATATCCCCCGCAAAAACTCTACCCGCCCCGCCGCCACATTCTTTTCAACGATAGCACACTTCACCCCGTTCAGCTCTTCAAATAAATGATTTTGATTGATCGCCATATAGTCTATTGCACCGGGCTCCGCCCGGTTAAAGTCCTGCACTCAATGAATAAATATACTCATATACCCAACCCGCAACCCCCGTCAACATAATACCCGCCACACAAACAACAAAAGCGATATTCGGTAACAACGGGATCGTCAATTTCCCGATCGGCTGCTCCTGCCTGTCCATAAAAATAGCTTTTATCACTCTCAAATAATAATACAGCGAGATCACCATATTCAACGCAGCAATGCCGATATATACATAGTTCCCCTTCCCCGCACCCGCCATCAGCAAAAAAAACTTCCCGAAGAAACCCGCCGTAGGCGGTATCCCCGCGAGGGAAAACAACGAAAGCGCCATCACCCACGATAGCCCTTTATTATTTGCATATAAGCCCTTATAGTCGTCAACATTCTCCCTCCCCGTCTGCGCACTGATGAGCGACACGACACCAAAAGCACCGAGATTGGAGAAAATATATATGAGTATGAAATATACCACCGACGCCTCACCCGCCCGCGAACTGCCGATCACCCCGGCGAGGATGAACCCCGACTGCGCCACCGAAGAAAAGGCAAGCAGCCGTTTTAACCTGTTTTGCCGCAGGGCGAATAAATTGCCCACCGTCATACTCAGCACCGACAACAACATCAGGATATTATACCAATTGATCGCCAGCGGCTTGAAGACGGCATACAACACCTGGATGAATACAAAGAATACCGCACCCTTGGAAACAACGGATAAATAGGCTGTCACCGGGACCGGGCTCCCCTCGTAAACATCGGCCGTCCACAAATGGAAAGGGACGGCGGAGACCTTGAAAGCAAACCCGGAAAGGATAAGGATAAAAGCAAAAAGCTGGAACGGGCTCCCATCCAGCCGCACGGAAAGCGCCGCAAAATCCAGTGTCCCCGTAGCTCCATACAGCAGGGAGATGCCAAACAGCAACAGCGCTGAAGAAAAGGCTGCGGACAGGATGAATTTCATCGCGCCCTCTGAAGACTGTCTTTTCTGCAGATCGAAGCTGGAAAGCGCGGCCAGCGGAATCGTGGACAACTCAAGGCCAAGATAGAACATCAGCAGATTTCCGGCCGAGATCATGAAGAAAAAACCCACCAGCGTAGCCAGCAACAGCATATAGAATTCCACCACCTGCCGGTGGCCCTTGAGCCAATCATACGCCGTAAGCGAGACGATCAGCGTCGCCAGGTTGAGCATGTTTTTCTCGAAGACGATCAGCCGGTTGGTATGGAACATGCCGCTGAACAAAGTAGACTCCGGACCTCCAAAACACCCCAGGATAACATTCGCCAGCAGCAGCAAATTGACGATCTTAAGGATAACCGCGGTCTTAAGCTCCGCCACTCCTACATTCATAACTAATAGTATGAAGATAATCCCGGTGACCATCAACTCCTGCCTTAACGAAAGAATTATGCCTGCCCCCATAGTTTAATTCATTTAGTCATAGTTACCTTCCCGACATGATGCATGATCGAACTGACCCCCGGCGTCAACAGATCATTTAGCCAATACGGTGCAACGCCGATAGCCACAATACCCGCCACTAAAAGGATCCCTGCCAGCCGTTCATTCCAGGCCGCATCGGTAAGCACGTTATAATGCGGGTCCTTAACCGGCCCCATGATCGTTTGACCCGTCGCGCGAAGGATATACACCGCAGTAACGACAATCGACGCGCAGGCTAATATCGTCGCCAGACGGTACATTCCTTCGGTCCGCTGCCAGGACCCCATGAAGACGGTGATCTCTGCCACAAAACCGCTGAGGCCGGGCAGCCCGAGCGAGCACAAGCCCGCGATCACAAATACCGTCGAGATAAAAGGCATCACTTTTAACAGGCCACCCAGCCGGTCAACCAACCTCGTATGCGTCCGGTCATAGATCATCCCGATCGCAGCGAAGAAAAGCGCCGTCATCAATCCGTGAGAGATCATTTGCATGACAGCGCCAACCATCGCCGTCTGGGTCAGCATCCCGATCCCCAGAAGGATAAACCCGCAATGACTAATAGACGAATACGCGTTGATATATTTTAGGTCCTTCTGCATCATCGTAGCAAAGGCGCCATACACAATGGCGATCGTTGCCAGCACGATGATTATGGGCGAATATTCGCGGGCAGCATCGGGCATCAGGAAGACCGCAACCCGTAGACAACCATACCCGCCCAGTTTCATGGAAATCCCGGCCAGGAACATCGATGCCGCCGTCGGCGCAGCGGAATGGCCGTCCGGAACCCAGGTATGGAAAGGGAACAACGCCGTGAAAATGCCGAAGCCGACAAATAAGAAGGGAAAAAACGCTCGCTGCACCGCTATCGAAAGATGCATTTGCGAAATAGCCTGCCAATCGAACGTATGCGGACCGCCCACGCCGCTAACCCCGCCCGTAGCGTCCGTGTTATAATACACCCCCAACAACCCAACAAACACCAACGCCGACCCCGCCATCAGCATCAACGCCAGCTTCATGGCACTATACTCCTTCCTTCCGCTCCCCCATATCCCGATCAGCAGGAACTTTGGAATGACCGATATCTCCAGGAAAAAGAAAAGCGTAAAGAGATCCAACGAAAGGAAAAAACCATAGGCCCCGGCACTCAGGAAGAGTAGCAGGACAAAGAACTCCTTACCCATCGCCTCCACCTTCCATGACACCAGAACCGCAGCCATCATCACAAAGGCCGTCAACAATATCATGGCAACGGAAATGCCGTCCACCCCTACATGATACCAGATATTCAACGCCGGGAACCAGGCATACCGGTACTCGAACAGCATCGGAGCGCCATTGCCGCTACCCCGTTCCCTCCAATACAGCAGGAGCAACCCAAGGGCCAGCGCCAACTGCGCGGTAACCCCGGCCAGTGATACCCAACGTACCCTGTTGAGACCACTGCAGAACAGGACGGCAACCGCCGTGATCAATGGCACGAGTACAAGTAATGACAGGTTCATGAGTATATATAAATAAATAAGACCGCTAATCCGGCAAT
Source organism: Puia sp. (assembly GCA_035948015.1). Classification (GTDB taxonomy): domain Bacteria; phylum Bacteroidota; class Bacteroidia; order Chitinophagales; family Chitinophagaceae; genus Puia. Next base: position 5,814 of record DASZJO010000210.1, read on the forward strand.
CCCCATGAAAAAGTACAAGGCGTAGTCCTGTACCTTCCCCGATTGGAGCCGTTTTATTGCCGTAGACGTCCACGCCGTAACCGCCGCCAGCCCGTTCATCATCCCGTCGACGATATTCCTGTCTATCCACGCCGCCGGCCTTCCGATGAGATTGAATATAACCCTTTTCGTAATAAACAGGTATACTTCATCGATATAAAATTTGTGGTAGACGAATTGGTACATCCCCCTGAACGCAGCGGCAGCCCTCTCAGGCCTGTCACTCGCAACCCGGTACAAATATGAAGCTATCCCTATGCCTATTAACGCCACCATTACCGGCGGAATCGCAAAAACTCCGATGCCATGCCCCTCCTGCGGCATCCCATCATAAGTCACCAGCCGGGAAAAAGGAACCCAACCCGCAAACACCGCTCCCAACGCAAGTATCACCAGCGGGAGCTTCATCGTGAACGGAGCCTCTTCGTGACGCCCGACGAAACCCTCCCCATGATGCCCGCCGGAACCCTCACTGTGACGCCCGCCGGAACCCTCGCTGTGATGCCCGCCTCCAGCCCCAAATTGCGCGCCGCCAGCTCGCGCCGGCCGCCCCCAAAAAACAGAGAAATACAGCCTGAACATATAAAAAGCCGTCAGCCCGGACGTAAACAACCCGATATAATACACCGGCTTATTCGAATCCCACGCCGCCAACAGGATATCCTCCTTGCTGAAGAACCCCGCGAAAGGCGGTATCCCCGCAATCGCCAGACACGCGATCAGGAAACACCCATGCGTTAGCGGTAGCGCCTTCCTCAGCCCACCCATATCCTGCATTTCATTACTATGCACCCGGTGAATGATCACACCGGCGCAGAGGAACAGCAGGGCCTTGAAGAAGGCATGTGTGAACAAATGGAACATCGCCGCTGTATATCCCAACGTCGTCGCCTCACCGACAGGATGGAAAGTCCCTAACGCAAACATCATGTACCCGATCTGCGACATCGTCGAATACGCAAGCACCCGCTTGATATCCGTCTGTGTACAGGCGATGACCGCCGCGAGTAAAGCCGAAATTGCCCCGACCCACAGGACCACGTGCAATACCTCAAAATGATCGAAACCGACATAAACGAGGTATAATCTGGCCACCAGATACACCCCGGCGACCACCATCGTCGCCGCATGGATCAGCGCCGAGACCGGCGTAGGCCCTTCCATCGCATCCGGCAGCCAGATATGCAGCGGAAAAAGCGCCGATTTGCCCGCCCCGCCTACAAAAACAAGACCCAGCCCCCAGGACAGCATCGAGATACCCAGAAAAGAAGCAGTGGTAATACTCCCCAGCTGCGAACCCGGCTGGACAAGCCGCTGGATCAGCGTCCGGATATCCAGGCTACCAGCGTAGAAAGACAGGATCAGTATCCCGATAAGGAACCCCAGATCCGCAAACCGCGTGACGATAAACGCTTTTTTAGCTGCCGCCACCGCCGTCGGCCGGTCATAATAATATCCTATCAACAGGAACGACGAGCAACCTACCAATTCCCAGAAGATATAGGTCTCGAAGATATTCCCGGCCAATACCAGCCCCAGCATGGAAAAGGTAAAAAGATTGAGAAAGGCATAATAGGTCGCATATCGCTCTTCCCCTTTCATATACCCCAGACTGTAGATATGTACCATCAGCGAAATGAAAGTAACCACAAAGATCATCATCACCGATATCGGGTCGAAGATAATGCTCATATCGATAGAAAGCCCCGGAGAGACACGCAGCCAGGTAAAACGTACAGGAACAGTCTGCCGGCAATATCCATCCGCCAGACAGGTCCCAAAATATTGCCAGGCAACCCATATCGCCAGCACCGCGGAGACCAGCACGACACCCGTCCCCAGCACCCCGGCGAACCGCGAAAAATACCTCCTGCCAAACAAACCCAGGACCACGAAACCTGCCAATGGCAGCAGGGGGATCAGTATTATACAAGCAGAATTTGGCATACACGAGTTTTCAAAATTTCATTTCATCCGCCGCTTCCACATCGATCGAATGGAAATTCCGGTATAGGTTAATAATGATCGCAATGGCCACCGCCGCTTCCGCAGCCGCAATGGCAACGATGAACAGGGAAAAGAAGACCCCGTCCAGCTTCCCCGGGTACAGGTACCTGTTAAAGGCTACAAAATTAATATTGACGCTGTTGAGTATCAGCTCCACCGACATCAGCATCGTGATCATATTCCGTCTGGTGAACAATCCATACATCCCGATAAAGAAGAGGGCCGTGCTTACAAACAAAATATGCGTCAGCGGTACCTGGCTCATTTGTTCTCCGGTTTTGTTTTCATCGCAATGACAATACAACCGATCATGGCCGCCAGCAGCAGGATACTGATCACTTCAAAAGGTAATACATACCCGTGCTCGGAAGTGCTGAGGAGCTGTGCCCCGATATTTCCCACACTCGCGACCGCAACCCGGGACCCCGCCGGTCGAAACGAATATCGCATCATCATTAAATAGGTCAATACAAATCCCGCACCCACGACCAGTGCCGATAAGACCGCCCTGCCCCGCACCGGCACCGGAAGGTCCTTCCCCGATTGTTGCGTAAGAAAAATAGAAAAGATGATCAACACTACGATCCCCCCGACATATACCACGATCTGAACTGCTGCGACAAATTCCATCTGCAGCCAGAAATACAATCCCGCGATCCCTGTCAGGGAGAATAAAAGCCAAATGGCCGAACGGAAGATTTTCCTGGAAGTCACCGCCAAAACGGCGGAAACCAGGATACCAGCAGCCAGGATATAGAAGACGACGGCAGACGCACTCATTATTCAACGCCCTCTCTGATTTTAGAATCGGGTTTATTTAATTTTTTTGTCAGCTGGCTGCGGTCATACACACTATGCTCAAAATTTTGCGCCATCTTGATGGCATCCGTAGGACAGGCCTCGATACACAAATTGCACATCGTACAAAGCTCCAGATGGTAAATGAAGGTATCCAGCGCCTTCTTCTTCTTGCCCTCCGGCGTCACATCGAATTTGGTGATGATCTTGATCGTCCCGTTGGGACAGGCCAACTCACAGGCGGTGCAACCCGTGCAGGCATGCTCATTCTTCTCATCATGAAGCATGACCACCTCTCCGCGGAATCGCTCCGGCAACTTCATCTCCGCCTTGTTATCCGGATATTGCTGCGTGATGATCTCTTTATGGTGCGTAAAATAATAACCCGTCAGCTTCATCCCCTTCAACAGAGATCGCACCGCGCCGAATACATCCGATATATATTTCTTTAAGAACATATTAAAAATACCATCCTTCAATAGCAATCAAAGTCATTAGCAATAAGTTCACCAGGCTAATGGGTAAAAGATACTTCCACTCCAGGTTCAGCAGCTGGTCGATCCGCAATCGCGGAAAAGTCCACCTGAACCACATGATCACGAAGATCAGCACAAAGGTCTTTCCCATAAACCAGAGAGAAGAGGGGACATAATCCATCACCCGGTTGAACCCGGCCCAATGGCCGATATGCAGCGGCATCCAGCCCCCAAGGAATAACGTGGCAGCTATCCCGCAGACAATAAAAATATTCACATACTCGGCGAGAAAGAACAGCGCGAACTTCATTCCGGAGTATTCCGTGTGGAATCCTGCAGTGAGCTCCGACTCCGCTTCGGCCAGGTCAAAAGGCGCCCGGTTGGTCTCTGCCGTAACGGCAATAATAAAAATGACAAAGGCAACGATCGCAGGGATGTGCCCCTTGAACAGCCACCAGCCATCCTGCTGGGAGTTGATAATGTCCGAGATCCGCAGACTGCCGGTCAGTACCACGATGGAAATGACCGAGATCCCGGCGGACAATTCATAGCTGACGATCTGTGCACCGCTTCGCATGGCGCCTAGCAGAGAATATTTGTTGTTGCTCGCCCACCCCGCCATCAGTATCCCGATCACGGACAGGGAAGAGACGGCGGAAATATACAACACCCCGATATTGAGGTCCCATAACTGCGCGCCCCTCGCAAAAGCCATTGGAGCAAGTATCAGCATGGCAACGACGATGACAACAAATGGCGCCAGGTTGAACAGGAACTTGTCCGCTCCATCGGGGGTCAACCCCTCCTTCATCGCCAGTTTTAACGTATCCGCCACCGTTTGCAGGCTTCCCCCCGGCCCCACGCGATTGGGCCCCAACCGGATCTGCATATAAGCGGAGACCTTTCTTTCCATAAGCACCAGGACCAACCCCAGCAAAGCAAACAATCCGATCGCGCACAGCCCGACGATCACGGATTCGACCACCGTGACGACACCCGGACTGAAGGCACCGTTCAGCCACGCATCGATGGATCGGGTTATATTTTCTATGCTTAGCATCGCTATTTTTTTCCGGGGCGCCCCCCCGCATCTCACCTGTCAATATCCGGTATCACCAGATCCAGCGTCCCCATGATCGCCACCAGGTCCCCGATCTTATGCCCCCTCGCCATATGATCCAACGCCGAAAGATTCGAGAACCCCGGACTCCGGAACTTGATCCGGTACGGCGTCGTCCCCCCTTCACTGATAATATACACCCCAAATTCCCCCCGCGCCGTCTCTACGCGTGAGTAGAACTCCCCTTTCGGCAATTTCAGCACCGCCTTGGTCTTTGCCAGGAATTCTCCCTCAGGGATATTGTCGATCAGTTGCTCTATAATAGAAACGGACTGCCGCATCTCCTGCATCCTCACCAAATACCGCGAATAACAGTCGCCCCCGCCGGCAGTCACCTCATTAAACTTAACCTCCCCATACACTTCATAAGGATATAGTTTCCGGATATCACAGCTTACCCCGCTGCCCCTGGCGGTAGGCCCGGTACAACCGTACGAAACGGCATCCGCCGCGGAAAGATATCCGACCCCCTTCATCCGGCCCTTAAAAATTATATTGCCGGTTACCAGCTCGTCATATTCATCGATCTTACCCCGGAAAAACCGGAGGAATTCCTTCACCTTTTTTTGGAACGCAGGATGGATGTCCGCCATTACCCCGCCGGGCACCATATAGTTCATCGTTAATCTCGCCCCGCAGGTCTCCTCCATGATGTCATTGATCGCCTCTCTTTCCCTGAACGCATGAAAGAAGGGGGTCAGCGCCCCCACATCCATCGCCATCGCACCCCACCAAAGCTGATGCGACGCCAGCCTCGTCAACTCATCCATAAGTACCCTGATGACCTTTGCCCTCGCCGGCACTTCGATCTGCAACCCCTTTTCCACGCATAACGCACAGCCATGGTTGTTGATATGCGAAGAAAGGTAATCCATCCGGCTGGTTACATATATGAACTGCCGGTAAGTCAGGCTTTCACACATCTTCTCGATGCTGCGATGAATATACCCCAGGTGAGGCTCGACCTTCCTGATCGTTTCCCCGTTAAGGGTGATCACCAGATGCAACACCCCGTGAGTGGAAGGATGCTGCGGACCTACATTGATCACCAGGTCCCCCTCTTCCGTCGTGCCTATTTCTTCGATCATAGTTTAATCATGTTGACAGGGTCTTCATAGTCCTTCCGCAACGGCCACCCGTTCCAGTCATCGGTCATGAACAATCTCCGCAGATCGGGATGCCCCGCGAATTCCACTCCGAAAAGGTCATAGGCCTCCCGCTCATGGAATTCCGCCGTTCGCCAGATATCGGATACCGTTTGGATAACCGGACGATCACGATCCAGTTTCACCTTGACCACCAGGATATGACGGTGAACGGTCGAAGTCAGATGATACACCATCGTAAAATGTGTCCGCCAGTCGATAGCCGTCACACAAAATAAATAGTCGAAGTCAAGCCCCCCTCCCGACCGCAGTTCCCTCGCAATCCCTCCCCAACCCGCCGGTTCGATAGCCAACGTCGCCCATTCACCCCCCTCCTCGAATCCCGCCGAAGGGAGCAATTCCACCAGTCTTAGCCGAAGCTCCTCCTTATTCATGAAGCCCCCCTCCTTATTTTCTCCTGTAAAGTAATCAAGGCATGCAGCAAGGCCTCCGGCCGCGGCGGACATCCCGCCACATAAACGTCCACCGGGATCACATGATCCGCACCCTTTACCACGGAATAAGTGTTATAGAAGAACGGCCCCCCACTCGTCGCGCAGGCGCCCATGGCGATCACATACTTGGGATCGGCCATCTGATCATAAAGCCTTTTCAACACCGGAGCCATTTTATTGACAATGGTTCCGGCAATAATAATGACATCCGCCTGCCTCGGCGTAGCCCTCGCGACTTCAAACCCAAAACGCGACCAATCATATTTCGCCCCTGCCGTAGACATCATTTCGATCGCGCAGCAGGACGTGCCGAATACCAGCGGCCAAAGAGAATTGGACCGCGCCCAGTTGATCACCTCATCCAGTTTCGTAACCAATATCCCTCCCCCCGCCGTCGGGTGCACTTCCCCTGGAAAAGCCTTATTACCCGTATTTTGCTGACCTACATCCATTTCAACGCCCCTTTTTTATGTGCATACAGAAACCCCATGAAAAGGATGAACAGGAATACCAAGATCTCTACGAGACCGGCCATGCCGATCTTTCTGACAGCCACAGCCCAGGGATACATAAAGACAAGCTCCACATCGAAAATGAGGAAGATCAATGCATACAAATAATAACCGACATTGAATTGATTCCAGGGAGTGCCCGCGGAGGGGATTCCGCACTCATAGGCCTGCCCCTTCTGCAAGTTTTTTGTCCCTTTTACAAATATCCGGGCCACCGCAATCCCACCGGCCGAAAAGAGTACGCCGGCTGCCAACAAAACGATTAACGAAGCGCTTCCCATGGGTATGGGGTTATTTTCCCCCCTACTAATATACGCCTAATTCCCCACTCTCCCGATCCCAAACTGATTCCCGGCCCGCACCACCCGCTTTCCGCTAAAGTCGATTTCCACCATCTTCTCGCTCTGCACACTATTATAGTGCTCATCCTTTAGCGTCGTCATCAACCTTCTCGTCTTCACCTCGATCACCTCCCCGCTGGATGGATACGCATACTTCCCATCCATGCTGAACATGACCCATCCCGGCAAATCCTGCACCGGGATCGTCGTCAGCTGCGGATAGGGCGGCCTGGCGCTGAATACATGCAGCCGCATATTGTGCCCGTCACAAAGCCAGATCTCTTTTTCATCCGGCGTCAGGCCGATCCCATGGCTCGGGTCCCCATGCCGCTTGACATAACCGGGCTCCCAGCCCATAACCGCAACCCGCGCAATCGTCGACCCCGTTTTCAGATCTCCCACCTCGAAACCCAGTAAACTGTCCACAGTCACAAATACCCGATCCTCCTTCCCGTTGACGGTAAACGGCCGGATATTGTTCGAAAAAGGCCCCACTTTTCGGACTACTTCGCTCTTGCCCGCATCAGCTACATATAGCCAGGGACTCGATATATCATCGAGATAGACAAGATCTCCCCTCCGCCCGTAAATGGTATTGTGCGCCCGCTTAAACCCGGGGATTTTTTTGAGGACTGCACCGTTTCTGCAATCCACTACGTTCCAGAAGGAATTCTCGAGCGAAGGCAAATACATCGTTAGCCCGTCGGGCGAAATCGCCATCCGGTCGCAGCCGCCTTCGAATTTCTTCTCCCACACGATCGAATCCGTCCCAAGATCGATCCGTTCCAACGATTCGAGCGTGCTCACAAACAGCGAATTCAGCGGAACGCTAACCGCAATCCCCTTTACATTCGAAGGCTCTCCATTCCCGTGATAACCCTTGGTAGGTATTCGTTTGACAAACCGATGATGGTCGTCTATGTCGAAAACAAGTATCCCGTGTCCGCCAAAACCTACATAATCCCGGACCCCCGGCGTCGCTACATATAGATATCGCCGCTGTCCCCGCGCTGAGGCAAATACCAAAAGCATCAGGGCAATAGCCGTCAATTTTCGCATGGACCTGGTATTTTATCCTCCAATATACCATTAATATCCATGACCCCTCACCTGGCCGCCTTGATATATCCCCAACCGTCCCGTTGTTTGGAAATGATCTCATATATCCCGTCCGGAACAACATGGACACCAGGCAGAAGCTGGTCCGCAGTGATATTATTATTTTTCATCGCGATCGCGCAAACCGAAAAGCTGATATTCTTGTTGGTGGCCAACTTCGTCACATCTTCCGCCACGTACGACTTATCCTTTACCACCAGTTCCAGCCCCTTCGCATACATCACCACTTCCATTTTTGCATCGGGATTCGATTCGCTGATCTCCTTCAACCACCGGATCATGTTCTTTTGATCCACCGTATCCCGGCTCGTAAGATCGAAGACGACCTTATAGTCGGCCCGCTGCGCCGCCACAGCAAGCGAGCAACACAGCAGCCCCAGCACTAATTGAATTTTTTTCATTTTGATGATTTTTTTTGTATCCCATCCCGCGCCCGAACGATCGGCGGAAAAGGACCGAATTTATGCTGCACTGACCCGAAACTATCCGCGAACGGCCCGAACGGATGATCAACCGGCTTGAGGGTAACATCCGGCCAGTCCTGCCTGAATACCTTGACCGGCCGCGGCTGAGAATCGATAAAAGCTGCCAGGTCCCAGGCCTCCTCGGCCGTCAGCTGGGGCTTCCGGTAATCCGCACCCCAGGGCATATTGCTGAACATGAACCCCGCCAGCCGCGACAACCGGTAAAGACTCGCACCGGTATTATAGCTGTGATCACCCCAAAGCGGCGGATAGACATACACGCGCCCGTCTTTATCTTTCAAACCCGCGCCTTCCGGCCCATGACAGGTTTGACACTTCAGCGTGTAGAGTTGCCTTCCCTTCGCCGGATCGGCTGCCCGTTCCAGGTAGGGGATCGCTTCAATGCCCGCACCCGCAGGTTTCTTCCCCTTGGGCACCCCCATTCCCAACCACTCCATATAAGCGATCATCGCCTGCACTTCCCGGCTGGTCGAGTCGGGAGCAACACCGTTGAGACTACGTTCGAAACAATCCGCTACGCGCTGCGCGATGTCTTCAACCGCCCCGCGCCGTTCCTTGAATTTGGGATAGGCAGACCTGACCCCGCCAAAATTGTTCCCCCAAGGCCGGCGCCCCGCATCAATATGGCAGTTCTGGCAGTTCATGCCGTTCGCCTTGCGGCCCACAACGCCCCCTGGCCCAAAATAATACCCTGTCCTTGCAATCAAATCCTGCCCATACCGGATCAGATCCCCCTCACTACCCGCAGGAATAGCCGAACTGTCCGGCCCCTGCCATAGCGGATCGCCAACAGGCCTGGCGGCCACCACTGCATTCCGCTGCCTCTTTGGCGACCGGCCACCTATCCACCACAGGATCAACTCTCCGCCGACCAATACCAGTAAGGTTAGCAGGAGCGCCGCAAGCATTGTTTTATTCTTCATTAGCCGGCAAAACAATACGTACAGCCATGTTCCTGCGCACGACCCAACGCCCAAACGCCCGATGGCATCGCCGGAATTTCGGGGATCAACCCTGCCTCCCATTCTTTTTTAACCTCCGCCGCATCCTGGTTCGTTTTCATTCCCACAACCGCGCTGTAGACGGTGATTGCCATATCACAGGCGCAGAATAATATGCCATTGGCTTGCAGGTCTTTGATGCCGATCGGAACCGCTCCTAGCCCCGGCACCTTGAAGTCATCCGGCTTCGTATCCCAGAAGGGGTTCCGCGTGGCAGGCGCTCCGGTCCTCGGGTCATTGACCTTGAACATTTCCCCCAGCTTATACTTCGCCCATAGGGGGTCACCAAGCGCATATCCAATGGAGTTATGTCGCAACACCACGACTGCGCTGCAGTCCTTTATGTCCGTTCCCGTAGCTTTATTTGTCAGGAGGAACACCAACGGCCAGGCAAAAGTGAAGATCTCTTTTGGTTCCGGTGAATCGAAGACGATCTTATGCTTCCCCTTGATATTTGTCTTGAACCACTCATCGGGGTCTGCCAGTTTTTCGCCCCGGAGATCGTCCCCGACCGGAGCCGGATTATCGTCTTTTTTGATGGCTTCTGCTGTAGCCGTTAACGGTAGATTGCTAATCCCGATAAGCGCGGCGGTGCCGGCCAGCTTACCCAGGAAATCACGCCTGCTCGCCGGGCGGTTTTGATGGATCATGCTCATGTTAGTGCTTTTTTTAAGTTAAGAATGGAAGACGAATGGGGCGGACTCCGGCTGCCGCCGGAATTATGGCTTAAGAGAAAAGCACTGAAGGAATATTAAATTACGATTATTGTTTATAATAAAAATTAATTATAATAAAAATACCCTGAACCCACTATCCGTCGCACTGGATCCCCCGTCCCGGATCCGCCATCCCGCCAAACACCCTCACTCCGCCTCCACGCGCTGACCGCTACCCCAGTCATCCCTCCCCCGCCCACCGCCTCCGCGGTCCCATCACTCACCGCAACAACGCCGCTGATATCCTCCGAAACCCCATCCGACAGTCCAGTCCCCATGCCGCCGGCTCCCGGCAAAACCATCCCCGCCACACCACCAGGGAACCCTTGTTGCAGGCCTGCCGGACCCACCGGTACCGGATCAACCACCGGCCCGCTATTCGCGAAATAGTATTCCGTAGCGATGAATCGCCTTATATGCCGCCTGGTCTCCCCCGGCAGATACCGCTCGAGCGCCCAGAAGTTCCTGCTTCCGGCCAGCCGAATCGCCCGATATACCGGCGCCGGACCGGCATTATAGGCCGCAAGCACCAACAGCCAATCCTTGAACTCCCGGTGCAGATCCCGAAGATATAAGGCAGCCGCCCAAGTGCTCTTATAATAGTTGATGCGTTCATCCGACCGGCGGCTGACCTTGAGCCCCAGATCCCGGGCCGTCCCGGCCATTAGCTGCCAGGGGCCCCTCGCCCCCACCCGCGACAACGCCGTCGGCACCAGCTCCGACTCGATCACCGCCAGGTACCGAAGCTCCTGCGGGAGATCATAATGCTCCATCACCGAATCAATGATTGTAAATGGCTGGACGCTGCGCTCCCGGACTTGGGCAAGCTCCGCATCATTATTCTTGATATAAGCGTCTACAAATTTCTGGACCTGACGCACGGGTACTCCCCACCCGCGAGAACTGCCGGCAGCTGGCAAATCCCAGCCACGCGAACCCGCCGTGGCCTGTAAGAAACTGAAAATCAAGATACCACACAGGGTAACGTGTACAAGTGACTTCAACATCGTTTTAAATTTTTGAAGTAAAACAATGCCGGTCCCAGGTAATGGATTAATTTGAGCGAGGGTTGAACATAGACTAGAGGAGAAGCACTAATGCCGGGCCGTGGGTACGGTGAAAAGGCTTTTCATTCACGGCGGCTGTAACTTGCAACTCGAAAGATACTGCCCAAGTCTGGCATCTAATAGGGGTTTTTACGAGTAAAAATACGATGTCGATCTTAATATATTAAAAATCATTAAATTACAAAATGGATATTTTTAACACATTACAGGAAATAGTTATCAACAGGCGAAGCAGTAAACCCGCCGCCCTCAACGGCAAGAAGATCGATGACCACCAGATCCGCCAATTGCTCGAACTGGCCAATTGGGCCCCCTCCCACGGCCTGACCGAACCCTGGCGCTTCATCGTCTATAGCGGTGAAGCCGTCCGCCAGTTCTGTCGCCAGCACGCCGAACAATACAAACTGACCGCCCCGCCAGACAAATTCAATAGCACCAAATACGAAAATCAAGCCCACAACGGTGACCTTGCCTCCCACCTCATCGTCGTCTACATGCAAAAAGGCAGCAACCCCAATATCCCCGCCCTCGAAGAGATCTGCGCTACCGCTGCCTCGGCAGACAATATCCTCCTGGGCGCGGAAGCCCTCGGCATCGCCGTCCATTGGAGCACCGGCGGCACTGTTTCACAACCAATTATGAAGGAATACCTTGGCCTGGGCACCGAAGACGTTATAATCGGCCTTCTTTATCTGGGCTATACGGATGAACCTCGGCGCCCGGGCAAGCGCACCCCTATTACCGAAAAGACAAAATGGGTCACCGCCTTATAATCATATTGGCAAACTCTGTCATCTGGATGGAAGAAAAATAAGGAGCCCGGCCCCTTAAAATAGGGAGCCCTCCCTATATCCCACAGCTGAAAAATGGATTGTTTTGTCTCACCAATTCATTAATCACGCTTAAATCATTATTGTTATGAAACTGCTCCCCATCACACTCAGGATCTGCATGATCACCATCTTTATCAGCTCCACTTCCTTCCATCTGCTGGCCCAGACACCTCAAACATCCCGGCTAACTCAGCCGGACAGTTTCCACCTCTACATCGATGTCCACCACCTCGGCCCCGGAAAAGTAACCGCCGCAGCCGTCGCGGCTGCCCACCAAAAAGATCTGGCCGTCGAGAAGAAATACAACGTCCAGTTCATCAAATACTGGGTGGACGTAAATAAGGGCGACGTCTATTGCCTCTCCTCGGCAAACGATCCTCAATCCATCCGGTCGACCCACGCAGAAGCCCACGGCCTCCTGCCGGATGACATCTACAAAGTCTCCGAAGGTCAGGAAGCCATCATAAAAGGGAATAACAACCTCTACCTCGATATCCACGAGCTGGGCCCCGGCAATGTCACCGCAGCCGCCGTCGCCGCCGCCCACCAGAAAGACCTAGCCGTCGAACAGAAATATGGAGTGAATTTTATCAACTATTGGGTAGACGAGAAGAACGGGACCGTTCTCTGCCTCTCCCAGGCCCCGGACTCCGCAGCCGTCGTCAGCACCCATCGCGAAGCACACGGATTGATCCCGGTCTCCGTTGTGAAAGTCGAACAGGGGCAATAGCAGGTATATCAACGGTGCTCCCAACCCGGGAGCACCAATTTTATTTATTTACCACCCCATATCTCAACCCGACTACCCCATTCGTAAACTTCCTCTCCTCCTGCAACACCAGCCGGACCCTATCCTTCAATCCCTTAAAATACGGCAACCCCTCGCCCAGGATTATCGGCGAGATCGTCACCACCACCTCATCGATCAACCCTGCCGAAAATAAAGTCCTCGCCAACTGTCCACTCCCCAGCAAAAGCAGATTCCCCTTCACCTCCTCCTTTACCCGCCCCATCTCCCCAACCACGTTGTCCCTGATCAACCGCGTATTCCGCCAACTCACAGACTTCAGGGTCCCCGTAACCACCACTTTCACCACCCCATCCACCCACTCCGCATAGTCCACCATCCATCGTGGCCACTTTTCCGGGTTCTTTAGCACATCCGGCCAGAATGGATCCATCAGCTCATAGGTCTTTCGGCCATATATCGTGCCTCCGGCACCCCTTCTTAACTCATCCACAAAACCCGAAATCTCCGCATCCATCGTGATCCAGTCGATCTTCCGGTTCAGATCGGCCATATATCCATCCAGGGACATATGGGTTAACATAATGATTTTTCCCATATTGCTTTTTTTTTGTGACTCATTACCATGCGTCCGTCCTGAACGGCGCCACCGGCAACCCCTCGGTGCTAAACACATTCCCGATCCCCGCATTACTGAATTGATACCGTACCGCCACGGGCTTCTTCACCTGCTTCGACCACACCTCTATCTTATTCCCCTCCAACTTCCCCTCCGCCGGATAGAATACCCGGTCTTCCCCCGCTATCTGTAAGGTCTTCACCGCGGCCCCCTTTAACACCAACCCATTCGGCGCATCCGCAAAACTTAAGGTCAGGCGGTCTCCCTTCGTCTCCAGCCCCTCAAATCGCGGCTGCTTATAATATAACCCCGGCCGGTGATACGTCTCCGCCAACGCCCAGTTCGCCAGCCTGGTCCCTACATCGTGTTTATCCTTCGGATGAATATCCGTCGTATCGCCAGTCAGGTCACTGACCACTACCATCCCCATACCCCCGATATCCTGACATTTATCCTCCTGCTCCCGCAACAGGCTTGCCTGGTCCTTAACTCCATAAATAAACGGCGCGATCTGCACATAGTAAAAGGGGAAAGACGAACCCCAGGCCTTCCGCCATGAGCCGATCATCGTAGTCAACAGCTTCGCATAGGATTCAGACGCCACCACATTGGCCTCTCCCTGATACCACAACGACCCCGCAATCCCGAATCGGGTCAACGGTGCGATCATCGCGTTGTAACAATACCCGGGAAGATACGGCCATCCATTCTGCGGGACCTCCTTGTCCTCTCCTGCCTTTAACACCGGATCACCCGTCACCAGCTCTGCAGGCGTCCAATCTTCCGCATTCGTGCCACCCCAGGATGCTTCTATCAGGCCGATCGGTACATTGAGCTCCTTATTCAACCTCTTGCCAAAGAAATATCCAATCGCGCTGAACGTTTTCAACTCATTCGAATCACAAACCGCCCATCGTCCGGGGCAGTCATCCTGCACACTCGCTGAAGTGGTCCGTGGTACATGAAAGAACCGGATGCGATCATTCGCGCAATCCGGCAGCTCCGCCTTTACATCCGAAAGCCCCCAGGTCTCACACATCTCCATATTCGACTGACCGGAACATACCCACACCTCCCCGATCAACACATTCTTCAGCGTGATCGTATTCGAACCCCTGAACCCGATCGTGTATGGACCGCCCGCCGCCGGTGTCCGAACAGTCACCGTCCAACGACCATCCCGCGTCCCGACCGCCGAATCAGTGACCTGTCTCCACGAACAGGTAATAAATATCTTTTCCCCGGGATCACACCAACCCCAAAGATTATCTGAGGCATTTTGCTCCATTACCATATTGTCGGCGAGGACCGATGGCAGCCGGACATTCGCAAAAGACGCCCCACTGCACAGGAGTAGCATAGACAGCAACCAATTTCGTTTCATCGAAGGAAGTTACAGAATTTATCGAATCATTCGATAAATTGCAAGCTGCTATGGGATCGGTCACACATAACCCCGCATTCGAACTGGCGGTACAATTTGTCAATCAGACCTCCCGGTCAGTCTTTTTGACCGGTAAGGCCGGAACAGGTAAAACAACCTTTCTGAAATTCATCCGCGAAAACACGTCCAAGAAAATCGCGGTCACCGCGCCGACCGGCGTCGCGGCGATCAACGCGGGCGGAACCACCCTCCATTCCTTTTTTCAACTGCCCTTCGGACCTTATCTCCCCACTCCTCAACCCTACTTCTCCACCCCTTCATCCAACACGATCGCCTGCTCAGACCCTCATAGCCTTTTCCGCAATATCCGTTTCAACAGCGCCAAACGGGAACTAATAAAGGAACTCGAATTACTGATCATCGATGAGATCAGTATGGTCCGCGCCGATACCCTTGACGCCATCGATACCATTCTCCGCCATTTCCGCGAACAACCCTCGCTCCCGTTCGGCGGACTCCAGTTGCTCTATATCGGCGACCTCTTCCAACTGCCACCCGTGGTCCCAAACGGCGAATGGGAACTGTTGCAACAACACTATTCCAGCCCTTTCTTCTTCGACGCTAAAGTCATCACCCAGTCGCCGCCGGCCTGCCTTGAGCTGAAGAAGATCTATCGCCAGAACGAAGCCCGCTTCATCCAACTGCTCAACGGCATCCGCAGCAACCGGGCTACCGAAGACGACCTCGCGACACTGGCCGATTACTACCAACCCGACTTCATCCCGCCAAAATCGGAGAATTATATCACCCTTACCTCCCATAACGCCAAAGCCGACCAGATCAACCGCCAGGAACTGGACAAGCTGCCGGGCAGGACCCACCTCTATAATGCCGCGGTCACCGGCGAATTCAGCGACAAAGCCTATCCTGCCGAACTCGCCCTTTCCCTTAAAGAAGGCGCACAGATCATGATGATAAAAAACGATAAAGGCGAATTCAGGCGCTACTACAATGGAAAGATCGGCACGATCCAACGCCTCTCCGCCGACCGGATCACCATCAGCTTCCCCGACGAACCCGACGAGTTGACGCTCGAAAAAGAGATCTGGAAAAACATCCGCTACAACTACGACCGGGACAAAGACCGCGTGGAAGAAGAAGAGCTGGGTAGCTTTTCACAATATCCCATTCGGTTGGCATGGGCTATCACCATCCATAAAAGCCAGGGCCTCACGTTCAAAAAAGCGGTGATCGACGCCGGCGACTCATTTGCTCCGGGCCAGGTCTATGTGGCGCTAAGCCGCCTGACCTCCCTGGGCGGCCTCGTCCTGCGTTCCCGCATCACCCCCTGGTCGATCCGCACCGATCCAAGGGTCGCCGGATTCATGGAAAACAATCCTTCCAACGAGATCGTCGAACAACAACTGGAAGAAGACCAACAGGCCTTTATCAGCGACACCCTCCTCAAAGCCTTTGACTGGTCACGACTGTCCGAACAGGCGGAAAGTAACGATAACGATTACTCGCAGTTTATCCTCACGCAACAGGATACGGCAAAACGATTTGTGCAACAGCTCGGACAGCTGCTCCACGGGGCCGAAGCCGACGGCTTCCGGCGACTCCACGAACGCACCGAAGCGGCGGCACGCTATTTCATCCTCCAGCTTGATGAACAACTGCTTTCGCCGATCACCCGGCAACTGGAGCAACAAAGATCGAAGAAGAAAAAGTCCAGGAAAAAGATGCAGGAATTGGCCGATCTGGAAATGACGGCAAAGCGGAAACGTCAACAACTCTTGGACGCCCTCCAACTGGTCAAAGGGCTCCGGGAAGGGATTAACGCCACCCGGCTGCTTTCCGGCCTCGAGAACGACCGGCGATCCCGATCCACGACCCCTCCATCCTCGACCTCTCTCTCCACGACCTCTCCATCCACGACCCCGTCCTTGCCCGCCGACCGCCACGACTCCGCACCGGCCCGGCCCGAAAAAACCGAAAAAGGCGGCACCCGCCGTGTCACCCTGCAATTCCATAAAGAAGGTATGCCTATCGAGGAGATCGCCGCCCGCCGCGACCTTGCAATCACCACCATCGAAGGCCACCTGGCCTCCTTCATCCCGACAGGCGAGATCGACATTAAAGAACTGGTCCCCGAACACAAACTCGCACCCATCCTGACCGTCATCCGCGAGATCGGCGGCTCGGCCCTCGGCCCCATGAAAAGCCGGCTCGGCAACGACTACAGTTTCGGCGAGATCAGGGCCGTCCTCCACTACTCAAAACTTCTCGCTATTCAGTCCTCAAACTTTTGACCGGATTAGCCACCGCCACTTTGATCGCCTGGAAACTCACCGTCGCCAGCGCGATCAGGAGCGCCATCGCCCCAGCCAACGCGAACACCCACCACTGCAGACTGATCCGATACTCAAACCCCTCCAACCACTTATGCATCGCCCACCCTGCAAGCGGGCTCGCCAGCAAAAATGCCACCAACACCAGCAGGAGAAAATCCTTTGACAACAACGTGAACAACGTTCCGACTTTCGCGCCCAACACTTTTCTGATCCCAAACTCCTTCGTCCGCTGCTCCGCCGTAAACATCGCCAACCCCAGCAATCCCAGACAGGAAATAAAGATCGCCAGCGCGGCCCCGCAATTCGCGAGCCCATGCACCACCTGCTCGCTCTTATACAAATTGCGATACTGCTCATCCGCAAACTGATAGGTGAAAGGGAACCTCGGATTGAGCTGCCTGCACAAAGCCTCAAGCCCCTTCAACGTCTCCTTTGTCTGCCCCGCTTTAGTCCTCACTATCGCGCTCCCCCAATCTTCTGCCTCCCCATAATGGATGATCAGCGGCCGTATCGGCTCATGAAGCGAATTGAAATGGAAATTCCGGACCACCCCGATGATTGTTCCTTTCTTGCCCCAAAAGGTGAGCCGATGCCCGATCGGATCCTTATACGCGATCCGCTTGGCGGCCTCTTCATTCAAAATATACCCGACCGTATCCGTCCCATACGCCGGCGAATAGTCCCGGCCTTCCTTCACTTGCAGCCCCATCGTCTTCACAAAATCGTATCCCGCCGAAGTATTCGTGAACATGATCGTATTGTTGGGGTCCTTCCCGTCCCAGTCCACTCCAAACGTCCCGTTCTCGATATTGGTTGGCGACTGGGAGGCTCTACTGACCGCCCCAACACCCGGCAGTTGCATCGCCTCGTCCTTGAATACTTTATATTTCCCCGTCAGATCGCCTTCCAGCGGAATATAGAGCAGATTTTCCCGGTCGTAACCCAGGTTGACGGATTGCACATAATCCACCTGCCCCGACACAACCATCGTTCCGATGATGAGGACAATCGACAACATGAACTGAAAAACCACCAGGCCCTTCCGGAACCAGGCTGTCGCCGGACTGAACCGCAAGGTCCCCTTGAGCACCCGGATCGGCTGGAAAGAGGAGAGGAAAAGCGCCGGGTAACTCCCCGACAGCATACCCGTTACCAGCGTTAGTACAAACAGGCTTAACCAGAATGAACCCGAAGCATAGGGAAAGACGATCTCCTTCCCCGTAATTTGGTTGAAGGCCGGCAACGTCGCCAGCACGATCCCCATGGCAAAAATGACCGAGATTAGAGCCAGTAGCACAGCCTCGCTGAGGAACTGGCGGATCAACGCCGGCCGCACCGCCCCGACCACCTTCCGGATGCCGATCTCCTTTGCCCGCTTCACCGAACGGGCGGTCGTCAGGTTCATGAAATTGATACAGGCAATACACAGGATGAATATCGCCACGATGCTGAATAACCGCACATACTCGATCCGGCCGCCGGCAATTTTGCCATTCACGATCTGCCCATGCAGGTATATATCCCCAAAACGCTGTATCCCAAGCTCAATATAAAAGGTCTTCGACATGTATTTATTGTATTTCGCAAGGAAATGCGTGATCTTCTGATCGAATCGGGCCGCATTAGCATCCTTTCTCAGCAGGAGCAGCGTCCGTGGCCCGTTATTTCCCCAATCCTTCGCCCAGCTATTGTCATCCAGGTAGGCGTACCAATTAATAACGTAATCAAACTTCTCTGAAGTCACCGACGGCAGGTCCTCGAACACCGCCATGACCTTCAAGTCGCGCCGGTTCTCATTGCGGATCGTCTTGCCCATCGCGGCCTCCGGGCTACCAAAGAAAGCTACCGCCATTTTCCGGCTGATCGCCATGCTCACCGGTGCAGACAGCGCGGATTCCGCTTTCCCCTCCAGCAAAGGATAGCTGAACATCCGGAAGAAATCCGCCCCCGCAAACGCCCCATCCTCCTTTAAGATCTTGTCCCCTACCTGGAAAGTCATCCGCTCCCCGCCATCGAAACCGGACGACATCTCCACCTCCGGCAATACTTTCTTCATTTCATCCGGCAATACCCCGGGCGTATAATGACCCGATTCTATTTTCTTGTCATAATACTGCCGTTGATATACGCTGTAAAGCCTGTCGCCTTTTACATGGAAATTGTCCACCGCCTCTTCATCCCTGATCCACAACAGGATGAGCAGACTGCAAGACATCCCGATGGCCAGCCCGAAAATATTCAGAAAGCTATACCCTTTCTGCTTCCAGAGGCTCCGAAAAGCGACCTTGAAGAAATTTTTGATCATGAAACCAGTTTGTGATACTAACTGGACGCACGAAAGGCAAAAATGTTGCAGCCAACCCGTTTCTCTTCCGACATTTTTCCAGTCGCTCCCAACCCAGATTCCCCCTCCCACTCCAACCCCATTTTCCCGGCCTCCCTCCCCCCGT